>RZYY01000437.1 GCA_009930115.1 Sphingobacteriia bacterium | reverse complement strand
GATTTGCCACTATTTTATTTGCCCATCGAAGTAAAAATTCATACTGAATACAGGAAAAGTTTTAATGACCAAATCAGAAATTATGTTCGAGAAAATAGAGAAAACAAAGAAGTTTATTGAGAACCTCACGAGCATCAGACCCGAAATCGGAATTGTGCTGGGTACTGGCCTTGGGAATTTTACCAGCCAGATTGAGATCGTTCATACCATACCCTATCAAATGATCCCCAATTTCCCGGTATCAACGGTTCAGGGCCATCAGGGCCAATTGATTTTTGGAAAAGTAAAAAACAAAAATGTTGTGGCTCTTAAAGGTCGTTTTCATTATTACGAAGGCTACAGCATGCAGCAGGTCACCTTTCCGATCAGGGTAATTGCTGCAATGGGAATCAAATATTTGTTTCTGTCGAATGCCAGCGGCGGAACAAATCCTGATTTTCATGTCGGCGATATGATGATTGTTGAAGATCATATTAACCTCACCGGCCAAAATCCTCTGGTTGGCCCCAATGACGACAGGATCGGTCCCCGGTTTCCCGATATGAGTGAGGTGTATGACAAGCGATTAATAGCACTGGCAACGGAAATAGCTGCAAAAATGGATATTCACATAAGAAAAGGCGTTTATGCTGCCGTTACCGGGCCAAATTACGAAACCCCGGCCGAATATCGCTATATTCGAAAAATTGGTGCAGATGCCGTCGGCATGTCAACTGTACCTGAAGCTATTGTCGCACGGCATATGTCACTTCCGTGTTTTGCCATTTCGGTTATTTCTGATCTCGGAGTGGAAGGAAAAATCGAAAGAATCACTCACGAGGGCGTTATTGATGCAGCAAGCCTGGTTGAACCCCATATGACAAAACTCATACTGGGTATGCTGGAAAATCTGTAATCCAAAACCATTTTTTTCCGGAACTGTTTGTGGCTGTCCGTTAAGCTGCTTAAGTATTTCTTAAGATTCCGTCCTCCGGATTTCAAACTTATTTATTTGTCGGATGTTTGATTTTGGAAGCATCTCAAAGAGGATGACATGGCAAATATTTGCTTAATTTTGCAGTTTTATCAACAGAAAAATTATTATTAATCATTTCATTAACATAAATATTATGAAAAGGGATACGCAGGTTTTTAACATTATCAAACAGGAACGCGAAAGGCAGATGCACGGTATCGAACTGATTGCCTCTGAAAATTTTGTCAGCGATCAGGTGCTTGAAGCTATGGGGTCAGTAATGACT
>RZYY01000436.1 GCA_009930115.1 Sphingobacteriia bacterium | reverse complement strand
ATACTGAAGTATAATCAAACCTGCTTTTTCCAGTAACGGGATCAACCATGAAATTAAGTCCCTGCTGCTATTCGTGCGAAAGTAACAGTGGCTGTCTAAAAAGGCTTGCTTACCCTATCGTTACAATTAAGGTGAAATTACCGGAACACCTTTCTGCCCATGGAGTAATCCTGAAGGTGCGCTTTTTCACATGAGGTACGATCGGTCAACACAGTCATAAAAGCCTTCATACCACCATCATTCATAATGCTTTGTTGAAATCATATTTTTCCTGAAACTAATATCCTCCTAAAAATCCCACCAGGTTTTCATCTTTGTCGAGTCCCAGTTTTTTACGCAGCCGGTAGCGTTTTGTGGTTACTGATTCTATACTGATATTGAGCATTTGGGCGATTTCTTTGGTGGACAGGTTCATATGAAGGTAAGCACATAGTTTGAGCTCATTTGGAGTTAAACCGGGAAATTGTTTTTGCAATCTCTCGAAAAAACCTTTGTGAACAGACTCAAAATGCAGTTTGAATTGATTCCATTGCTCATCAAGGTCGGTGTTATCATCGATGTTACGAATAAGAGTTTTCAGCTCCGCCGAAATATCAGTATCCGGCTTTTGGAGCCAGCCGGAAGCTAATTTTCGGATGCTGCCAAGAACTTCATTTTTATTGAGGATATGGACAGTAGCAGTGGAGAGCTCCCTGTTTTTCCGTTGTAGTTTTTCGGTTTGCAGCCGGTTGATCTGTTCTTCGGCAAAAAGGACATCCTGAAGGTACTGGTTTTCCTTTTCCTTCTTCTCCAGGTCAAGCTGATGAAGCTGACGGTCTTTTTCGCATAGCAGCCGACTTTGCTGCAATGATTTTCGCTTGATACTGAGCAACATTAGCAATACCAGTGTAATCATCAGCAATGCTGACCCGGATATAATAAAGATTATCTTCTGGTTACGGTATATTCGTGCCTTGTTTTTCAGCAAGAGATTTTCACGTTCCTTTTTTTCGATTTCATAGCGTGCTTCGAATTCTGCAAGTTGTCTGTGTTTTTCTTCATTAAAAATTGTGTCCTTTAGCGAAGAATAGCGCAAAAGGTAATCCACTGTATTACGATAATTACCTGATAGCCGGTATATTTCAGCAATGCTGTGCAAACTGCGCATAGCTTCCGGCTTCATTCCAGCTTTTTCTGAAAGTGATAAACTTTGCTGATAATATTCGAGTGCTCTGTCGAAATCATTCTTTTTACGCATCAGATCACCCA
>RZYY01000159.1 GCA_009930115.1 Sphingobacteriia bacterium | reverse complement strand
CACCACTTAAGCGCATATCCAACTATGGAAATCAGTGTGGAAATGATGAATGCGTTCTTTTTACCTGTTTTCTGGGATATCAGGGTAATTACCGGAATAACCAGAAATGCTGTTGCCAGTGCACTAACAGTACCAAACCATGCAGGCCAGTTGCCTGCAGCAACGGTGTCGCCATTGAACAAGTAGAAGATAATGATAAAAAATGAAAATTGGGCTATTGTCTGAAATCCGTTGAAAACAAAGAAAGTAGCTCCGCACAATCGCAGGAAAGGTTTACTTGTAATGGTTTGCCTTATCCCGATCATGAATTCTTTCATATTGACAGCCAGGTCTTTGAAGGAAAGCCGGTTGATTTTCTGTGAATCAGGAAGCACAAGTTCTTTACAAAAAAACGCCGGCATTATGCCGAGGATCATACATAGTCCTCCAACCCAGATTGCAAGGTTGCGTGCACCAATTGGTGCTGTTTCATAGAGATGTTGATTGTAAATGATTACCCAAAACCAGGGGGCAATCATCCAGGCAAATTGTCCCATCCATTGTGACACAGCCATCAGTCGGGTTCGTTCGTTGTAGTCAGGGCTCATTTCATAACCAAGGCCTATGAGCGGAGTGGCGAAAATGGTGTAACCGATATAAAAAACTATAGAAAGGATGAGGAAATAAAAAAAGTTGTAAGTCTGCGAATTCTCCGGATAAAGCTGCCACATCACCATGAATGTAAGGCCTGTAAGAATACTGCCTGCGAAAATATATGGTTTTCGGCGTCCCCATTTCGAACGTGTATTGTCCGAAATATAACCCATAATCGGATCAGTAAGGGCGTCGAGCAGGCGAGGAATTGCGGCAAGTAATCCTGCAAGGAAAGGGTCCATCTTCAGCGCCAACACCAGAATGATCATGAATACTCCCAGTGCAGCCGGAAACAGCTGATTGGCAAGATGCCCCGAACCAAAAGCCAGTTTTTGCCCAAAAGGGACAATATCGCTCTGGGTTTCATTTACATTACCGAGTTCAGTTTCTTTTACCGCAATCGTTGTCATTATCTAGATTTTTAGTGATTAATGAAAGCCGGTCAGGTTTCTAAAATATTAATGTGTGGATGAGAAAAGATCAACAACTTGCTTGGGATGCCGGTCAACAGTGAAAAGTCCCCAATGTTTTTCTGCACCCAGGGGATTGCCCGGATCACCTTTCCAATCTTCGTCGAAAGCTTCAAAAATGAAAACAGTAAAATGGTGTTTTTCAGCCCAGTCCAGTAATTCTCCGATGTATTGTTTTTGTTTTTCCTGACTTGCGCGTTTGCCAAATTCGCTTGCCACAGTTGCCCATCCTGCTTCGGTAATTACAATTTGTTTGCCCGGCAAAGTGGTCATCACTTCCTCCACATTTTTGATGGTATATGATAGTCCTTCATCAATATCTTTCCCTTCCCAGACAGGATAGACATGTATCGACACAAAATCAGTAATCTCTGTAAGTTCCATCCCCTTGTCTGACCACCATTTATAATTGTCGGCAACCGTTACCGGCTGATCTGTTGCAGCTTTTACCTTTTTCACATACGAAATCATACTGTCAACTGAAACTTTGTGGTCATTCCAATCGACCAGCGCTTCGTTACCAACATTCACCGCAATGATGATATCCTGATAAGCATTAGCCAAAAGAATCCCTGTTTCGATTTCCCGGGCATTTAAGTTTTTGTTCTGGTCGAGTGTTTCCTGCGGAATAGGAGCAGTAAGCCATTCACAGGTTTCGTGGGCGCTAAGCTCTGCCCGGAGCCAGATTCCGAGCATGACCTTAAGACCGAGCTGGTTTTCCTTTATCACGCGTAATGTCATTTGGGTATTTTCGCCACAATCGTACATCCGGATCAGCCGGAAAGGAGTCTGTTGGATGAGTATTTGAAGGTCTTCGAGAATTTCATGATAACCGGGATTAACCGCTCCATTGCCTCTGTCGGGATGCTGACCACTTCTGAAACCGGAATAGCAAACAGCTTCAACCATGCCATTAAGCAGCATTTCTTCAGACTGCAAAGGTTTTTTTTCAGCGTTCATCTCTTTTGGCCCTGATGATTTACAGCTTATTAGAACTAATATTATCAGAAATACCTGAATGAGGTGGTTATTATATTTTTCCATTTTACTGCTTTTTGATTTTCAGACTGACTTCCACACGGTCAATTTTACCGCTGCGACTGAAAATCAGGCTGCTGATTCTTTGGTTTATCGAATTTCCCGGAATTAGCTCGGAACTGCTGTCGGTGTAATAAACCGTGATTTCATTTTTGCCGTCAAAGTTCAGAATGAAAGGTGTAAGGCAAAAAGTAAATCCTGTCTGGCCTTTTTTCAATTGGATTTTTCTGATCTTTCCGTCAACGGTGTAGAATTCGAAAGTTTGTTTTTTCTGCAGAATTTCCTCATTGTTTACCAAGGCTGCATCCAGCAGAATATTCCCGTTGGTGATTCTCAAACCCAGCTCTCCTATTCTTGAAATCACATCCTCTTTTACCTGTCCGGTCAAGCCGGGTTGTTTGACTCCGGCATTACCCGGAGTGTGCGAATAGGCATCGGTCGGGAAAGCGCCGTAGATGTCCGGTTTTTTGTAGAGACCTATTCCTGCTTTGATTTCGTAATAATGGGTTTTAAATCGTCCAATGATTGTTTCGTCAGCACTTTCGTCCACTGCTTTAAAAAAGCATTCCTGGGTTGCCAGCAATAGCTTTGAAACCATGTGCCAGTAAATAGAACCCAGTCCTTCGTAGCCATAGAATGTACCGGATCGTCCTGTAAACGATTGATGATCAAACACTTTTTCATAAATATTTTGAATAATTTCCTTTTCAGTTTCAACCAGGTGACTATAATTGCCGATCCGCAATTTATCCAATGCTTTCAACATTTCATCAGCATTGCGGAAACTGCTGTTAAAGTGATATTCGCCAATTGCATCTTTTTGAATGATGGAAGTCTCATTATCGGATAATAACTTTTTCAGTAAAACTGATGATTCGATCAGATGCTCCGGAATCTTGTTTTTTTTCAGAAACCTCGGCAAATTTCGGTCAGGGTAAAGCATATAACTGTACTGATCCTGCCTGAACATATCGCTTTTTTTCAATGCGTCAAGCACCTCAAGGTTTTCAATGGTTGAAAGATATCCTGAACTCAGCACAGCAACCTGGCCTTCGAGCATTTCATAAAGATGACGGATGGATATTCCGTCGGGTTTAATGGAAATGAGATTGTAAGCGTGGTACAAAGCATCCTTGCGCTTGTTGGCTTTAATGGAATGGTCGGTGTATTTCAGGCTGACACGGATGAAGTGAAGCAAATCTTTCACCTGAACATGGAGCTTCTCACCTGAAAAGGCATAAGTATAAATTTCGTTCCTGAATTTGGCATGGGCTTGTCCCAGATGCCGGGCAAAACGCAGTCGGTCGGCATCAGAAAAATTACCCTGCAGCAGTGTTTCGTTTTCCTTAAAGAACGAATGCATGTTTTCCAGCAATCTGGCCAATTCTTCGGATATGGCAATTTTGCTGATTTTGATTTTTTTAAGTTTGTCTCCCCAGAATTTTAAAAATCTGCGCAGATAATATAAGGTGACCATCGAAGTCCCGTTGCCAACAAGTGCATTGTTGGCATCGTTCCACTCCGGTCGCTGAGTGTTCATCCAGATTCCGGCTTCGGGGATAAAGTTGCTGAGTTTTGATAACAGTGTTGCCAAAATTTTTTCGGTGAGGTTGACTTTATAAAGCTGACCACCGGTTTTTGCTTTTAACATTTTGGCATCAGCACCCAGGTGTTCAGCTTCAGTTTTGAGTTGTTGGTTCAATGTGTGATTGAATGCAACAGTGTCTTTTGGATTTTTCAGAATTTCCTCACTGGCTCTGATCCTGTAGGGCACATTTGCGTATGTAAAAATTTCACTGGTTAGCAAATTGTCTATTTTTCCGGGATGATATTTGTCGGAGACCTCAAGCAGTTTCTGGAGATAAATGATCTGATGGTCACCCCAATAGCCAATATAAGCCCACGGATCGTCAGGCTCGGGTGCTTCCCAGTCGATACCGCTCCGCATGATACGGTATGGATTATACCCGTCGATGGTGGAAGAATTGACAAATTTCGAAATCATCCCTTCCACAAATTCAGGGAATGAATAGCTCAGTGCTTCCCAGTTCTGAAAAATATCACGCCAGTTTCCTTCATAGTTGAACTTAGCTGATCCGTCTTCATTTTTGGTTTGAATGGAAAATCTGTTCCATGGCCGGCTGGGATCTCCATGTCGCCGGCTGAAAGTAAGTGGCAGATATTCGTTGGTTATTCTTTGCAAATCGGCATTGCCCGTTTTCTCAGCAGCAGCAAGTAATCTGGTATAGGATATTTTATCTGGGAGCTGATCGGTCAGGGATTGAAATTCTTTTGCAATCAGTTGGTTAATTTGCCTGAGGTAGAGGACATAATCTGTTTTTTCGATTTGATAATTATTAATAAAAACTCCGCCGCGCATGATGTTGAAAAGGGTGTTGGTGTAATGCCGGGCATAGCAAATCTCGGTATTGGTGATTTGGAAACCATCTGATAACGAAACCATGCGCTTCAGGTTTTCAGTACCTTTTGCAATATCGCTGGTGACAAGGTCAATCAGATCAGGAGTATGCCTGATGAGATGGTTCAGATCAACAGCAGCAGTCGTACTTTGATTGATTTCGGCTATAATGTACCAGTCCAGCTTATTTTTTGCCCTGATATTTTTACTGAAATTAACCAAGTAAGCACCTCTTCCGGCACGGATGTCAATTTCCGGAGTTATCGGGTTATCCGCTATAAAACTGGCAATTTGATTTTCACTGAGCAGGATACATGTCTTTTTGGGGATTCCTGCCGACCATACTGTTGTTGCCATCAGCGATTCACTGGGTTCAGCCCGGTCAACGGGTATGGCACTCAGCATGAATAGTCCCAGCGTGCTTCCTTGTGCCTGTTCATTCTTCTTGTAGGCATCAACAAGATTGCTGAATTCATTCTGGAAATTATAGTCCACTCCATGAGGCAGGATATTTATTATGCCGTCGAGCACATCAACGTTCGCAGGTTTGTTTTCAAGGTTGCTGAGTGTTGATTTTCGGACAAAGCCAAACTTTTCGCTGTTGTACCATGCATACCTGAAGCACAAACCCAGCTCATTATTTATTTCTTCGAAAATGATTTTATTACCGTAGATGCTTTTGTAAATGTTCCGGGTGATGTTGTAAAACATCTGAGAATCGCTGGTAAAAGGTTCCCAGAGCATTTTTTTATTGTTTTTATTCACCAGAAAAAGGCTGCGGCTTCCTGTTTTACCTTTATAATCATGGATTTTATCCACGGTATAATAGGGAAAAAGTGCATTGTCACGATCTTTCCGTCCTGCCGTCAGTGAACCGTTGCTTGAGATGAACATCCAATGATCTGAATCACTTACAATGCTGATGAAAAAATCCGGCATCTGATGGTAATTCCGGATCTGGTAATATTTTTCGCCGTCAATTTCTACAAAATGGCCTGAAACATCAATTTTCGTGATGTTGATCTGATGATTTCCCAAAAAAATTCTTTTTTTCTCCATACTGTTTATCAGCCTGCAAGCTGTTTAGTTTTTTCCGCTAGTTCTTTTAATGTGCTTAAAACAATTTATTATTTGGATAATGACTCATTTTACCAAAAATGGAATATTGGCAGTTGCTGCATTGTTTTTCCCATCAGCGACATAGACGAAGAGTCTGTATTCACCTGGATTTTGATGTGTCATAACAGAAATTTTGTTTTTATTCGTCTGCATGTTGAAAATGGTTGCCGGCTTTGGTTCAAAATCGCCGCCGTCACTTTGCTGTTCAGGAGGAACTTCAGGCATGATAATCCATTGAAAAGTGAGTGCATCATCATCGTGGTCAGAAACTGTTACCTCCGCTTCAAACTTCTGTGCAACTGACACAATGATATTATCATAGGCTGTGAGGTTATTGATCGTTAAACCATGCACTTGTGGCGAGCGGTTTTCAGGCCAGTTTCCGGTCCACAGATATTGCATAACATCAACCGATTCGGTCTTTTCGCCGGTTTCAAGGAAAAGGCCATACCCGGTAGGTGTACGCTCCTGTTTATGTCCCCAGAGA
>RZYY01000158.1 GCA_009930115.1 Sphingobacteriia bacterium | reverse complement strand
GTACAGGTCCTGGCACCTTTACTTGCTCTGACTCTTTAAGCTGTTGCCTGTAAAGCTTTTGTAAATAGTCAACAACAAAGTTTTCCATGTTTTCCGGTTAATAATTTCAGGGGGAAAAATACAATTTTTTTTTAAATCAAAACAGTGAAAGAAAAATGTTGTCTTTAAATGACATCGTGGCTGAATATGCGGCAGATCGTTATCTTTGAAAGATATCCTTTGCCAGTTCAATCTATTGTAGTACTTTAGCCACCTCAAAATATTAATCTTAAATGTTTATAAAAATGAAAAAACATCTCTGGCTGTTTGTATTCAGTGCCTTCATTTTCAGCTCCTGTCAGCAGGCTGATAATAAAAATGCTGAAGAAAAAATCATCGAAAAACCTGTGCTTAATCTTACTTCCGACCGGATGACGCCGGAAGTTTTGTGGGCTTTTGGACGGGTCAGTGATCCTCAGGTTTCGCCCGACGGGCAAACTATCCTTTATGGAATTACCTATTACAGTATCGAAGAGAACAAGGGAAACAGAGAGCTCTACACCATTGGTACTGACGGAAGCAATGCCAGGCGAATCACTACCTCGGCAAAAAGTGAGTTCAATGCAGTTTGGCGACCCGACGGGGAAAAAATCGGTTTCCTTTCTTCCGAAAGTGGCAGTGTTCAATTGTGGGAAATGAACCCTGACGGTTCCGGAAAAAAACAAATCAGCGATGTCCCTGACGGGATAACCGGATTTAAATATGCACCTGATCAGAGTAAAATTCTCTATGCCAAAGAATTGCCCATAAAAAACAAATTTGAAAAACTTTATGAAGGTCTGCCACAGGCAACAGGAAGGTTGAACGATGACCTTATGTACCGCCATTGGGATACCTGGGTTGAAAGTATCAGCCATATTTTTGTAGCCGATTATGATGGTACAAAAATCTTTAACGACAAAGATATCCTTGAGGGTGAACCTTATGATTCGCCAACCAAACCATTCGGTGGTATGGAAGAAGTGGCCTGGAGCCCCGACAGCAAAACGATTGCTTACACCTGCAAAAAACTAACCGGTAAAGCATACAGTTTGTCCACCAACACCGATATTTATCTCTACAACTACGGAGATGGCAAAACAATCAACCTAACCGAAGAAATGAAAGGATATGATCTTGCACCACAATTTTCGCCGGACGGGAAATATGTTGCCTGGCAGAGTATGGAGCGCGACGGTTACGAATCAGACCAGTCGAGGCTTTACATGATGAACATGGAAACTGGTGAAAAAACTTATGCCACCCGTACACTCGATCTCGACGTAAGAGACTTTGAATGGGCTGCCGACAATTCCTCTGTTTATTTCATCTGCGATTTTCAGGGAACCATGCAAATCTATAATTATGCTCTTGCTGACGGTGTAATTAATAAAATCACAGACGGTCTGCATGACATAAAAAGTGTGACCCTGGCAGGAGATATGCTGATTGGTGAAAAACAAACCATGGCTCTGCCAACCGAGCTTTTTGCCTTCGATCCAAAAACCGGCGAAGAGCGTCAAATCACCTTTACCAACAGTGATTTACTCGAAAAAATCACGATGGGGAAAACCGAAGGCCGCCGGATGACTACTGCCGACGGACAACAAATGTTAACCTGGATCATCTATCCTCCGCATTTCGATTCTACAAAACAATATCCGGCTCTGCTTTACTGTAAAGGAGGTCCTCAGGGTCCTCTGAGCCAGGATTTTCATTATCGCTGGAATTACCAGATCATGGTTGCAAACGATTACATTATTGTTGCGCCAAACCGCAGGGGTGTATCTGGTTTTGGGCAAGCCTGGCAGGAACAGATCAGTGGTGATTATCATGGAAAATCCATGCAGGATTACCTTACCGCTATTGATGAAATGGCCAAAGAACCTTTTGTTGACAAAAACAGGCTGGGAGCTGTCGGGGCAAGTGCCGGTGGTCATGCTGTTTACTATCTTGCCGGAAACCATCAGGGGCGCTTTAAAGCATTCATTGCCCACGACGGAATATTCAACGAGGAAGCACAATACCTGGAAACAGAGGAAATGTGGTTTGCCAACTGGGATATGGGCGGCCCTTTCTGGGATAAAGAAAATGAAGTGGCACAGGAAACTTTTGAACATTCACCCCATCGTTTTGTCCAGAACTGGGATACCCCAATACTGATTATTCACGGCGAAAGAGATTACCGCGTTGTTTATACACAGGGTATGACTGCTTTCAACGCAGCAGTACTAAAAGGTGTTCCGGCTGAATTTCTCTTTTACCCGGATGAAACCCATTTTGTTCTGAAACCGCAGAATGCTATTCTCTGGCAGCGAACTTTTTTCGACTGGCTGGATAAATGGCTGAAATAATCGCCCGAAGAAATACAAAGGCTGCCCGGCTGAATGAACTTTATGTCATTTATCCTTCAGGCAGCCTTTGTTTTTTATTTGTAAATGCGGCACAAGGTTAAAAACGGAAGAGCAAATTTTGTTAAACCTGATAAATATTTCACCTGCAACCCTCAGTTTTGCCCGAATGAATTTCACTTCACTGAAAATAAAACCGGATGACTTGAATGCTGCAATCTGTATGGCAATTCAGCCTTTCAAAAGCAGGCAGTTTTGCTCTGCAATTTTTAAAAGCTAAAGATTCTTTATTGCCAAATCCTGCCAATTTACACAATTCCTGAGCTTACTTTCGTTAATGACACTTTGATTTACCTGGTAAAAAATATTTTATTCAAAACCAGCATTATGTGCATGAAATCATACCTGATATTCATATTGACAATTGTAATCCTCTTGTTTGCAAATACTTCCACAGCCGGCAACCGGATGACAGGGAGCGAAAGCGACACCATCAGATCAGCTTACATCACTTTTACTCCTGAGGCTGCATCAGCATTTATCAACGATATTGTTGCCAGGCAAAACTTATGGAGATCAGAAAAGGATACGCTTCGTATTTCGCTTCAGCGGCTTTTACAACATTTTGACGAATCTTTTGATTCCGTTCAGGAACGTTTGAATAGTTTTCCTTTTGATTCGGTAATAATAAAACCAACTTTGGTTGTGCAGACAGATACCATTCCTTTGCGATGGTTGTCGGACGTCCATTTTATTGCAGATACCATTCCTCTGGACAAATCTCCTGTATATGCCAGGCAAACGCTTGTAGTGCGGACCCTCGAAATAGATTCTGCCACCCGGCAAATGCTTGACTCCCTTCCTGATTTAAATGCCATTGTGAATTCACTGATTCGCATCCGCGACACAGTTACAGAGCAAATTATTGATTATCCCTATCTTGATTCAAAAAATCTGCAGGTATATCAGATTAAAAACGGGGAAGTTGATCCTCCTTTACTACCGCCCCAATCCCGAAAAACCTTCGAATTTACATCCGATTCTTCAAGTTTGGTTTTTTCTGAAAAAAATCTCTTTAATCTTGCAGACCCGGAATCGCCATTTTATGCAGTTTCAGGAGAAATGATGACAGATTCGCTGAAATATGCTGTGGCAGCACTTCTTCGGTTTAACTACCAAAGAGATTCTGTTTTGCTGTATATCAAAGATATTTCAGGGAAGAAAACACCTTTCTGGCTGTCCGCAGGGTCAAAAAATCTTTACCGTTACTGGCTGAAAAATTCGCTTAATGATTCGGTGACGGTTTGGCTGGGAAACCCGGCAAAATATGATCTCAGCATGTTTCTGGAAGAAAGTGTGATTGTCGAACGTCAAAAAATCCGTCCTGCTGACGATGTTCCCATCACAACTGTGAAACCGGAACGCAAACTGCTTGCAATCAGACCTCTGAAGGAAATTCCTGTGTTTTGGGATTACAGCCTGATGAGCTCATTTTCGCTCAACCAAAATTACCTGACATACTGGGCTCAGGGAGGAGAAAGTTCTTTTGCCGGAATGATCGACATAAAAGGAACCGCAAAATATACCAACACCGAAGATAAAAGTTCCTGGACCAATCAGGGCAGATTTCGGTTTGGATCGGTCAGAACCAAAGAACGGGGCAACAGAATCAATGCCGATATAATGGAGCTTAACTCGCAATATAACAGAAAGCTGACCAACAAGCTTGATTTCAGCTCGGTATTTTATTTCAAAACCCAGGCTGCCAGAGGATATAACTACCCAAATGACTCGGTGGTAATTTCCAGGTTTTTAAATCCGGGGACCTTTACCATCGGGATAGGGGTGGAATACAAACCAATAAAAAATACGGTAATCAATTTTTCACCCTTGTCCTATAAAAACACCTTTGTTCTCGATACTGCCAATATTGATCAGACAGCGCACGGGGTTGAAAAGGACAAACGCTCAAGACAGGAAGTGGGAGGGCAGCTTGTGCTGACCAACTCAGTGAATGTTTTTGAAGGAACGAAAATTTCGAATGCACTGAGGTTGTTTTCCAGTTATATTGAAAAGCCGCTAAATATGGATGTGGACTGGGAGATGAACCTGGAAAAGCAAATCAGCTGGTTTTTCTCAGTGAGGCTAAATGTTCATCTTATTTATGATGATGATGTGCTTTTTCCGATTAAGTTGCCTGACGGAGGTGAACGAAAAGCTCCCCGGGCACAGTTCAATCAGTTTTTGGGTTTATCGGTATCCGTTAACTTATAGTCTGAAGTTTGTATCAACGGATGGTCAGGGGTTTCCATTTATCTTTTTTTCATACGATTTTGCCTTATCCGATTGTCGCATGGCCTGATAAAGCTCAGAGATTCTTTTGAATATTTCAGGATCACTGGTGTTTTTTTCTGCGGCTTTATCCAGCCATTTGAGTGCAGTTTTAAAGTCATTTTCCGAGCTTTTGAGCGCAGTTTTAACAGCTTCATTGTCTGAAAAGTCAAGTGACATTTCTTCAGTTTTGACTCCCTTGTTAAAGTAACACATGGCCATATTGATGTATGTCATCACATTGTTGGTATCCAGTTTCAGTGCCTGCTCATAAGCTTCAATTGCAGGGGAGAAGTTGCCGGATTTCTGATAAATCAGGCCTTTGGTGTAATGAAAAACCGGATTGCCAGGTTTGCGAACTGATACCTCGTCAAGAAGGCGGATGGCTCTGTCCGGCTCATTTCGGCGATACAACAGGTCGGAGAGCTGTAAAACAAGGATTTCATCATCATCATATTTTTTAATGCCTTCAAACAAAACTTTTTCGGCAGTCAAACTATCTCCTGTTTTCAAGGCAACTTCACAAAGCAAATGAGTAACATTTGGTGAAAAGCTGTAACTGTGAAGTTTGTTGAGATAATTTGCAGCTTTTGCCCATTCGCGACTCTCAAAGGCGGCCAAAGCTGTATTGTGGATGAGTACAGTATCTTCAATAATATTAAGCATTGGAATCTGCTTGATTTGGAGAGCCTTTTCAAAGGCGTTCAGCGCTTCCTGAAAATGACCGTTGTTGAAAAAAGACACTCCTGCTTCCTGAAAATCATTGGCAAGCAAGATATATTTCGGTGTTAACTGACGTTCTATCCGACCTTTCTCGTCCAGTAAACGGGCTTTTTCAAAAGATTCCCAGGCGGTTGTTAATTGATCCGGATAAAGTTTATACAATTTCTCATCGTTTTTTTTGATGCCTTCGCGATAGGCATTCTGGCAAAGCAATCCTCTGGCATACCAGGTATTGGACCATTTTGATGAATGCTCGCCTACTATAAGCTCTTCCGCAATTTCTTTGGCGTCAGCATATTTTCCCGTTTCGATCAGATGAAAAAGTGATATGATTTTGCTTTTTTGCAGAGGAACTAATGATGAACACCCATAACCGAGCAATAACAAAAGAAACAATTTCTGTATTGATTTGACCATAATTTTCAACTATCAATCCTTCTTCCTGAAATTTTTATTATCATAAACTTTTTCATGCTCGTTCTATTATTCAAAAACAAAAATCCTGCTTTGATAAAGGTTAAGAATTGTCCAACCCGTTGCTGAGAATACTCTTTAAAAGACGGTACTTTCGGGCAGAAAATTTTAGTATTCTGTCCGCGAAGAGCAAGCGGTGTGAAATAAAAAATCATTAGCATGATTACGTTCTTAAAAAGTTTCAGCAATCCTTTTACGGAAAAAGATTTTAAGTTTGCAGGCTGAACAAACCTTGATTGTACTGTGAACACATTTCTTGACCATTCGGTTTT
>RZYY01000034.1 GCA_009930115.1 Sphingobacteriia bacterium | reverse complement strand
AAAAAACAGATTAACCTCAAGTAATTTCGAAGTTTCCAAACAGCCAACGCTGTTGGCTTTGTCAACCGAAACTAATTCACACATTTTTTACACTGAGACCATACTCTCTTCTAAAGCAATGGGAATAAACTTTTAATCTGATTTATCCAATGGCTCCCCGCAATATTTACAATACTTTGCATCGGCATCATGATTTTCTGTTTTACATGCGCTGCAAATTTTTGATTTCTCCTGTTTTTTGCTTGCTTTTGTAATTTCTGCTGTGATAATTCCTGTAGGAACAGCAATGATAGAATAGCCAAGAATCATTATGAATGCAGCCACAAACTGACCCATTGCCGTAACAGGTGTGATATCACCAAAACCTACAGTGGTCAATGTAATAATTGCCCAGTAAATGCTGGTGGGTATGCTCGTGAAACCATTTTCAGGACCCTCAATAATATACATTACCGATCCCATAATAATCACAGTGGTAATAAGCACCTCGAAGAAAACTATAATTTTGTAACTGCTGTGCCTGATCGAAGTAATCAATACCTGAGAGGCATTCATAAAACGGGTTAGTTTTAGTATCCTGAATATCCGGAGCATTCGTAAAATACGGATTGTCAGAAGATATTGACCTCCGGTCAAAACAAGGCTGAAATAGGTGGGCACGATTGAAATCAGGTCGATGATGCCATAAAAACTGAAAATATATTTTGCAGGTTTTTTGCTGATGATAATCCGAAAAAAGTATTCGATTGTAAAAACCACTGTGAAAAGCCACTCAAGAAACAAAAAAATCTCTTTGTATTTATCATGAAGAGACTTGACACTGTCAAGCATTACAACGAACACACTCACAGCAATCAGCACAAGCAAAACAAGATCGAACAGCCGTCCTTGCCGGGAATCAGCATAAAAAACAATGTGATACCAACGATCGCGCCAGTTAGGTTTATTTCTGTCTTTTAGCATATTACAAATTTAGAATTTTTCGAATATTCCAAGCCCGAATAATGCAAAATCATATTTTACCGGATCACCGGCGTCAAAACTGGCAAGCGATGAAGTCAGCATTTCTGCAGCTTTCCAGTCGTTTACAGAACGGTGAAGCAGCCCAAGCCTGCGTGCAACCCTGCCTGAATGAATATCGAGCGGACAAATCAACTGACTTGGTTTAATGTTGTTCCAGATTCCAAAATCAACACCCCTGTCATCTTTTCTGACCATCCATCGCAGGAACATGTTCAACCGTTTTGCCGGCGAGTTTTTACCGGCATCAGATACATGTTTTCCGGATCGTGTTTCAGGCTGAAGGGCAAAAAACCGCTGCCTAAATTGAATCAATGCCTGACGGACATTTTTTTCATCAGATGAAAATCCCTCAGTAAAAGCCATTTCCAATGACGGAAACTCCTGATATATATTTTTCAGTGCCCACAAAAAGTATTCACAGTCCTGACCATTAAAAGTACGATGAACAAAGCGACGAAATGGAATTAAATCTTTTTCCGAAAAATTGAGCACAAAATCATGCGGCTGATTATCCATCCAGCTAATCAACTGTAAGGCGTTCTTTACGGTTGTGACACGTTGTCCCCATGCGAGTGTGGCCGCAAAAAAACCGGAAATTTCGATGTCTTCTTTTTTGAAAAACAAATGTGGCACCTGAACAGGATCTGTGTCAATAAATTCGGCTGAATTGTAACGCATCACCCTTCCCTCCAGAAAATCCTTTAACTCGCGCTGTTCCATAATTGCGTATTTCGTAACCGTAAAAAAACCTCAAAGCTGGTTGAAACTTTGAGGTTTTTAAGTTATATCAATTTAAAAAACCTAAGCGTGAAAGTACATCAGGCTACTTTGTAAATCTGAGGACTTTCCATGCCTTTTTTCAGGGCTGACTCATTCATCGGGATGAGTTTATGATAGCGCTCCGGAATTGATTTTTGTAAGCCTTTAATTACATTCTCAAATTTTACGATGGGTTTCAGTTTAAGGAAAGCACCCAGCACGATCATATTAAAAATTTTGGTATTTCCCATTTCAACAGCCAGACGGGCACCCTCAATCTGATAAATCGTGATATCCTTTCGTTCGGGATGGCGCACAATACCATTTGGGTCGTAAAGAAGCAACCCTCCGGGTTTAACTGTTTTTTCAAATTTATCCATTGACTGCTGGTTAAGAATGATGGCAGTATCATAGAAGTTCAGAATGGGTGAGCTGATTCGCTCATCGCTGACAATTACAGTCACATTGGCTGTACCACCACGCATTTCAGGACCATAGGATGGCATCCAGGACACTTCCTGATTTTGCATGATTCCGGAATAGGCAAGGATTTTCCCCATAGAGAGCACCCCCTGTCCGCCAAATCCTGCGATGATAATTTCTTCTGTCATAGTTATATAATTTTGATTGAATTATTCTTTTTTGCAACGCCGGGTTGTTTCATGATTAATTCCCTTTTACCAATGCACCGTCCACTTTGATATCTCCTAATGGATAAAAAGGAAACATATTATCAACCATCCATTGATTTGCTTTGACGGGTGGGAGTTTCCAGCCTGAATTACAATTGGAAACAATTTCCACAAAAGCAAGTCCTTTCTTAGCTCTTTGAACTTCAAAAGCTTTCTGAATGGCTTTTTTGGCTTTTCTGACTGCTGCCGGAGTATGCACTGCCTGACGGGAAACAAAATAAGTTCCCGGAAGCTGGGCAATCAGTTCTGTAATTTTTAAGGGATTACCCATCCTGACAAGATCACGTCCATAGGGTGATGTTGACGTTTTCATACCATCAATGGTGGTAGGTGCCATTTGACCTCCGGTCATGCCATAAATTCCGTTATTTATAAAAATAATAGTGATAAATTCTCCGCGATTGCAGGCATGAATGGTTTCGCCGGTCCCGATGGCTGCCAGGTCACCGTCACCCTGGTAGGTGAAAACGATCTTATCCGGCCATGTACGTTTAATGCCGGTAGCAACCGCAGGGGCACGACCGTGGGCAGCCTGTACCATATCCACATTCATAAATTCATAGGCCAGCACTGAGCATCCTACAGGAGCAATACCAATGGTTTCGGCCTGTGCATTCATCTCTTCTATAACTTCCATAACGATCCTGTGTGCAGTACCATGTCCGCAGCCCGGACAATAGGACAACACTTTGTCGGTCATTAATGGGGTTTTTTTGTAAACCAGATTTTCTTCTTTGATAATATCTTTAATATCCATGATTAACCTCCGATTATTTTTTGTTCAAAAGCTGAGAGCACTTCTTCGGGCGAGTGAATCATACCACCATAGCGACCAAAATGTTCAACTCTAACTTTACATTCAACAGCCAGTTTGATATCTTCAATCATCTGACCTGCACTCATTTCAACAGATAAAATAGCTTTTAGCTGCGGAGCGAGCCGGGCAAGCGGTTTTACCGGGAACGGGAAAAGTGTAATCGGTCGGAGAAGACCAACTTTAAAGCCTTTTTTTCGTGCCAGAGAGATGGTTTTTTGTGCGATACGTGCACTGGAACCATAAGCTACGATTAGATATTCGGCATCCTCTGCATCAAAAAGCTCATATCTTACCTCCTCAGCCTGCATCCGACGATATTTTTCCTGCAGGTGGTGGTTGTGTTGTTCCTGAACTGCAGAATCGAGGTTGAGGGAAGTAATAATATTTCTCTCCCGATCCGGGGTTTTCCCGGTTGTCGCCCAATCTTTGCTCATGGCGATAATCTCTTCATTGGTCCAGCGTGGTTTTTGATCCTTCAGCTCCACTTTTTCCATCATCTGGCCGATCATTCCATCAGAGAGAATCATAACCGGATTACGGTATTTAAAAGCGATCTCAAAACCGAGTTCAATAAAATCCGCCATTTCCTGAACCGAAGCAGGTGCCAGCACAAAAAGTCTGTAATCACCATGACCACCACCTTTCACAGCCTGAAAGTAATCAGCCTGTGAAGGTTGAATGGTTCCCAAACCAGGGCCACCTCTGACCACATTGGCAATTACACAGGGCAATTCAGCACCGGCTATGTAACTGATTCCTTCCTGATAAAGGCTTATACCGGGACTTGATGAAGTGGTTAACACTTTCTTACCGGTGGAAGCAGTGCCGTAAACCATATTGATGGCGGCAAGTTCACTTTCTGCCTGAAGCACTACCATTCCTGTCCGTTCATGTGGTTTTTCTGACATCAGGTATTCGAGTACTTCCGACTGAGGTGTGATAGGATAGCCAAAGTAAGCGTCAACGCCAGCGCGTATGGCAGCTTCGGCAATCGCTTCATTTCCTTTCATTAACTTTAATTCACCCATTTCTTATATTGATTTTAACTGTAAACTATTCCGTTGTTTTTACTCGGTAAACCGTAATTACACCGTCGGGACAAACTATAGCACAGTTGGTACACCCTGTGCATGCCTCCGGATGCGCCATATAGGCATAATGATATCCTTTTGCATTTACCTCTTTCGCCAGTTCGATGACATGAGTAGGACAAGCCGAAATGCAAACCTCGCATCCTTTGCAACGCTCAATGTCAACGACAATAGCTCCTTGAACTTTAGCCATGATCAGATATTTTTTTTAGTTGAAAAAATGAATTTATTATGATTCCACGAAATTACAGTTTTTAAGCCAAATGAAATCTTATGTGTTAGTAATTACTGCTAATTTGTAATGATTTTAATCTATCTTATGATTTTCATTAAATTTGCGTAAACGCTGCTCCAATTCAGGAAACTGCGACCGCTGAACAAGTGAAACACAGGCACGGATTCCTTCATGGCGATCACTGCCGGTAATATCCAGGGTGATTGCCGAAATTCCGTAATAGATCAATTCTTCAAGCAATTCGGCACCCGTAAAACCGGGGTAAGAAAATGTGAAATAGAATCCGTCGGCAATGGGTTGGTCAATGTCGGTGTCATATACTATTTTAAAGCCATTGTCAATGAACATTTTCTTCATGATTTTTGCTTTTTCACCGTACTCTTTAACAACCTCAAGAAAATTAAATTCACCGTCATTTGCAGCTTTTAAAATTGCTGCCAGTGCATATTGCGATGAATGATTGGTACCTGAGCTAAGCGTATACATGGTGCCAAAGATCATAGCCACACCAACAATATCCGAACGGTAAAACCTTAAAAGATCGGGAGCTTTGGTCTTAAAAAGCTTGTCTGATATTATCATCATCCCGATCCGTTCTCCGGCATAGCTGAATGCTTTTGAACTGGAGATCAATAACACAAAATTATCGGTATAATTGGCTACCGATGGCTGATATGGCGGTTCTCCCGGTTTTGAATAATCCTTTCGAAAATCCATTCCGAAATAAGCCAGATCTTCTATCACAATTACATTGTATTTGTTGGCAAGATCACCGATAATCTGAAGTTCTTCTTCGGTAAAACAAATCCATGAAGGGTTATTTGGATTGGAATACAGAATACTGCAAAAACGGCCTGTTTTTAAATAGGATTCCAGCTTGTCACGGAGTTTTTGCCCGCGATAACCATAAACATCAAACGAATCCCACCCTTGTCCTAAAACACGAAGTTGCTGCCGGTGAACCGGAAAACCCGGGTCAATAAAAAGGGTACCTTCGCGCTCCTTATACATCCGGTTGAGGGTCATAAATGCAGCAAAACTTCCCTGCATTGAGCCTACTGTGGGGATACACCCTTCTTCGCTGACATTAATGTTCATGAAGTTTTTTACAAATCTTGCCATTTCCTTTTTTAGCGGAGCAATACCGAAAATGTCGGGATAAATGGCTGCTACTCCTTTATCAAGAGCATTTTTTTGCGCTTCTACTCCAATTTTGATTGGGGGAAGACCGGGGATACCCATTTCCATCCTGACAAACTTCTCGTTTGTGGCACTTTCAATCTGGTCAATCAACTTCTTAATTTCGCGTATGGAGGCTTGTCCGATACCGGGAAGTCCGCTTTCAGCAATTTTCTGCTTTACAACATCGTAATCAAGAGGCGTATCTTTCTTCATATCAACACATTAAATAATTAAACAATGAGCTTGAATTAAGAACAACAAAAATATTAAAAAAAGATACGCAACTAAGCTAAAAATCAGGAATTTTCCAATTTGTGCTAATTTGTAAGGATTTTAAAAAAGACAAACAAAAAACAACTAAAAACCCCGATGTGTGGGAAGCATAAAGCAGAAAAAAACAACAATGCTATGCAGTTCCTGTTTGACAATTTTCCCTCAACGGGTTACAGAAAAATCCATGAAAATGTGAAAGAACTTACATCAGGGATTTTCTGATCCTCACCAATCTGGCCAGCATTGGTTCTATCAGCGAAAGGTTGAGCATATTGGCGCCGTCCGACAAAGCTTTTTGAGGCTCGGGATGTGTTTCAATAAATAAACCATCAGCTCCGACAGCGATAGCAGCTTTGGCCATTGTCTCGATCATTTCAGGGCGGCCACCTGTAACACCGGCTATCTGATTGGGTTGCTGCAATGAATGGGTGCAGTCGACCATTACAGGAACATTGTTGGTCTTCATGGTTGGGATTCCTCTGAAATCTATCACCAGGTCCTGGTAACCGAAAGTTGTACCGCGTTCTGTCAGGATAATGTTTTCGTTGCCGGCGCTTCTGATCTTATCCACGGCAAATTTCATCGCTTCGGGTGAAAGAAACTGTCCCTTTTTGATGTTAACCGTTTTTCCTGTTTCTGCCGCAGCCTGCAATAAATCTGTCTGGCGACACAGAAATGCAGGAATTTGCAGAATGTCCACATATCTGGCAGCTTCCTGTGCTTCTCTGCTGGTATGAATATCGGTAACCACAGGGATGTTGAACGTTTCCCCTACTTCCTTTAAAAGATGAAGGGCCAGCTCATCACCTATTCCTGTAAATGAATCAGCTTTTGTCCGGTTGGCTTTCCTGTATGATGCTTTAAAAATAAAAGGAATTTCCAGTCGGTTGGTTATTTCAACCAGTTGCTGAGCTATCGTGAAAGGCATTTTTTCATTTTCAACCACACAGGGTCCGGCCATCAATATAAAAATGCCTGACTCCGCATGCTTTAATTTAGGAATATTACGAAGAATGTCAATCGTCATAATCTTCTGTCTTGGTTTTATTGGTTAATAATCATATTTTCTGCCCCATCGGACAGAAAGCCATTTCTTTGTTTCATCCTCCCTGCTGTTTTTCCCCGGGTGATAAAAGGTAGTATTTTTCAGTTTATCGGGCATAAATTCTTCATTAGCAAAATTCCCTTCATACTGGTGTGCATATTTATAGTCTTGTCCGTAGCCAATTTCCTTCATCAGGCTGGTGGGGGCATTACGCAAATGCAGCGGAACTGGTAAATTTCCGGTTTTTTTGACCATCGAAAGTGCTTCATCAATAGCCAGATAAGTAGAGTTACTTTTGGGCGAAGTGGCTAAATAAACAGCCGTTTGTGAAAGAATTATTCTTCCTTCGGGCCAACCGATTTTGTGGATGGCATCAAAGCAGGCATTTGCCAGCAAGAGTGCATTGGGGTTGGCGTTTCCGATATCTTCGGAAGCGAGGATAAGCATTCTACGGGCAATAAATTTCGGGTCTTCTCCTCCTTCAATCATTCTGGCAAGCCAATACACTGCTCCATTTGGATCACTTCCACGCATGGATTTAATAAAAGCTGAAATGATATCATAATGTTGTTCACCAGCTTTATCGTAGAGTGCAAGATTTTGCTGAATCGCTTTCATTACCGATTCATTGTTGACAGTTATCATTGTATCAGCTTTACGTAAACCTGCCTTAATGACCAGCTCGATAGCATTGAACAACTTACGGGCATCACCGCCGGATGTCCGCAAAAGTGCTTCACTTTCTTCAACGTTTATGGTCTTTCCGGTCTCTTCTTCAAGTTGCCGGACTGCAAGATTCAGCAGTTTTTCAAGATGGTTCTTTTCCAGAGACTTCAGGATATAAACCTGACAGCGCGAAAGTAAAGGAGCGATTACTTCAAACGAGGGATTCTCAGTGGTAGCACCAATCAGGGTGATGATGCCGGTTTCGACAGCACCTAACAGGGAATCCTGCTGAGATTTGCTGAATCGATGAATTTCATCAATAAAAAGTATGGCGTTATTTTTTGAACGTGCCTGTTCAATCACTTCACGTACTTCCTTTACGCCCGAATTAACAGCACTTAGGGTGTAAAACGGACGTTCAAGTGTTTGTGAAATGATGAAGGCAAGTGTGGTTTTGCCAACTCCGGGCGGCCCCCATAAAATCATGGAAGGAATATTTCCGGATTCAATGCTTTGCTTTAAAATGGCATTCTCACCGAGCAAATGTTCCTGACCGATGTATCCTTCAAGCGAATTTGGCCTGAGCAGTTCAGCAAGTGGTTTTTTTTGATCCACTATTCGATCTATTTTTTTATGACTTTGCCCTGTTCGTTGTATTGAAGACTTTTTGTTTCTTTCACATTGCCTTTTTCATCATAATACACAAAATTCTCTCCCATCAAAGTCTTGTTTTTCCATGTATAATTGATCCGATAGGTAGCCATGCCATCTTTATTGTAGGTAACATCCTCAATCACATTATCCAGGGCATCGTGTTTATATACATTTTTTGCATAATTTGTTTCATTACCATTTTGATCGTATCCAATGAAAACATTTTCAATTTTTAGATCCCTGTCGTTGTATTTGATGTAGTTTACATTTGAATAAACTGGTCTGTCATCGGGAGTGTACTGATAAAACCACTGTTCAACAAGCCGCTGGCGATCATCATAACGATAGGTATAGCGGTTTTTGTGACTGACGTTCCCATACTGGTCATAATCATTTTCAGTGCGTTCGATCATGTTTCCAAACTGGTCAAACTTGTCTCTGATAGACTCACGCTTTTTCTTACCGCGTTCAAACTTGTTGGAGAATCCGGGTTTCTTTTCAGTATTCATTATTCCCTGTCCTGTACCCTGCGAGTTACCGGCAGGAATTTCTACCTGTGGTTTGCCTTCATTGTCTGATTTGTCCTTTTTACCGGCGCAGCTCATAAAAATCACTACCGGAACGATTAGAAGTAAAATTTTGACTTTTCTCATAGATTTTCAGTTTTTATGAAATTATTAACGGAGGTTTGTCTTTTGGAGTATATCGAAATGATGAACGGTTATTCGCTGAATATGCTTGCGCAGTCATTTTTATTGTAAAAAATTTATGTGGATTGAGCAAATGCTTTTTTAAAATCAACGGAAAATCCAAATCAGTTTCCTGTCAGTTAAATTCCAAAAAAATTGTCCAGATTATACCCCTCACTGGTAATCAGCTGACGATTGTGAAAATAAAAATCGCGTATGCTGTTTACCGAGGTAACAAAGGTTACTCCATAATTCAGGTTTCTTACTCTTTTAACATAAAGTTCGCCCTTGTATGGAAGATTGGGGTTGTAAACTTCCTGATGACTTTCTTTTTCAGGTTTAACAATGTTACTGAAAGTTGCTGAAGCCGACCTGACAATACCCACAAAATCAATATCATGTGTGACAGTGTTCGCAACGAGAACTACACTTCCGCTCCCCCCCGGATTGAAGGTGGCATCCACTATGAAATCACCACTGGTTGTTGGGTTGGGATTACCTACAACGGCTGTGGTAAACATCTGATATCCCCCAGGATAACCAAATAAATATACCGGAGTACCCCACTCCAAATCGTGTGCATTTCCCGTTACCTGATTGAAGACCGGCATTTCACAAACATCATCGGGGGTATTGCTGCACATAAATGCGAGGTCATTTTTATTATCGGTAACCAAAATCCGTAACAGATTATTTTTATTGTCGTTTGCCCGTAAATAATTCATTTGCGTTTTTTTTACAGCAACACTCTCAATAATGTTTTGACCCGGACCTGAAGAAAAAAATGATACTATCGTATCAGGGTTGTTGACAATATGTTCACAGGTAAGCAGGATCATTCCGTAACGATTGATCTGTAAAACTGTAGCAGTGCCGTAAACAGTTTCATTAAAGCTGGTTTTCACTGCATTGCTTTTAGTCAGGTCCAGCTGCTTCAGCTTTTCCTCAGTTAAAAGATCGCTTTCGGAAAAATAAAAAATTTCATATTCAACAATGCAGTAGATTTTTTTTACACTGCCCGCTATTTTATTCAGTTTATCGGATGAAAAGACAAATGAGCATTTGCTTTGATTGGAATTCTTATCCGGTATCGCAGGTGATTTTTTTACGGAAAGTGAGTAACAACCTGCAATCATCAGTATCATTAAAAAAAATGATACGAAAGTCAGGAATACCGGAGGGGAAAGTTTTTTTGCAAAAGCCATTTGAATTTAGTCAATTAATTCTTTGATATCATTAACGTTAAGATGTTTCAAGGGATTATCCGACCGCACAAACAATTCGCTCAGCCTGGATTTTTTTTGCTGCAGCCGAAGTATTTTTTCTTCGATAGTTCCAATACTGATATACCGGTAGGCGAAAACGTGACTTGTCTGTCCGATACGGTGCGAGCGGCTGATGGCCTGCATTTCAACCGCCGGATTCCACCAGGGTTCAAGCAGGAAAACATACCCCGCCTGGGTGAGATTCAATCCTACACCACCTGCCTTGAGAGATATAAGAAAAACATTCCGGTTCTTATCCTGCCTGAATTGCATGATCACTTCCTTGCGTTTTACCGTATTCCCGGTAAGCATACAGAAATCTATTTTTCTGGATTTCAGAGTGTTGGCAAAAATTTCAAGATGTTTTACAAAAGAAGAAAAAACTAAAACCTTATGACCGCCACTAAGCAAAGTTTCCAGATTCCGGATCACTTCTTCAAACTTGCCGGCAGGATAGCGATAATCAGGATATACCATCGCCGGATGATTGGCAATTTGTCGCAGCTTCGTTAAGCCCTGCAGAACAACCAGCGCAGCATTTGAACTGCCATTTTCTTCAATTTGCTGAAGAATGAAATTTCTGATTTTTGATTTTTCTTCAAGATAAATTTTTTGCTGCTCAGGCATCATCTCACAATACACCACATCCTCACTCAGAGCAGGAAGTTCCTTCTCCACTTCTGCTTTTGTACGTCGCAAAATCAGGGGGTTTACAAGTGTCTGCAATTTTTCAAGTCGATCATGATCCTGATTTTTCTCAATAGGTACAGCAAAATATCTTCTAAAAAACGAAAGGTCGCCAAGTAACCCTCTGTTGAGAAAATTCATTTGTGACCACAGGTCGGTAAGATTGTTTTCAATCGGAGTACCACTCAGGGTAATTCTCAGATTAGCATTGAGCTTCAGTATGCTGCGTGTAATTTTTGATTTTGGATTTTTGATGATCTGGCTTTCATCGAGTATGATGTAATCAAACTGCACTGCTTCCATTTTTGGCAGGTCATTCCGAATCACCCCGTAAGTGGTTAGAATAAGATCAGCACAGGTGAATTTTGTCAACATTTCAATGCGTTGTGGTCCGGTATAATTGACTACTACCAAAGAGGGGGCAAATTTTTCGAGTTCACTTTCCCAGTTATGTATCAGCGACGCCGGCATAATGACCAGGGAAGGTGCATGACTACAAAATTGTTTCTCGATTTCTGAAAATAAGTTCAATTGCCCGAGTGAAGGATTTGGTTTCATTGGAAGTTGCTCTGCCATCAGCTCTTCTTTTCGTTTTAAAAGAAGGGCAATTGTTTGTAAGGTTTTCCCAAGTCCCATATCATCAGCAAGACATCCGCCAAGTTTTACTTTTTTTAAAAACCTAAACCACTGCAGCCCTTCAAGCTGATATGAACGAAGAACGGCATTCAAACCCTTTGGAATTTCAGGTTTTGCAGCCAAAAATTTCCTACTCAGGGTATCAAGAGTAGAAAGTATTTCTGAATTACTTTCATCGAATGCCTCCTGAACCATTGCTGCACGGGCTTTAGAGATGGTAACACCTTTACTTGTTTTTGATCCGAATAACACCAGTCCGGTGAATTTTTTAAACCATTCCTCAGGTAAAATGGCAATACGGCCATCAGGAAGCACATATTCCCTGATTCCCTCAATCAGGTGGTGGCGGAGCTTATATACCGGGATTTCAATATCCTCGCCAAACTTAGCAACAGCGTAAATATCGAACCAGTCGTTTGATTCTTTTATTCCCAACTCCATTTCAATATGACCGGAAAAATAACTGACCTGACCCATTTGCTGTCGCAAACCAATTCCTGCATTTTTAACAGCATTCGTGTGGTAATTCATCCATTCGACAAGTTCATATTTTTGATTTGGCTGATTGTGAGTTGGATTCACCTGCACATAAAATCTTCCTGTATTTTGCTGCTGAAGACCCATTTTAAGTAAATTCTCCGCTATCTGCTGTTCCCAAATCCAGTCTCGTCGGAAAACCTCGAATGATGGGTTGCTGGTATCCCCGTTAAAAATAACCCACGTTTGCAACTGCTGCGCTCCGGAAATTTCTTTTTTATCATAAACATAATACAGTAAAAGCGACAAATCTCCTTCAAGATCATTTTCGAGTGAAAGCAATGCCTGCCGTTTGGGTTCCGGAAAACTGATACTTATTCCTTCGGTGTAAACCGGAAAATCACGGATACATTTTTTTATAAAAGTCGAGTAATAATCCTTTTCAACCCTGGAAGGAACAGCGATGTACTCTTTTTCAAAAAAAACTTCCAGCTTTTTGCCATCCACTTCCTCGATAAAATGATAAAGATGCTGATCAAGCATCAGCCAGCATGGCTTATTCGTGAAAATCAGTCCGTTCTTCCCTTTTAGTGAAATCACTTTATCCTTGTGGCGAATGGTCTGAAAATAACGGGTCTCGTCCGGAAGTTTGATAAAATTGAAAACAATGGTGGCTGGAATATCCTCCACGATAATCTGATCGCCTCTGGAAACTACATTTTTTGATTCCCGATAAAAAAATGGCAGTCCTTCTTTTGCAATGAGAGAAATACATTTGGCGATTTGCTTTTCGATAAAAGGACGAACAAATTTTTCAATGTATTCAGGGTCAAGATTTTGTATAAAATCACGGGAGGCTATTTTTTTGTTTGTAAACCGTCGGGTAATTAGTTTATCGCTATATTCTTCAATGAAACCAACAATTTCAATCATCCCCGGGGATAAATGCCTGCGATAAAAATCGAGATTGGCAACGGAAATACGATCAACAATTTCCAGGTAATTTTTACCACTGTCAACCAGAAGGAAAAAATAAATTAATTTCCCAAACCTGGCATGTTCCTGAACAAGTACGGCAAAAATTGGTTTTGTTTTCATCTTAAGAAATGCATGCAAAGGTATGTATTGAATCTGTTTTCAGGTCAATTTCAAAAAATTATCTGCAATGAAAGGATAATTGATTTGCATTTGCATCCCACAACATCAGCATTTGTCCATGATGATAAAAAAAGCCCTGCACCAGGCAGAGCTTTTATTGATCTTTTCTCAAATGTTTAATTACATTTCAGTACAGTGGTAATCTCATAATTTGCATTTTCGACGAATTTTCCAAACTTTGCATTGTGGTATGCCTCACAGGCATTTGTGTTATTTCCGGCACCTTTGTAAGCATTTCCCATTTCAAAATAAAACTTGGCTTTAACATCATTGGGTTCTCCATTAGCCAGTTCAAGTCCTGCCTTTGCCGATTCTATGGCTTTCTCCCAATTGCCGAGTCCGTTGTAGGCCAAAGCAATATAATAATAGGTATCAGGATCATCGGCTTTGTATTTATTCGAAGCTTCCAGGGCTTTGAGAGCACCATTCCAGTCCTGTGCCTGTAAAAGCCGGGTACCGTCAGCTTTAAAAAATTTTTGTCCGGTGGTGTTAATGCGTTCCACCAATGCTTCATCCCCCTCTGCTGCAGCCAGTTCTTTGGCTTTGTTGAAAGCAATATTCATCTCTTCATCTTTTCCCATTTTATTTAAAACCAAACCTTGTCCCCAGTAAGCACGGGAATAATTCGGGTCAAGTTCGACAGCCTTATTAAAATTGGCCAGGGCTTCCTCATGATTACCTTCCTTAAAGAAGTCATTCCCAAGGGAATTATATAGTTTTGGTACGATATTTTTTGCTTTCTGCACAGTTTCACTATCCGCAAATTCTTCTCCGAAGGTGATGGCATTCTGAAATTCGCTGATGGCTTTTTCAAAGTTTTTATCCCGGTAGTCCTGCACGCCAAGCTGATAGTAAAGCGTCGGGATTTGCTTTTTTGCAGCAGCTACAATGTCATTTCCTTCAGCACCAAGAGCAGCAGCAACATCTTTTGCAGTCTTGTATTTTTCGATAGCCATCTCGATATTGCCTCCCTGAAGTGCCTGATTGCCTTCGTTGAAAGTTTCAATTGCCGAGTTAATGTCCTGTGCAAAGGCTGAGAAACCGAAAATGACCAGTGTCAGTAATGCTAAAATGCTTCTTTGTTTCATTGTTTTATTCGTAATTAATTATTGATTGAATGGATTTTTCAAATAAGAGCCGCAAAAATAAAATTTTTTATTTTTTCCCACTCCACAGTTAACTTATTGATATTTAATAATTAACAAAATTTATCACTTATGTAAAAGAACCCGGGGTGAAAATGAGTAATCTGTAATTTCATTACCGGCTTTTCAGAAAGCGTAAAAATTACCCTTTATTAAACCACGATTCGACCTCTTGCAAACTTAATGCCGGAATATCGAGTTTATTTTTTTTGCGGAAGCCATTCAGCATTTGATGTACCTGCGTAGGCCTGGTTTCAAAGAGACTCTGCGGTGTAGCATAACCGGCAGCGACAACATGTTCAGCCCATGATTCAGGAATTCCGGCAGCTACAAAATCCGCTTTTGTTGGCATCACCTTCTTTTTTTCGGGTCGCATTTGGGGGAAAAACAAAACATCCTGAATAGAATTTGAATTGGTCATAATCATTGCCATCCGGTCAATTCCAATACCCAACCCCGAAGTAGGCGGCATTCCGAACTCAAGTGCGCGGAGGAAATCTTCATCGAGGATCATACTTTCTTCATCGCCACGCCTGCCAAGCTCAAGCTGATCTTCAAAACGACGTCTCTGATCAATCGGGTCGTTCAGCTCGGAAAAAGCATTACAGAGTTCTTTTCCGTTAACGATAGCTTCAAAACGCTCTACCAATCCGCTTTTGGAACGATGCTTCTTGGCAAGCGGGGACATTTCAATCGGATAATCAGTAATAAATGTAGGTTGTATGAGCTGACCCTCGCATGTTTCTCCAAAGATTTCATCAATAATTTTCCCCTTTCCCATTGACGGGTCAATTTTCACATTCAATTGTGCTGCCACTCCTGTAAGCTCATCTTCGGTCATATTCGAAATATCTATCCCCGTAAAATGATTGATGGCTTCATACATTGTAAATCGCTTCCAAGGACGTTTGAAATCAATAAGATTTTCTCCGACTTTCACCTGTGTGTTACCGTGCAACTCAATGGCTACCCTTTCTATCATTTCCTCCACCAGTTTCATCATCCACTCATAATCTTTGTAAGCTACATACAACTCAATCTGGGTAAATTCCGGATTATGAAAACGGCTCATGCCTTCGTTTCGAAAATCTTTCGAAAACTCAAATACTCCATCAAACCCGCCCACAATCAATCTTTTCAGATACAACTCATTGGCAATACGCAGATAAAGCGTCATGTCGAGAGTGTTGTGATAGGTTTTGAAAGGGCGGGCAGCGGCACCACCATACAAAGGTTGTAAAACAGGTGTTTCCACCTCGAGATAACCTTTTGCGTTGAGATACTCACGAATGACATTTATCATTTTGGTCCGCATCCTGAAAGTTTCCTTCACCTGCGGGTTTACAATCAGGTCAACGTAACGCATCCGGTATCTTAAATCGGGATCAGCAAATGCATCATAAATTTTGTCGTCCTTCTCTTTAACTATGGGAAGCGGCCTTAACGATTTTGCCAGCAGTTTCATATCAGTTACATGAATGGTGGTTTCGCCCATCTGAGTGGTAAATACATACCCTTTCACCCCGATAATATCTCCAATGTCGAGAAGTCGCTTAAAAACAGTATTGTACATCGTTTTATCATCAGTCGGGCAAATGTCGTCACGCTTAATATAGCACTGTATCCGCCCTGTTCCGTCCTGGATTTCAACAAAGGATGCAGCACCCATTATGCGCCTGCTCATAATACGACCAGCTATACTTATATCTTCAAATTTCTTCTTTTCCGGCCAGTTTTCGTGAATTTCACCTGTAGTAACATTAACAGGAAATTCATCGGGTGGATAAGGATTGATGCCCAGGTCGGTCAGTTCCTGAAGTGACTGCCTTCTTATTTTTTCTTGTTCCGATAGTATTGGTGCCATATTCTTATTAAAAAATGTGGGCGCAAAGATAAAGCTAATATTCTTTTACGATCGAAAAGAAATGTACCGAATAACATCAGGTGATCCATCTGACAGTTAGTACCGGACGATCCTTAAACTGGTGTATGTTTGATGTTGTCACCTATGATCTTTACCGGTAAAATAAGAAATGTAAAAAAAATATCGTAGTTTTATTGATCATACACATGATGACTGATAAGGTTGATTCAGTGATTAATAGTGGGAAAGTAACAAGAATTTAAGAGAAACAATGAATTAGTTTCAAAAGGTTAATTTTGCGATTCTAACATTTCAGGGATGAGTGAAACTATAATGCACAAGCCCGACTGGCTGAAGATAAGAATTCCATCAGGTAAAGAGTATGTTCAGGTTAAGGAAATTGTTAAACGGCACAATCTCCATACTATCTGCACCAGCGGCCTTTGCCCGAATATGGCTGATTGCTGGGGACGGGGTACAGCAACATTTATGATCCTTGGCGACATCTGCACACGATCCTGTAAATTCTGCGCCACTAAAACCGGTAAGCCCGATCCTCCTGACCCGAATGAGCCCGCACATCTTGCTGAATCGGTAAAACTGATGAACCTGAAGCATTGCGTCATTACTTCAGTTGACCGTGATGATCTGTCTGACGGAGGAGCAGCTCACTGGGTCAAGACCATTGAAGCTGTAAAGCTCCTGAACCCGACAACAACTATTGAAGTTTTGATTCCGGATTTTCAAGGGAAACACGAACTCATACAATCTGTCATCAATGTCAATCCTGAAGTAATTTCCCACAACCTCGAAACTGTAAGAAGACTAACACCTCTCGTTCGCAGTGCAGCCAAATATGATCGCAGTCTCGAAGTAATCAGACAGATAGCAGCATCAGGAATTATAGCAAAATCCGGTATTATGGCAGGACTGGGGGAAACAAGCATAGAGGTGCTGGAAACTATGGATGATTTGCTTGCTGTAGGTTGTTCTGTAATGACTATCGGACAGTACCTTCAACCTACCAGGGCACATCTTCCGGTTACTGAGTATATTCACCCTGACAAGTTCGCCGAATGGAAAGAGGCAGGACTAAAAAAAGGATTCCGGTTTGTAGAAAGTGCACCCCTCGTCAGATCGAGCTATCATGCCGAAAAACATGTGAAAAAATAGTTTAGTCAAAAAAAAATGACTCCGCTGAAAAACAATATTCCCGCCAGATTTATTGACCTTGGCCAAATTGGATATCAGGAAGCCTGGAACTTCCAGGAAAAGCTTTTTGCTGAAAACCTGAAAAGCAAAATGTCAGGGCAGTCAGTTAAAAATTATCTGATTTTTTGTGAACATGACCATGTTTACACCCTTGGAAAAAGCGGTTCAGAAAATAATCTTCTGGTTAACAACCAACGATTGCAGGAGATGGGTGTCACCTTTTTTAAAACCAACCGCGGTGGCGACATTACCTATCATGGACCAGGTCAAATTGTAGGATATCCTATTCTTGATCTTGAACAATTCGGACTTGGTATTAAAAGTTACGTTGACCTGTTGGAAGAAAGCATTATTTGTACACTCAGACATTTCGGACTTAAAGGAGAACGACTACCCGGTGCAACAGGTGTCTGGCTTGATACAGAAATCCCCGGAAAAGCCCGGAAGATATGCGCTATCGGAGTAAGGGCCAGCCGGCATATTACCATGCATGGCTTTGCTTTTAATGTGAACACTGATCTCAGCTTCTTCCGGCTTATTAATCCCTGCGGATTCACTGATAAAGCCGTTACCTCTCTCGAAAGGGAGCTTGGGAAAAAACAAAATTTTGCTGAAATAAATCAAATTGTAAAGGAAGTTCTTACAAAAGTATTTGGCATCAAAATCCAACCTTAAGGTATTTATACTTTCCAAAAACAAAACTACTTGTCATTTCAAACAAGTAAGAAACCTGATTTCAGAAATTCAAATTTTACCGGACAATTATTAATATCCATTATGGAATTTGCAAAACAATTAATCCGGTCAATTAACAATGATCTTTTCCCTGAAAACCCAGGTTTCATGTAAGACGGACATTAAATAAATTCCCCTTGGTAATGCTGACAAATCAACAACTGCCTGATTGCATGAAAAATGAAAACTTCGGAGCACCTCACCCCTGCTGTCATAAATAAAAACTTCAGTACCCGGTAAAATTCCGCTGATACTGAAAACTCCAAAGGAAGGATTAGGATAGACAACAGGGTTTATAGCATTTGAATTGTTAACAAAAGTTCCCGACCATTTGATTCCCGAAACAACCGAAATCCCCATAGGTTCAAAAACACCTTTCTGATATTCCGGAATAAATTCCATTTCAAGGTCGTAAACCTCACCGGATGCATTCCGGTACCATTTAAACAGCATTTTTTCCCCGGTATAAAAACCTTCCCTGAAATTAGTCAGCGGATCATCAGCAAAAACTGTGATTGCAGTGGAACCTTTTAATTCTGAAGCTCCGCAGCATATTCCATCTGGTGTAAAAACCCCGATAAAATCGCTATCCGGAATGCCATTTTCAGTAAGAACGGCTTCCGGGATAGCGATCACATGAGAAACAGCACTCGGAACAGGGTCTTCCCATGCTTTACATTTTTCGGGCAAAGTTGTTTTAATCAAATTGTTGCCAGATTCTTTAGTATTATCGGGAAAAATAACACTATTCGTATTCTGCATCCTTACCAAATAAGCTCTTCCCGGCTGTAGCTGAACCAGCGTATTAATGTCCATTGCCGGCCAGTAAATCCCGGTACCGGCAATTTCTTTCACAAGCATTAAATCCGAAACCACCGGGAAGAATAAATCATTGGTGTTTGTACTAAAATTGCAAACAACCGGCAGGATAGTCCAACCATTATTCAATACACAGCTTTTATCGGGTTCCGCTAAACCGGATATCGTTAACCAAATTTCAATGCCGGTCTTAATCATGTAAGCGCTGTGGTGTTCCCAGTTATTAAGGGTGTTGATATTCTGTGAAGGCCAGTACATTCCTGTAAACGACTTTAAAATCACCAGGTTTTCAATTACTTCGGAAAACAAAGAATCAAGGTTTGTTTCTTCCGGATAAACATAACTTGATAAACCGCTCCATCCGGCCGGGATGACTATTTCGTGAGAAATGACCGGGAGCGGGATTAATCCGGTTTCCAATTGCATAGTTTCACCCCCGAAGATATAAAAATCATTGATGAACGCAGATTCATAGCCAGGTGCCGTTACTTCAATATCGTAAATTCCCGGAGTGATCCCATTGATGATACAAATACCTTCTTCTTCCGTGATGCCAGTCCAGTCAGTGCCTATCAGCGTTATACTTGAATTCTCAACAGGTTCGCCGCTTGCTGAGGATGAAACAGTAACCATAATTGCTCCGGTAATATCATTGGTAGTGATCTCAATCGTGTAATCCTCCGCTTCACCGTACTGATAGGTTGCACACGAACCAGCCGAAGAGGTATTCCGGTTTGTTCTGACACGCAGCCGGTGTTCACCTGTCGGGGCATTTTCAGGAATAAAAATATCAGACTGACAAACTTCACCCTGAATTTCGATGTGGTAATCAGTCATTAATTTTTCCTCAACTTCAAATTCAAAATCATCATCAAAATCAATCCAAAGCGATACAAACTGATCTGGAAAAGCAGATGCAAACCAAACCAGATAAGCATAACCACGAGGCAGTTCCGTGGACAAAAAAGTAAAATCGCCATATCCGCCCGGACTGCATCCGGAATTAGTATTTGACAGGTTGTACAATTCAAAATAATCCAGTCCGTCGCCGTCAATGCAACCAATGGTATATAGATTTTCGGTGCAGTATGACGGAGGTATTGGCACTAAACTGAAATTCACTATCGTTGATGCACCTGAAATGATTTCTATCCCTGTAGCAGTTGCCTGTTCAAAATCCAGGGCAGTGACAGTTACATCATAAACTCCTTTGGGGATTCCGGGAATAAAATAGCACCCTGTTTCATCGCTTAATGCCATAAAAAGCGTTCCTTCAATCTGAACTTCTGCATTTTCAACCGGCAGGCCGGTCAGTTGATTTGTGATGGTTCCTTTGAGCAATCCAGGTTCTGGCGGGTTACCTGCGACAATGATATTATCAATGTACCATCCATCAATATTCCACGAATCTTCACCAAATGCTGTAAACCTCAGATAAAAAATTTCTCCGTCAGCAAAAGTTGAAATGTCATATTCTTTCGTGACAAAACCGAATGATCCTCCGGAATTATTATAAGTTTCCAGAGTAATAAAATCTCCATTTTTATGAACAGCCTGTATTTTAAATTGTTCCAAAGTGGTTAAGCTGTAATTATCAAAACGGAGGTCAAATTTAACGGAGATATCAGTAAAATCAGTACCGTCGATAAGATGGCTACGAAGAGGAACAGAATAATTATAAATCCTTGGAGTATAACTAAAAAAGGCACAAGGAAGAGGATTGCCAGTCGATTCGGTGATTTCCCAGTTGGTTCCTTCAGGCACCCAATGATTAGTTGTAAATGAACTGGATGCCCATTTTTCGCTGAATGGTATGGTGAGAGGCGGCACATATTCCCAGTTAATCCGGGCAAAAGGATCATCTTCAAAAGCAGCACCGGCAAATGGCCCGGTAGCTTCATCAAAATAAAGCTGACCACTGTTGGTTGTCTTCCTGACATTATAAGTACATCCAGTTAAATTTTCCGGAAAAACAGCATCCTGGACAATCACCTCAGCACCATTATCCCATGTAATCAAGGTTCCGCCGGATTCACCATTCATGAACGTACAACCTGTGAAAGCCTTATCGGACTCAATATATGCGCCGCTGTGCAGATTTATGCCATCAATACCCATGTTGCTGAATATTGTATAAGCTGCAGCGATTCCCCCGCCCGGTGACAAATTAAATGTGTAACTGCTTTTTGTAGCGCTGGTGACAATAACCTCATTGTCAGGTTCACCCCCGAAAGCAATATTTCCAAGGTAGTTTGCCTCAAAAATACCATCAAGCAACAAAGTTGTACCGGATTCAAATACTAAATTCCCGCGATCGATCAGCAGATTGTCAACGACTGTAAGAACAGCATTGTTTCCAACGGTTACAGAGCCATTTCCGGGTTTATTGATGGTGAGTTTGTAAAAAGTTTCAGCATTCCCGAAAATCTGGTCCACAGCTCCGTCCAGAACAATCTCACCGGTAAGTTCGTCGAAGTGTTCAGGCGTCTGGTTGTTGACAAATACTCCTCCGACGTACATCTTGGCAGGAGCTTCAAAATTGCCTCCTTCGAGAATAAAATCACCATTCAGGTCAACTATTCCGTTGGCAGTAAGCGTTTTAACCAGCGCTTTCTTTTTACTGCTTTTATTCACTTCGATAGCATAAAGATTACTGCCTGAAGCCACTGAAAGTGTTGCATCCTCCAAAGAACCATAAAACAAAATTGTCCCTCCTGAGGGGTTGAAGTCATCCCGTGAAACAGTCAGATTTCCAATAATTTTGATGACACCGCCCGTGATATTTTCGGATAATGAATACGTTACTGAATTATAAATCCTTAACCCATTGTCTTTAAAATCGAGAATGCCGCCGCTCATGGTAAATGACGCATCAGCTTCAAAAGGCCAGTAACTGTCGCCGTTTCCCCCGTATATATTCATTTCTCCGTCCGAAATTTCCAGATTTCCGTTAAGGTCCAAATATTCGTCAGGTTGCTGATGCACATCAAGTTGGCCACTGGTTAGAATAACTGTTCCATAAATCCCCGGGTCTTCCAGATCGTTTAGCTGAAGCCAGCCCCCATTCACCCGCACGGTTCCCTGCGTCCAGTCGTAATGCTGGACCGAAACAACAGATTCGTGAACACGAAGCTCACCATTGCCTTTATTTAACTCCATTTCCCAGAAATTGGTTCCCGTTACTTCCTGAATGCCAGCCCCGTTAAAAATAACCCGTGAATTTCCGTGATTAAATCCGGCATTGTTGGTCCAATCGCCTTTGAGGTAAACATCATATCCCAACGTTTTGAACATTCCTTCTTCCAGCAGCAGGTCGCCTCTTATCTCGATATCAGAAGCCAATCCCAGCCAGTCTTCCACACTCACCACCAAATTATTAAAATAGCTGCCGCTTTCGCTAAAAATGGCAATCCCTCCTGTACCAACTCTTTCAAAACGCTGCGTTCCGTTTTGAAAATAAAAATGGCTGCCGGCATAACTTAAAAACGGACCTTCAAAAATTACATCATACAAGGCATATTGCACAAATACGGCTTCATCGTAAAGCACGAACTGATTTTTAATTCTCATCGGCTCAATACCTATGCAATTATCATAAGCCAGAAAGGCCCCGCCTGTTTTGCTCACCTTTACATCATAAAACCAGGAATTTTCGGATTTGGAGTAAACCATCGAGTTGGATGTTCCTTTAAAATCCACAAAACCATGATTAAGCTGAATGTTGGTGTTTTCCTCAAAAGTCCAGTCACCAAAAGCATTAATGCCAGCTCCGGCAGCAATTTCCAGATAGCTGTACCGATTTGCAAACAAATCCCCATAGTAGGATAGGCGGGATGCAGCATTTAAAATTAAGAGCCAGCCACTCAGGGTAACATCTTCATTAACCGTAAGGTTGTGGTTATCAATATAAAGCCTGCCATCGTGTAAAATGTTAAGTTGGGCACAAATTGCATCAGCGCTGATGATATGGGTGTCGTATCCATCGCCGGAAATCACCACTTTCGACATGATGTCCGGAACCTGATGGCCGCTCCAGTTGTCAGGATCATGCCAGTTGGTGGATACTGTGCCGGTCCAGATGAAAGCATCTTCAATGTTGATGGTATAGTTACCAGTTTCGTGACTGTTTGAAAAAATGCACAGACCGTAATCATCTTCCTGTGTGATCGTTACGTTAAAAGATTCGGTCTGGTTACCTGACGAATAATCTGAATAAGCGAGGTATTCCATTCGATGCCTGAGATACTGCCCGTCGGCTGAACCATAAAGCGCCATACCGAAATCCGGCCATCCTGAGTTGGTCTCCAACTCGAAATAATAACGGCCCGGCTCCAGGTGTATCTCTTTCATTTCCACAATTTCATCAGCGTTCCAATTATAGGGACCGTTTGATCCGTAAACCAGATTTTCATCTCCTCCTTCATATTCAATCATCACAGGGCGATGGTCGGCCAATGGTCGTATTTTTATTCCTCTTAATAAGGATGGATAATGGTTTCCATCTACCACCATAAAATTTGTAAATCCTCCAAAAGTCGAATAAAAAGCAGGTGTCTGGTTAAAGTTGGTGTTGTTGTAGAACTGAATTTCCCAGTTACAAGAACCGAAATCGGAATTGGCCCCGATAACTGCCCATGAAGGATCATTATGCTGGAAATGATAATATTTTGACAAGCTGTCGCTTGAGTAAATATGCTCAGTAACCATTATGGCAACTGTTCCTCCGCTGTTAATGATGAAATTACCCCAGGAGCCGTCTGCACCTGCAATGTAGGGTTCCATCTCCGGAGTTCTTAAATAGGCCATAACCCTGCAGGAGGTTGAAGAAATGTCCGCAGGAATTAACCAGTTGTAAACCCCGTCATTTTCTGTGTCCAAAACAATTGGCCCGAAATTATATCCACCATTTGTTGAGTAAAACAAATCAACCCAACTTCCGGGCACCGGATCGGAGAGCCAGGTAATTTCAGCATAATCCCCTGCACTGAATACTTCCCCATCGCCGTTGCAATTGTAACGTGGATCTCCTGTTGGTCTTGTCAATTGAATGGCAGACCCTTTTTGTCCACCTGCCGACACGCGGGTAATCATATCAATATTCCAACGGCTCACCCAAACCAAATGATCTGGCGGGTCGTGTGTGTAATGTGTAATGGCCATGTTGGTACTTTCGTTGTATCCCACTCCCGTGGTAGAATGACCGGGAATGCTTACCATTAAAGGTTTCCCGGCATCAATATCTTCGGTAAGTCTTGTCCATAAAAAGGTGTATCGGTTGATACAATCAAAATTATAATTCCTTTGCTCATTAGCCACATAATTCATCCCGTTGTCAATATTGTATGAATCAGTACTTCCGGTAAGTGTATCGGTTGCCATAGCAAGTGCAAGTTCCAGTTGAAGGTTGCATACGTTGTAATCTGTCTCCTCTTCCGGGTCATCCCATCGTTGAAAATGCCACCCAACAAAATAAGGGTACTTCGACGAAACATAAAGAGACCGGTAATCGTACCATGCAAAAAGCATTGCCGCAGCAGTTGGACTACAACCGTAACTCCAGTCATAAAATGGCATGCATTCATGATAGTCTATGTATTTGTTGCCATCGGTTGGTGCAACGTAACCGTTTTGGTATGTATTCCACAGTTCTTTAAAATCTCCGGGTTTAATAAATAGCTCTGCGTCAGTTTTTTTTACTGCAAATGCTTCATCATTAATGATTCCACCGGTTGGTGAAGTACAAACATATTTACTTTCGTTTTTCGAAATCACCTGGTGCCAGGTATTAAAATGATTCAGATAAAATATTTTTCCGGCTGTGGCGTCCTTTCCCCCGAATGCTTCGCTCGTCAATCGGGCAAGTTTATTTCCAAGCGCATATTCGGCTGAAAGGCATCTGGAATATTCAAGCAGAACAGGCAAATTATCCCGTGCACCTATTAAAATTCTGCCAAAATCATCACCACCCCATTGGTTGTAACTATCCTTTTCATTTTCGAATCCTTTGATTTGATTTTGTAATTCTACCTTTGAAGGAAAAGGTTTTCCTATGGAATAATTAAACCGCCAGGCAATAATTTCATCATCAAAACCATAGTAAGGTATTGGTTCGGCAGGATACACTTCACCCCACAAGGCCTGCGCGTTGCGATCGGCAATAGCTTTGACTGTTTCTAAAGGAATCACATTATAGGTTTGCGCTGGCAACCACAAAGAGTTTAACAACAGAAAAAGCAGTGTGTAAAGTTTTGTTTTCATTTCAGTACTCCTTTCTTGTTTCATATTATTTTACATTGAACAGGATTATACAAACTATGGTTAAAGCGGTGAAAATCCAGCTAAAAATGGTCATCATCAGGGTAGTGCGTCTGCTAAATTCTCCAGCCAGGTTACTTACAATTAAAAATCCAAGCAACATCACAACTCCTGCTATCCAGGTGAAATCTGCCCGGAAAATGGCTGCTGTGATAAAAATGATTATCAGCCCGGCAATACATGAACCATCGGAAAGCGGATTTTGCATGACACAAAACTATGTAGCCATTAGGAAAAAGACCGGGAGGATTGCGCTAATTAATGGGAAAATTGCGACAAATAACTGATTTTTCAAGTTTTTGACACTTTCGCAAGTACAGTCATAGTATGGCTCCAAGCCATCCTATGACTAAAAAAAACATCACCTTGTTGATTCAGCGATAGGATCGCCGGGAGCGATACTATCGCAAGTACTATCATAGCATGGCTCCAAGCCATCCTATGACTAAAAAAAACATCACCTTGTTGATTCAGCGATAGGATCGCCGGGAGCGATGCTATCGCAAGTAAAGTCATAGTATGGCTCCAAGCCATCCTATGACTAA
>RZYY01000435.1 GCA_009930115.1 Sphingobacteriia bacterium | reverse complement strand
GATATCCGATTGGCTGCCAGATTTATACAATCCATTCGCGATGAATATCCGAATATGAATGTAGTGGGAGAGTGCTGGGTGAAAACGCCTGCCGAAACTGCTTATTATCAGTCTGGAAACAACAACAAGGATGGATTTGATTCGCGTTTACCCAGTGTAATGGACTTTCTGTTGAAAGATGTGTTGCACGAGGCCATTAATCAAACTGAAGGCTGGGAGAGTGGCATGGCGCGTTATTACGCACATTATGCGCAGGATTTTGTGTATGCCAATACCAATTTGTTGATGAATTTTCTGGATAATCATGACATTGACCGCTTTTCAACTGCTGTAAAAGGCGATGTGCGTAAATATAAAATGGGTTTGGCTATGCTTATGACTACGCGTGGATATCCGCAGATTTATTATGGCACCGAAATAATGCTCGAAGGTATAGCCGGCACTTACGAAGGTCACCGTTTCGATTTTCCCGGAGGCTGGAAGGAAGATATACGCAATGCTTTTACAAAAGCCGGGCGCACCGATGCTGAAAATGAAGTATTCGATTATCTGAAAAAGCTTCTGCATTATCGTAAAAACAATACTGTGCTTCAAAATGGCAGTATGAAGCAGTTTATTCCTCAGGATGGCATTTACGTGTATTTCCGCTACAACGACGATAAAACCGTGTTGGTGGTAGCAAACAATAACGAACAGGAAAAAAACGTGAATGTTAAACGATTTGGAGAAATGATACGTTATAATACTACAGGTACTGAAGTTACATCGGGAGAGAAAATTAATCTCAACGCACTAAAAGTACCCGCAAAAACAGTATCAGTTTTCGAAATCCATTAAATCATTCATCAATTTATTTATGAAAAAAATCACATTTGCCGGTTTTACAGGTAAATTACGCACACTTGCAACGCGGTTTCCATTTCCGGTTATTTTCATTTCAGCGCTGGCAGTTTTGTTTTTTATTGTTATCAATCAGCGCGATGCTGATATTCCCGAAAGATTATGGGCTTTTATTGCAGCAGGTAATCCTGTAGTACTAATGTTTTCGCTCCTGACAGAAAATTTTAAAAACCGTTTGTTGCGTTACGGTACAATGTTGGCAGTTGTGCTGCTGTTTGTGTTGTTTGTGGTTTTAATGCCCGAAAAACTACAGTCAACGCATATTTATCAGCTTATAGCCATTGGTGCAAGTGCTGCACTTGCTTGTTTTGTAATTTCGTTTTACCGGAAGAACGATGCTATTTCGTTTTGGGAA
>RZYY01000434.1 GCA_009930115.1 Sphingobacteriia bacterium | reverse complement strand
TCAATGCAAGTTCCTGAAAACCTGAAACCAATATTAAGACACGGCATTTTTCTTGAACGCCAGGCTGAACTGTTAACTGATGCAATCAGGGCATTATTAATGGAAAAATTTGGTTACCAGACCAAAGTTTTTGAATTCATTTCAACAGAACACACTCCCAAAAATATCATGATTTTCGGGATTAAAAACAACAAAAAAGTGAATAAAACCATCATTTCAGACCAGATACATCAGATAAAAAGTTTTTATGGAATTGAGAATCATTATCTTGAAGATCTGTTAGCTGGTTATTAACAAATTGTTAATAGCTTTTCTGTTTATTTTACCAGCTATAATAGTATTCATCTGACTTACATTGATTTTAAACAATAGTTGATAACCTTCGTTGACAAAGCGTTCAAATTAAACCAAAAAAAAGCTTGACTTCGGACTATTTGTTATGCTATCTTTGTATCACCAGATGAGAGATAAAAGGCTCAGCAGGGAATGCCAGAGACCGGAAAACGATGAAGCCGGAAACGACAAAATCGGATAGGGTCATGGAAAGCAGCGGGGAAAAGCATCAGGTTGCCTATCCAAAGCAAACCAGTTCTTTAAGCGATTGACCAAATGATGATAACCTCCTTCGGGAAGTTAGTCGGTTTAAACACCGGCAGTTTTGCAAAAAGCATCGTCAAATGGAATGATCACCGCAGGGGAAGCTCCTTGTGAGACAAGCTGCAGTGATTTTGCTGCAAGAACCAGGCTGTCGCACACTATGGATGCGAAAGTGTTCAAAAGCTCGGCAGCAGGTTGCAAAAGCGCCCTCCACGGAGTATACGTTTTTTGCAATTTGCAGGAAAAGCTCCGGTTCAAAATGGTAAAACCGGCAACGGCCAACCAAACAGAATCGGTTTCCGAAATGACCAACCTTCGGGGAAACGTCAAAACGGAAAGGTCAGAATAACTGTAATCTGGCACGGCACAGTCGCTACGGTGGCTGGAAAGTGAACGGGAATGTAATCTTAAGGAGGACATTCCCGTTTTGTTTTTCTGCCATTTCATCCAATAGCCATTCTGTAATGTTTTCTCTTTTGTACACCTTCACAACTAAAACAATCTGCACCAGTAACAAATCAACTACATTTGTAAAAAAGTTGCAAACATGACTGTTGGTGTTGGAGTATACTCCGAAATTGATGACTTAGAATCTGTTATCATTCAGGCACCTGTATGTGGGTTTCACTTTTCTGAGTCAAAACGAATGCATGGTTCTG
>RZYY01000157.1 GCA_009930115.1 Sphingobacteriia bacterium | reverse complement strand
ACAAAAAGTGCTATCGAAAGCAAAATCCAGCTGGAGTTGTATTTGGTGGCCCTGATAAGACTTACGACAATCACTGCGGCTGCAAACTGCAGGACAATAGAGATGATAAGTGCGTATTGTGTGAGCATGACAGTATAATTTTTGAGGTAAAATTACTGAAAAGGAAACAATTTTAATGCAGGGAGATAATCTTTTTTCATGTATCTTTTATCCCGTACAATCATTTTGATTCATTTTTTAAATAATTTTGGCATCAGGATTCACACTGAAATTTGAACGCTAAGCCCTTATTATGCGAAAACATTTTTCTTATCTGCTGCTAATCCTCATTACTCCTTTTATTTCGGCAGCAACAGGCAATGTTCCCGAAGGTGGCCGCTCGGCTGCAATGGGAAATGCTTCGGCAGCTCTCACAGATTTTTGGTCGTTGCAAAACAACCAGGCTGGTCTGGCATTTTATAATCAAATGGCCGCCGGAGTATATTTTGAAAACCGGTTTTTAGTGAAAGAGTTAAGCCTGAGGGCAGGTGGAGTTGTGATGCCGGTCAGAGCCGGAGTTTTTGGGCTTAACGTCTCTTATTTTGGATATGAGCTTTACAACGAAAGTAAAATAGGGCTGGGCTTTGCCAGGAAATTCGGGGAAAGGTTTGCTGCAGGTCTTCAGCTTGACTACCTGATAACTGCATTGGGGGAGGATTACGGAAGCAAAGGAGTGGTGACCTTCGAAGCCGGAATTTTGACCAAAATCAACGATCATCTGAATATTGGGGCGCATGTGTTCAATCCGGTAAATGTGAAATTGCTTGAATATGCTGACGAACGTATTCCGGCTGTCTTTAAGGTTGGAGCTGCCTGGGCTTTCGATGCCAACATTGTACTTACGGCTGAAGTGGAAAAGGAAACAGATTTTGATCCTGTTGTGAAATTTGGGGCTGAATACAGGGTTATCGAAGAAATATATGTCAGGGGCGGAATATCAACCAACCCGGGACAGTACTCTTTCGGTTTTGGATTAAACTTTAAAAAGCTGAAAGTGGATTTTGCCTCTTCTGTCCATCAGGTGCTCGGATGGTCACCACAAATTTCACTGATCTATTCATTCAGATAGGCACGCATGAGAGTTTTGTGGAAATATGGTCATATTCATTCGTTTAGCCATAAAGCAGTCCTGCTGACAATTGGGTTAATTCTTTTTTTTGCTTTACAACTGATGTCCCAGCTACCACAAATTTCGCCGGAAGACAAGGAGTTGCTTATCAACAAAATTGAAGAAATTGCCGGGCAATCTGAAGAAGAACTGGATTACACCGATCTGTTGGAAGACCTCTTTTATTTTCTTGAATTTCCGCTGAATATCAATTTTGCTTCCTTTGATGAGCTGAGACGGATTTTTTTTCTCACCGATCTGCAGATCCATAAAATTGTCGAGTACCGGAATGTTTACGGATCATTTGCAACGGTTTACGAATTGCAGGCTGTTGAAGGCTTCGACAGGGAGTTAATTGAGCTGCTTCAGCCTTTTATCAGTGTATCGATGGATAAACCAAGGGACAAAATCAATCTGAAGCAGGTGATGAAGTATGGCCGACATGATCTTTTTGTAAGGTATTCGCGAGTGTTGGAAACACAGGTTGGATATCAGTCACTTTCCGACTCGGTCAAAGCCGCTAATCCCGATAAGTATTTTCTCGGGAGTCCTGACAAACTTTATACCCGCTATGGATTCAACTATTATAACCGTGTTCGTTTTGGCATCACTGCAGAAAAAGACCCGGGCGAAGAGCTTTTTAAAGGTTCTCAGTCCGGTGGTTTCGATTTTTATTCAGGTTTTGCCAGCATGAGTGATCTTGGAGTAATAAAAGAGATTGTTGTGGGCGATTACCAGCTGGAATTTGGTCAGGGGCTTACACTCTGGACAGGACTTTCTTTCGGGAAATCTCCGGATGCCGGCTCGGTGATGAAAAACCAGCGAAGGGTAAGACCCAATACTTCAGTCAACGAAAATCGCTTTATGAGAGGTTCTGCAGTGACTTTTAAATTCGGGAGTTTTTTGCTGACAGGTTTTTATTCTTCGAAAAAAGTGGACGGAAATGTGGGCGACACAGATACCCTCAGCCAGGAGATTCAGTTCATTACTTCCCTGCAGGAAACAGGCTATCATCGGACCAATGCCGAAGTGGCCAATAAAAATGTAATGGGCGAAACGCTTTACGGAGGGAATGTCCGGTTCAGGAAAAACAAATTTCAACTTGGTGCCACTGCCTTCAGAACCAGCTATGATATTCCGCTTGTGCTGCCCGATCAATTGTACCGGAAATTCGATTTTCAGGGTAAAACCAATTTTAATTATGGAGTGGATTTTAACTTTTTAATCAATCGTTTCAATTTTTTTGGTGAGGCTTCGGGAAGTGAAAATGGCGGGAAGGCATATCTGGCAGGATTTCAGGCTTCGTTGCATCCATCAGTGGCGCTTTCGGTTTTTTACCGGAATTATGGATACAACTATCAGAATTTGTTCAGCAATGCAGTGGCTGAAGGAAGTCTGGCTCAGAACGAAAAGGGTTTTTATTCCGGAATATTGGTCTATCTTCACCGCAATTGGACATTCAGGGGATATGCTGATGTTTTTTCTTCGCCGTGGATGCGTTACCGGGTGAGTTTCCCTTCGCACGGAAATGAATATCTTGCTCAACTCGACTATCATCCCAATCGCCGGTTTGAAGCTTATTTCCGGTATCGCATAAAGCAAAAACCATTGAACGAAACCACTGGCTTCAACATGATTAAGGCCGGTGAAACGCGAAGGGAAAATTTCCGGTTGCATCTGACTTATGCTGCTTCCGGTGAAATAACCTTAAAAAACAGATTTGAGCTTTTATTGTATGAACAACCGGGAACGGATCAGCAGCAGGGTTTTATGATCTATCAGGACCTGTTATACCGACCAGCAGGGAAACCCTATAACATCACTTTGCGATACGCACTTTTCGATACGGACAGCTACGACGAACGAATTTATGCTTACGAAAACGATTTGCTGTATGCTTTTTCTATTCCTGCTTATTACTACAAAGGTAGCCGCTTTTTTGTTTTGCTCAAATACGATATCTCCAAAAGAATTGACTTCTGGCTTCGTTTCGCACAAACCTTTTACAGCAACAAAAACGTCATCAGCAGCGGTTTGACCGAAATTGACGGCAGCAGGCATTCAGAAATAAAAGCACAGGTGAGGATCAAATTCTAAAGTGACGGATTCTCCTTATCCCCGTTATCTTCTTCGGTTTGATCCTGTTCATCCACTACTTCCTGACCAGATGTGTCAGGTTTTCCAAAAAACTTTTTTTGAAAAAGAATTAAAATGAAAACGCCGATGGTAATGGCCGAATCGGCGATATTGAATATAGGTCTGAAAAAGATAAAATCTTCGCCTCCCCACAAAGGAAACCAGTCGGGATAATACCCCTGAATAACAGGAAAATAAAGCATGTCAACCACTTTGCCGTGCAGGAAGGTTCCGTAACCACCACCCTCAGGGAAAAGTGCAGCCACTGAATGGTAGGATGATGAACTAAAGATCAGGCCGTAAAACGCACTGTCGATGATGTTGCCGATAGCACCGGCAAGTATCAGTGACATACTGGCAATAAGTCCGCCGTGAGCATTTTGTTTGATTAGCCTGAACAGATATATTGCTATTACAATGATAGCCAGAATGCGGAAAAGACTTAATGCAAGCTTTCCAAATTCACCGCCAAAAGAAAGCCCGAATGCCATTCCTTCATTTTCGGTAAAATGAATGATAAACCAATTGCCCAGAACGTGAAACTCCTGTCCGATGGTCATGTTGGTTTTTATCCAGAATTTGGATACCTGGTCAACAAGCAAAACGAGAGAAACAATCAGAATGGATTTTTTCAATGCAAAATATTTAGATGGTGTGGGATCAAATGAAAAAACCGGCAATCCTTTGGTCTTTTTGAGGATTGCCGGAGCACATGTTTTCCTTCAGCTGCTTTTTCCCAAAGGAGCTCCACTTTTATTTACGATTTACGGGTTTGGTATTGTTGCAGCTTGGCCTCCATGCTCAGTGTGGCGTGAGGAACACTTCTGAGGCGATCGGCGGAAATAAGTTTGCCTGTTGCTCTGCATATTCCGTAGGTTCCGTTTTCGATACGGATAAGAGCATTTTCGAGATTGGCAATGAATTTCTGCTGCCTGGCCGCCAACCGGCTGTTTTCTTCCTTTGATAGCACATTGTACCCTTCTTCAAGTACTTTGAAGGTGGGTGAGGTATCGTTGGTGTCGTGTTCGTTGTTATTGCTGTAAGCCTCTGTAAGTAAGGCAAGGTCAGCACGTGCTTTTGAGAGTTTTTCGAGAATAATCTGTCTGAATTCTTCAAGCTCTTCAGCACTATACCTGTTTTTGATAACATCTGGAGCATTGTTATCCGTTCTGTTGTCGTTCATAATTCTCTGTTTTTAAATTAAATACTCCTTAAATTGAACTAATTTTTAGTGTTAAACGGCCTTTTCGACCAAAATATTTGTTTTAATATCTTCACCTACTTCCACTTCATCGCCGGCATTGTGGTTGATTTCGTCCACAAGGTCAAGTGAGAGCGCCAGGGTTTCGGAGCAAATATAGTTGAAATTCTTTTTGATGGCGTCGTTTAACTTATCATTCTTTTTTATTTTCAGGTAAATTTTGTCGGTTACCTCAAAATTTTTATCTTTCCGAAGGTTTTGAATCCTGTTGACCAGGTCGCGGGCAAGGCCTTCTTCACGCAACTCAACGGTAATGGTAATGTCGAGAGCAACGGTAAGATTTCCTTCGGAGGCTACAAGCCATCCGGGAATATCCTGGGTGATGATTTCCACATCTGAAAGGAGAATTTCGATTGGCTCACCATCAATATCGAGGTGATAATTTCCGTTTTTCTCCAGTTCGGCGATTTGGGCATTGGTAAATGCGGCAAGCATTGGTGCAAGTTTTTTCATTTGTTTGCCGTATCGTGGACCAAGGGTTTTGAAGTTGGCTTTAAGTTTTTTGACCAACATGGCTGAATCTTCACTCATAAATTCCAGCTCTTTAACATTTACTTCGGCCAGAACCAGCTTTTCGACTGCTTGTACCTGTTTTTTGAAATGTTGGCTGAGCACCGGAATCATAATCTTGTTCAAAGGCTGACGCACTTTTATTTTTGTACTTTTCCTGAGGGAGAGCACCATGGAAGTGATTTGCTGTGCCAGCTCCATTTTTTCTTCCAGGTCTTTGTTTATCAAACTTTCGTCAGCCTGCACCATATCTGTGATGTGCACCGATTCGGCCTGCTGCCTGCCGGTAACATTGTTCAGATCGAGAAAGAGGCGGTCGGCAAAGAAGGGAGCTATGGGCGAGATCATCACCGCCAACGATTCCAGACAGCGGTAAAGGGTCTGATAGGCGGAAATTTTATCAGTCGAAAACTCACCTTTCCAGAAACGTCTTCTTGAGAGGCGGACATACCAGTTGCTGAGCTTATAATCAACAAACTGTGCGATGGCGCGTCCTGCTTTTGTTGGTTCATAGTCGTCAAAAGCTTCATCAACAAGTTTTATCAGTGTATTGAGTTCAGAAAGAATCCAACGGTCAAGTTCAGGACGTTCCTGAATCGGAATTTCTTTCTGGTCATATTTAAATCCGTCAATATTGGCATACAGGGCAAAGAATGCGTAAGTATTATAAAGAGTTCCAAAGAGTTTTCTTCTAACCTCATCCACTCCCTCTATATCAAATTTTAGATTCTCCCATGGTTGAGAATTAGAAATCATATACCAACGAGTAGCATCAGGACCATATTTTCCAATGGTTTCAAATGGATCAACCCCATTTCCTAAAGATTTAGACATCTTTCGGCCGTTACGATCACGAATGAGCCCATGGATAACGACATCTTTAAAGGGAGCCTGTCCAGTAAATTCGAGCGATTGGAAAATCATGCGACTGACCCAAAAGAAAATAATGTCATAGCCTGTCACCATCGTATCAAGGGGGAAATATCTCTTAAGGTCGTCAGTTTGGTTTGGCCATCCTAGTGTCGTAAATGGCCACAATGCACTAGAAAACCATGTGTCTAAGACATCCTCATCTTGTTTCCATCCTTTACCTATAGGCGCCTCTTCGCCAACATATATTTCATCCTCTTTATACCACACTGGTATTCTATGTCCCCACCATA
>RZYY01000433.1 GCA_009930115.1 Sphingobacteriia bacterium | reverse complement strand
CCGTCTTTGCAAAGCATCCCAAACTCACTGTGGATATGCCCCTGGGCTTTGAATACAGGAAAGCGTTGTCGGAAACCTTCGACAAATTCAGGGCAAAGGAAATCACCAAACCATTTGCCTATAACTTCTTCTCTGGTATAACCTAATGTATCAAGCCATTTCTGATTGACCTCAATAAAACGGCCGTCATGATCCAGCGATTGACACCCCAAAGGAGCCTGGTTGAACAAAAGTTTGAATCTTTCCTCACTCTCATGGGCAACTCTCTGCGATTCCTTCAGGTCTTTCAGATTCCTATCAAGCTGTTCCTGAGTCACCATAAGATTTGCCCGGATTTTTTTTAACTCCTGATTAAGCTCTGTCAGCTCTAATTTTTCAGCTGTCATCTCAATGATCATCTGTGTAATGTTCGCCAAAAAATGGATCACTGTTTCGGCTTTTTCTTTTGAGACTACCGGAACTTCCTTGAGAGCTTCAATATAGGCTTCCTCATCAAATCCATATTTTTGAGCTTGTTTGATAAAGAAAGAAATATCCGGCTCTTCAAAAAAGAACTGTCCCGAGAAAAAGTTTGCAACATGCTCTCCCCTGATCACTATCGGCAGCCATACGTCGGTCAATCCGTTGGCACATTTGTAAAAATGATACTTTTCATCTTTACTCATTTGCCTGGCTAACTCGGTGTCGCTGAAAATACAATCGGATGCGGTCTCGCAGTTCTTCCGGTGAAAGTCATTGCAAATTGCTCTCCATCCCGATTTGGAAAGAATATTTCCGTCAAGATCCAGAATGGCTGTCACAAAACCTGTTGATTTACTAAAGCCTTCGAGTAGGGCATTAGCTTTCTCAAAATCAAAATAATCGTTAATTTTTATTTTCATCTGCCAACACCGCCTACAGAAATATTCTGGTTTTAAAAACCCCGCCTCTGACGGAGTGTATGCAAAAAACCGTATACCCGGAGATCTATTGTAGTTTTGACCTTTTTAATTTCAGACCGACATTTCTCAGAGTAGATTAGAAATGGCTTAATATTTTAATCAAAGTTAAAAAAATTAATTTAATTTCATGAAAAGTATACAGGAATGATTCGTTCAATGCAATAATTTTAAGTCGGCTGGGGCGGTTATACTAGCGGTTGCCATGGGCTGCGAGGTGATTCTTCGCAAGCCTTGCTAAGTCAGTGATGCAAGATGCACCCAGTGCCTCAGTTACTTTTTAACGGGATCATGAAGATACAAAGTTACTCTCACCGGATCTCCG
>RZYY01000432.1 GCA_009930115.1 Sphingobacteriia bacterium | reverse complement strand
TTAAAAGAGGACAAGGAATCGGCAAAAAAGTACGTATTGCTGAAATCCTCAAAATCTTTACTTACATCAACAGCACGGCTTTGCAGGTATGGCTGGGCAAACCCCTGCAGGAACAGGAACAGCACTCCCGTCAGTATCAAAATCTTTTTCATAAAGGTTTAATATTATTAAGTTACACTATTTCTTAACAGGGGAATTTACATAAATTAATTCTGTCCGAATTATTAACGCCTGATTTACACCCACTTTTTCATTTCCTTCCCGACCGAAGGCTAGATCCGGGCAAAGCCACAATGTTATTGCCCCCCCCTCTCCAATCAATTTCAACCCTTCTCGCCATCCAGGCAAAAGAGATTCCAGTGAAACATCTACAGGAATTCCTCCGTATTCGTAAGTAGATTCTACAACAGAGCCGTCCTTTCGTTTTATTTCATACATCAAAGTTACAAAATCGGAATCAGAAACAGGTCTTGTATCATTTCCCGATTCATCTATCCGGTATAGAAGACCATCTTTTGAGATTACAATATCGGGATTTTCATTAACTACAGAGTCCAAAAAGTTTTCTGATGATAACAATGCTTTTTCAGGTAAAATTTCACTGAAATAATGTCTGAGCAATTCAAACTTATAATCGTCATTGAAAAGGGGATCCCCCACCATTGCATCTTTTAAGCCTCTAAATATTAAGTCAAAATTCAAAGTGTCACCATCCATCGAAATTTGCGTATTTTTCAGATAAATCCCCATATCCATTCCCAGACAATATGCAATAGTATCTATAGAAGTTACAGGCCCGGTGACATTTTCCTTTTTTTCGGTACATGAAGTAAAAAATCCATAAATCAACAGAAACAACAAAAGTTTTAGCACCATTTTTCCTGAGTTCATTAATTCCAAATCTTTCACCTCATTCTAAATGATGAGGTGAAAGATTATCATCTAACCTAAAAAACTAATAACCAAATTACATTAACGAATTTCAATATTTCTATTACCATAACGGTACAAAGTAATTCTTTGGATTCCTAAAGTGTTTATCTTTAGACCTGTCCCTGTAAAAATGCTGGCATGAGTCTGATCTCCGTTTAACACTCGGCCCTGAATCCATCTCCCATTTTCAAACAACCCTTCATATACGGTGCCTACACCTACGTATGGTAAATCTCCTGGCACAGCGGGGGCAAATCGAACATTAACGCTCCTTGCCATAACAATATATTCTCCTTCCGGAAGAAGTATAATTAAACCGCCACCTGAAGC
>RZYY01000033.1 GCA_009930115.1 Sphingobacteriia bacterium | reverse complement strand
GTCCCTTAGGGACTTTATTGGATTTGGGGTCATCTTCAATTCTACCTATATTTTGCCCTGCTGTGTCGTCCCGTTAGGGATAAAATATGGGTAGAGAAGATGTTACGAAATAGGCGCAAGTCCCGTAGGGAGGAAATTAGAGATATGTCGGACGGTAGTGATTTTTTATCGTCTTTTAAAATTCTCATGATTAAGAATCGCTATGGTTTTAATTCTGTAGAATTGGTAAAAGACACCATTTACTAAAAGATGTCCGTAACCAGGTTGATGATTAAGCAAGATTTAAAAAGCAGAATTCTTGATAATAATTTTGCGATGCTTATTATTTAAAAGCATGCTGCACAAGGTCATCAAGATCAATGAAACGAAGTGCTTTTTCATCAGTGGACTCAAGGATGACTGGAGGTGCAACACCTGCCTGTAAGGCTTCTTTCCAGCGAAGCGCGCACAAACACCAGTGATCGCCAGGACCTAATCCCGGAAACTGATATTGCCGAATGGGTGTAATAAGATCGTTGCCACGATCGAAAGAAAATCGCAGAAAATCCTCGGTCATTATTGCACAAACAGTATGCGTACCCTGGTCTTCATTGCCAGAGTGACAATTGCCATCCCTGTAAAAACCCGTCAGTGGATTAAAACTGCAGGGTTTCAGTGGAGTTCCGAATACATTGTTAGCCATTTTTTTTCCGAAAAAACAATTAAAAGAATGATTTTGTTCGGTTTTTTTTCCATTTTACTGGCATGCTTTCGCTTTCATTATGGGGGCTCGCTTCTCTGTACAGGTAAAATGCTCCTTATTTTTTTGAATTATTTTTGATGGCGAAATAATAATCCACTCATCATGAGCGAAAAGTTTTATTCAAAAGCGCTGGAAGCAAATCTTGCCGAAACCAGATATAAGGATATAGTTATCCCCGGCAATTTGCTTGAATTTATCTCACTTTCCGAAAAATATTACGGGATAAATAAAAGGGCAAGTGAGTGCATTATCGAATATCTGCACCCATTTAGCAATAGATTGTTTGTGGTGGAGCAACTGCGCGAAATATTGCTTTCTGACTTTTGGTTTTATTCAGGGCTTGAAAATAGTGCAGAAGCCTTTGCTGTTCCTGTAAAACTCTATGACGCACTACTCAAATCCTGCATCAGGGAAGACCTTGGTCAATTGGTGGTAAAAACCCTGCTTGAATTTGTCAGCCGGCTCCATAAAGAGAAAAAATCAAAACTTTTTTCTACCATTCATCTTTGCCTGCAGGTTCTTAAAAATAACCTTGATACCAATGAAAATGCCAGCATCATCAGTTCGGGATATTTCTTAAAATATCTTGATGAACTGGAAAAAAATCCGGAATTTACAGATGAAATCGTGCTTTTGGTCAAAGATATTCTGAAACATAACATTGATTTTTGGGATCATAGTACCAATATTGAGAAATGGTATTCCGAGCGAAAAAATCTGCTCAACGAAAGCTTTGAGCAAATCATTGCAAAAGCCGGAAAGCCTTGGTTTGATCAGCTTCGTGAACAGTTGGCTCAAGCCCTGACCTGGGAACAGCTAAAAGCCGGATTGCCCGTTTATGATGAAATTGCCGAACATTTCAGTTCATTAAGCAACGATCTGGTCAGTTTTATTGACAAGTTTTTTTATACTTTTTATCTGCTCCATCTCCCGGGTATGCAGAGCCAGAAAGATCGCCTGATCTGGAACATTAATAAGGTGCTCCGAAGTGCTGTGGATGAGGTGAGTGACGCTGATCTTTTTGGTTTTATTGACCGCATTTTTGATCTTTCCGAGGAGCTCCGCGACGAGCATACATCAGCAGTGCTCGATTGTATTCTGACTTTGGGGAAAAAGGTGGTTGACCGCGACAAAACGGAGGATCGTCATTATATTAATAATTTTGAGAAAAAACTGATTGATTTTGGATTTGAAACACCGGGAATCGTTTATGTAAATCAGGACTGGCAAATTAATGTAAACGAAAATCATATTAAAAACATCCGTGTTTGGCTTGAGTTGATCGAGTATTCGCAAACAGTGATGGAAAAACTTCTTTCGGCACTCATCGTGAATCTGAAACTGGGAGGGATTTTTATAAGCGATACCGATCTTTTTCAGCGCGAGATCACCAAAGTGCTCAATTCCAATATTGCCCCTTTCTATAAAAAAGTTAAGCAGCTTACCCGAATTTTTCCGGTTTATTTTCATGAAATCGGTGCAGAAGGGGAAATCAGAAATGTGACTACCAATATGGACGAAGTGAACCACCGCCAGGACCGACTGGTTCATTTTCTCCGCAAGCAGGTACACACTGAAAGCAATAATACATTGATTGATCTGACCCGCAGAATATTTAAATTTTGGGCCGATGGCAACAAGGATGCTTTACAGCCTTTTCTGCCGGTTGATGTCTTTGAATCAATTGATCTGGAAAGCCCGTATTTTACAAATGTCCATCGTCTTGTAAAACAAATTGTTAAAAAGTCAGGGCTGAATTTTGAGCAACTGCTTGAATTAAATTCAGAAGAATTTGATGTATGGCTGGATAAGCTTCCGCAAGATCAGGAAAATGACATTCACCGGCTTGATTGTATCCACGCACTTTATGCACTTTTAAAAGAAAAATATTCGTTCGAAACAGTTGATATTGTCTCGATTCTGCGTCGTTATTCTTTTATTGAACCTGCAGAAACAGCAAGTTTTGAAAAAGCTTACAAAGAAGATGATTTTGAAACAGCTCTCCAGTTGATTTATCATTTTATGGAGCAGTTGAAAAAAATTATTTTCAACCCTGAACCGACGCAGGCATGGGAAAATATTTATCACAAACGCCATATAGCTATTGGTATCCCCTCAATGTATGGAACATACCGCGAACCTAAATTTGAGGCTATCGGGCTTACGTTCAGACTTGAAAACGTGGCTACACGACTGATGGAAAAAATTGTTGACCGGATCAATCTCGATTATGTGTCGGCAAAAACCCTAAAACGTATTCTCCAGATTCTTGAATTTTTCAAAGAAGGTCTGGAACTCGACGGGATTTACAACCAGGGTTTCAACTCCAATCTTGACATGTTTCGTTATTCGCTCACTTCGCGTAGTTTTTCATTACATCAGTATATAAATATATTTCAGTTTATCGCCGAAAATGTAAAAGTTACCATCGACAAGTATTTTCTGCGCTCCTACGAATATCCGCTTAAGATCATCATCCCGCAGATGTTTTTTGGCAGCGGGAATTATACTGAAAAAGAAAAGGCACATTTTATAATGCAGAAATCTGAGGAGTTTTACCGTGACATCATCAGTCAGGCCTTTTTGGTTCAGCCATTGGACAATTTGATTTCGAGGGTACTCAACTCGCTCCACAATATGGTGGATAAATATCCTGCAGAACTCATCAACGACGTTATGTCCTACAATTCTGATCTCGTCATAAGCCCGTTGTATCAACAGATAAAAAGTACCGACAACCAGATATTTCTGGGTTCAAAAGCTTTTTTTCTTAAAAAGCTTTATCTGGCAGGGTTTCCGGTGCCTCCAGGTTTTGTACTGACTACCGAGGTTTTTCGTCGGCGCAATGCCATATCCAACCATTATGAAATCGGCAAGGAAATGGATGATCTTATTCTCCAGCATCTTCACCGGTTGGAGCAGCTAACAGGCAAACAACTCGGCAATCCCGAGAACCCGCTGCTTCTGTCGGTCAGATCAGGAACTGCCATTTCGATGCCCGGTGCTATGGATACTTTTCTTAATGTTGGTATGAATGATGAAGTTACCGAAGGTTTGAGCAAACAACATAATTTTGGATGGACATCCTGGGATTGTTATCGTCGTCTTTTGCAGAGCTGGGGAATGGCCAACGGTATTCACCGGGACGTTTTCGATGACATCATGCGGGATTACAAAAAACGTCATAATGTTGATCTGAAAATGTATTTTAAACCGGATGTGATGAAGAAAATTGCGATATCCTACAGAAAAGCACTGGACGACCATCAGGTATATTTTGAGCAGGACCTTATTAAACAGTTAAAATACACCATTAATTGCGTGCTTGATTCATGGGATTCTGACCGGGCAAAAGTGTACCGCAAGCACATGAACATCGCCAATGACTGGGGAACAGCGGTTATTGTTCAAAAAATGATTCTTGGAAATTTAAATTACACTTCAGGAACCGGAGTTGTTTTTACACAAAATCCGCATCGGGAAAGACCCGGAGTGCATCTTTACGGGGATTTTACACTTTGCAGTCAGGGCGAAGATATTGTTGCTGGTCTTGTAACCCCTCTTCCTGTCGGCGAAACCCAACGGAAGTACCTCGAAATCGAAGGCGATTCGCTTCAGACCAAAATTCCGGAGATTTATAAGCGAATACATAACATTGCTACAGAAATGACGGATGAATATGGTTTCAGTCCCCAGGAAATAGAGTTTACTTTCGAATCAGAAAATCCAGATGACCTGTTTATTCTTCAGACCCGCGATCAGGACCTGCATCAGCCGGCCCGAATCAATGTCTTTAGCAGTCAGCCCGAGCAAATGAAACTTGTTGGAAGAGGTATTGGCATTGGTGGCAGTGCAATGAATGGGATTGTTGCCATTGACAAGGATGACCTGATCTCACTGGCCAAAAAGTTTCCCGGCGAACGCCTGATTCTTGTCCGGCCTGACACGGTGCCCGATGACATTGGGATGATTTTCGAGTGCGATGGTTTGTTAACTGCAAAAGGCGGAGCTACTTCACATGCTGCAGTTACTGCCGTGCGACTTGGTAAAACATGTGTTGTCAACTGCACGGACATGCTGGTTAATGATAACCTGAAAGAATTGACAATTAATGGTCAACGCTTCAGGCCTGGTGATAGAATAGCGATTGACGGCCATCACGGGAATATTTTTAAAGGGCATTATCCTATCGAAACCACCGATATTAAAACCATGCTTTAATCATTTTTTTCCAGCACTGGTATTTGATTGTCAAGATTGAGATGAATCCTGAGTTTAATGATCTCCAGGTACAACATAAGATCAAGATTCCTGATTAGTCGCTGCTTGTCGTTTTCAATGTTTTTAGTCAAAAGGTAGTATTCGGTATGATCTTCCTGAAAACCGGGTGGCTGCATGAGCAGAAAAGTATTGACCTGATTGATGAACATTTGCAGATCATTCCATTTCCCAAGTTTTTCCGCAATTTTAATGAATGTCATAACCTTGTAACTTCCAAAATTACTTTGCGGGAAATTATTCTGCAGAAACTGCAGAACAAAAAGTAATTGCTTGGTCTGCTTGCGCAAATCATGTACCTTCGATTCGGTTTCAAGGCAAATCAGCAACTTGTTGATTTTACTGATTTTTTTTTGAATAAAATTCAGGCTTTCGTTTTCAATGTTGACATATATCTCAGGTTTTTCTGGCAAATGCTTTGGTTCCGTAAGATTTTCGACCAGCTCTGGGTCAATACCTGAAACAACGCCTTTCATGGTTTCTTCAAGATGATTTTCAGTCCGCGTCAGAAAATCCTGAAGTTCGGTGAAGCCGCATTTAAGATTTTTTCGGTAGTAATAAAGAAGTGTATGCTGAAGCTGCACATCTCTCAGCATTCCCGAATTGCCGTAAATGGTGCTAATCAGTTCAAAGAGTTTTTCATCAATGGTGATCGGGAAATCAAGATGTTTTTTCAGTTTATGAATGGTGTTGATTTTTTTTACAGCAACACGCATCTGATGAATGGCTTCCTGGTCCATCGTCAGACGGGTGGTCAGGAAATTTTGCCTGAAAGCATTTACCTGTTGATCCAAAAATTCATAAAGACTAGTATTGGTTTGATTTTTAGATTTCATAAGATAATATAACCATGTTAAAGAATGCTTTCGAGCAGGCTGATGACATTTGAAAGTGTTTCGGTATTTATTTGTTCGCCAACAATCATCTCTTCTATTTGTCTTTGTTCCGATTTCAGATTCTTCAAATCCTGCCGGACTAATTCTTTTTGTTCATCACCAAGTTTTATTTCCTTTACTTTTTTAAGTGCTTTTTTTGCCAGTTTTTGTCTCTTAATTATTTCGTCAAGTTTCAACTGATAACTTTCGATCAGCCTGCGTTTAAAAAGCAATTCCCCGTGTTGTTTTTCGATCAGGTTTAAAATCTTGATTTTGCAGGAGTTTTCTGCTTTATCATTTTTATTATCCTGAGTTATAATTGTTGTTTCGGCTGACCCGGCCGGGGGCTTTATATTTTTATCGTCCGATGGCATAGCTGATTGGTATTTATTTGGTTAAAAGTATTATTTCTGATGAAAACAGACCTACCTTCCAGCAGCTGGCTGCTTATTGATTGTCGTACATTTCAATTTCGTCGTGAAGGTAATCGAGGGTTATACCTGCCTGCTTAAACATTTCTTCAGATTCGGCGCCGTCGTGATATTTTTTATCGCAGACAACTCTTTTAATTCCGCAGTTGATGATGAGCATGGCACAGGTACGGCACGGGGTCATTTTACAGTAGAGGGTTCCGTTTTCCAGAGCAATTCCCAGTCTTGCTGCCTGGCAGATGGCATTTTGCTCGGCGTGGACCGTGCGGACACAGTGTTGGGTAATCCGACCATCTTCGTGATATACTTTTTTCATCAGGTGGCCTACATCATCACAATGCGGGAGACCCATCGGTGAACCGACATAGCCAGTGACCAGAACATGTTTGTCGCGCACAATTACGCAACCGCTTCTGCCGCGGTCGCAGGTAGCGCGTCTGGCTGCAGCATTGGCCAGTTCCATGAAATATTCGTCCCATGATGGGCGCTTGTATTTTTCGGGTGTTGAAGAAGGTTCCATGACAGTTTAATTTTTGTTGAAATCAGGTTTATTTATAATTTGTTGTATGACCTCCTCAACCTGATGCCGGAGATCGGCTAAAGTTCCGCTGTTATCAAAGATAAAATCAGCCATTTGGATGCATCTTTTCAGATTTTGCTTATTAGGATCGGTTGTGGTCATTTCACGCTGTTCGTTTTGGATAAAGATGTCGAAGCTGATGTTGTCGGTTTCAGAATTTCGTTTTTTTATTCGTTCATAACGCAGCATTGGTGGAGCATCAACCGCGAAAAGATAAAAATCAGTTTTTTCGCGAAGGCTTTCAATTTCACCCGGAGTGCGAATGCTTTCAATAATACAGTTTTTACCTGTTTGTAAAGCCATTTTGTAGAGCTCATCCACAATGTAGGAGGGTGAATGGGTTGCTCGCAACTGGTTGGCAATTTCAGTCATGCTGTTTCGGTTAACCGGCAGGCTTTTTTTTCTGATTTCTTCGATCAGGAATCCACGGACTGAAAAATGGGCAAATCCCATCTTTTCTTTCAGGTACTCAACAATAGTGCCCTTTCCTGCACCTAATGTTCCGGTTATTCCGATAATAATCATTTTAGATGGTTAAATGAGGTATAGTTTTAAACGGTCAATCCACTTTTCGGCTTTCACCGGTCTGAAATCCTGAAGCTTTTCCAACAGGTTGTTTGCATCGGTTTCTACTATCAGATTTGACTGATGTTCGGGTCTGACAAATTTTTCATGAACAGCATGTCTGATAAATTGGATCAAATGGTCGAAATATCCTTCTATGTTCAGCAGCCCTGTAGGTTTGGTGATTATCTCCAACTGGTTCCAGGTCATAATTTCGAAAATCTCATCCAGCGTGCCGAAACCACCCGGAAGTGCAATGAAAGCATCGGACAGATCAGCCATCAGTGCTTTTCGCTCGTGCATACTATTAACTACATGCAATTTTGTTATGGCATGATGGGCAATTTCTTTTTCGACAATATTTTGCGGCATTACTCCGATCACCTCGCCTCCTGCAGCCAGAGCACTGTCAGCTACTTCGCGCATCAATCCGATATTTCCGCCTCCGTAAACAAGCCGGAGATTTTTTCCGGCAATAAGCTCTCCAAGCATTCTTGCTTTTGTAATATATTCCGGATGTTTTCCCACACCTGATCCACAAAAAACACAGACAGTTTTCATGCATAAATTTTTGACAAAACTAAAGGTTTTGCGTGAAAGATGATAGTTCGTTCTTTTAAAACGAAACGTATAATCAAAATCTGGTTGCCTGGTCAAATGATTTGTTGCAGCAGTTTCCGACCGGATATTACATTTTTAATAATGGTTTTATGGATTTACTGCCTTTTAAATTAATTCAATTCTACTGAAAGGAATTTTGTTTTTACTCCACTATTACCCGAATACCTTTTGAATGCGAAGAAAACTCCGGCGCATACATACACTGGATGGTGGAAATGCCATTGGAGAATTGTCCTTTTTGTGATGTAATCAACGGGTATTCAAATACGTAGGTTCCTTTTCTGATGTAATCAAAAAAGAAATGTGTGCCTGCATCGCGGGTTGATTCGTAATATCCCAGTCCGCTTTTGTATTTGTAACCTGAAAGAACATTCAAAGGTTCGAAAGCTGCTGCTCGCATGTCCTGTAAATGAACATATTCCATATCGCGATCCACACGCAACTCAATTCTGACAATAACTTTATCACCGATTTGTAATTTGTCGTGGTTGTTCACCTGCTCAAGAGAAGTACCTGACGGGCGGTTGCGTTCAACAAAGAGTATTTTGTTTATACTTAGCGGTGTTTCATGTGGAGTTATCTTATCCAAGTCTTCGAAATACTGCCAGTAAACTGCCCCCCAGGCAATGCCCTTATCAGTTTTTTTCACAGAAATACTACCCATTTCGGGAGTGATTTCTCCGGCACTCCAGGAAATCTGAAAATAACCTGTTCCTGCTTCAACATGTCCAACATTCTTCATTTCAATCCTTTCACCGGCAATTTCAATTTCAACCTGATTGGTATGATTAAGCAGATGAGTACCGCGCTGAAGTAATGCGTAAACAGCTTCAACAGTGGCACGGCTCGTTTTCCAGTCTTGTGTCTGTTTTTGCCTGAGCAACCATATTTTCATTTGCTCAATAGCTTCCAGATCATGGCCGGATTCATCAAAAGCCTCAATCATCATGGCTTGTGTTTCAACAGGCGCCTGGTACCATAGAAATCCGTTTTCAGTTTTCCAGTACATACCCATTTCAGAATTACGCAGGGAACGTTCCTTCAGCGATTTTAAAATTAGTTCCGGAACCTCATGTTCTCCATAGCGATGCAACGCAATGGCTATCATTCCCTGAAGGTAGTTGTTTTGATTCTGCCAGTATTTTGAAGATTGAATTCTGAAATAGTTAAAAGCTGTTTCACTGTTTGGATTTATCATGATTTCCGGGAAGAAACTACGTGCATAAAGAAACTGAATTTGTGTTGGTGAGAGATGGTTCTCTTCCATTTTGTCTTTGTTTAATTTAAGAATGTTTTGATAATCTTCCCTGATACGCTCATCTAAGTACCTTACGCTCTGGTTTATTATTTTGTTTACCCGGTCATCGTTCATGCCATCAATGATTTTCATTTTATGAAGTTTTCCCAATCCTTCCAGGACATTTTGGGTGATGTATCTGCTCTCCGGCATTCCTTCAAACCAGGTGAAACCTCCGTTCGGGGTCTGCATTTTCTGTAGTATCCGAATATTGTCATCGAGGCGATTTTGCATGGTGTTCAGATCAAAAAGCAGAGCGATACGCTGCTTACGTTCGGCTTCGTTACGGGCCTGCAGTATCCAGGGTGTTTGTTCGAGCAGCAGTGCTTTCAGTTCCTGGTTTTTTTCGAGGTTCGACAGGAAGGTTTCGGGAGTTTTGCTTTTCCAGTTTTCGAATACTCTTTTGATCTGCTCATTGTCATTTATTATATGAAAGGCAATGCTGTTGGCATAAAAGGCAGCAAATACCGACATGGCATTTTTAAATGTCGGTTCCGAAATTACAGGTAGCACCTGAAGCGCATACCATGCGGGATTTGAACTAAATTCAAGAGTAAACTGGTGATGTTTTAGCGTGGTGCTTTTTTCGGAATCAAGCAATTTCTGAAAATGAAAATTTCTGCTTTCCTGACCATTTACAGACATTGGCAATGATTCTGTTACCAGCATTCGGCCTGGTAAAACCGGTATTGCTTTTTCCTCACCATCAGAGTAATTTCCTGCTGTAGCTTTGATACGGTAAACAATTACACCTAAATCATCCGGGATTATAATTTTCCAGCTAACGGAAGTACTTTGACCTGCTTCAACCTTAAAATCAGGTTTACTACTGCTGTGTTGCAATTTTGTATTTACGCTGGTCATTGTTACTCCGTCAAAAAAATCGATCTCTGCATTCCCTTTTAATGTGTCGCCGGAGAGATTAGAAATTTTTGCAGTAAAATGCAGTGTGTCACCTGCTCTGAAAAAGCGTGGCGAATTAGGCACCACCATAAGTTTTTTACTTGCTGTAAATTCTTTTTCTAATTGGCCTGTCATAAGGTCTTTTGTATGGGCTAAACCCAGAAACCTCCAACGGGTAAGTGATTCGGGAAGTGTGAAACTGATTACCACCTCGCCTTTTTCATTGGTTTGTAATTCAGGATAAAAGAAAGCCGTCTCATTGAAATTACGTCTGATCTGGATGTTATTAAATGACTGTTTTTGTTTTGGTTTTTCGGGAAATTGTTCTCCGGATTGCTGTTCTGTCATAAGAATCTGATCTTCAATGCTTTTTTCTTCCATGCTGTCCATTTGCATTGACAGTTCATTTTGGGCAGCCATTCTGCTTTTGGGACTACCTTCACCGAGCGTTGGAAAGATATCGTACCCGTAGCCGCCGAATCCAAACCAGTTCAATTGGTCATATTCATTGAAAATGAATGAGGAGTAATGCCTGATCCCGAAATCCCAGCTGCTGCCTCTTGAAACAGAAAAATTACTGAACGATTGCCAGGGGATAATATGATTATCAGGATGATAAAGGGCGAAAGACCAGTTGTGAGGAATGAACTGGTCGAGGGAAGCATCATACATCGAAGCGAGTAGTTGTGCAGCTACCTGATCTCCTTTTTTATTGCGTATGGTTACTTTCCATTTTTCATTGCTTCCTGGTTCTATCTGGCTGCGGAAGGTTTCAAATGCCAGATCAAGTTCTTTATTGGTATAAGGTACAGTGATAATCATTAAATTTGAAAATTCTCTGCCGGCATAAACAAAAGTTATATGTGCAGAGAAATTTCCTCTGTATTCTTCTAAAATCGGGATTTTTATCAGTTTTTGTTCCCTGTCGAGATTAATCCACTGACGAGAAATAGTTTTTCCCTGATGCTGAATTTCGTATAATGCTTTGATATTCCGGGCAGCGGTACCTAAAAGGAATGAAGCTTCTTCACCAGGTTCGCCGCTTGATTTAAGAGGTGTAAACCAGTTGATTTCGGTAAGTGGTGGCCGCTGGTCATCAGGATCAAAGAGTGTGAAGAATTTTTTGGTTTCCACCGGGTTTCCAAAAACATCAATGGCTGATAATTTGATGACATATTTTCCGGGTTTCCAGGAATTGAAATTGTCAGGTGACAGAAGAGTATCAGATTTTGTGTCAAATGTTTTTTCAAAAACTGTTGCAATGCTTTCCCATGTGGAAGGATCATTTTCGTTATGATAAACTCTGCCCGGAAAATATGTTGTATAGGTTTGTTTATTTGTAAGATAGACATCCGGCTCATCCCAAAGTCTATGGATCATTATTTTACCGGGGTCTTTCAAAGACTGAATTTCCACTTTAACGTTGGTTTGTTGTTTTACCCCGTTAAAATTTGCAGCGTGGATAATAAATTGTTCTTTAGTTTTCCGGTCAACCTTTTCCGGAATATCCACATTGAGAAAAAGCGCTTCGTAGCCTGCAGAAATATTTTCCTCCCCAGCCTGAGTTTCACCGCTGATATCTGTTACTGAAGCATGAACAGTGTATTGAAAAACAGGTTTGTAAGTCCGGTCGAGGTTCCTTTCGGGCAGGGCAGTGAAGTTTATAAAAAAATTCCCGTTTTTATCGGTTATTGTTTCACCGGAAAGCATTTCTATTTCGGGTGAATTGGGATAATATCTTTTGGAGTATATCCATCTGAAAGGGAAATAACTTTTGCGGATTACCCTGTATTTTACTGTAGCGCCATCAATGTTGTTCCCTGCAAAACCACGGGCTGTTCCCTGTAAGGTAAGTTCTGAGTTGATTTTGTAACTGCCAGTCATCGGCTCAAAATTTACTTCGAAAGTCGGACGTTTATAATCTTCAACAGCAATTACCGTGCTGCCCGAGTTGTTACGAATGGTCATCTGTCCGTTGAGCACACCCGATGGGATAACAAACGAACCGTTGACTGCTCCAAAATCATTGGTGGTTAGTTCAAGGCTGGAAACAATTCGGTAGTTGACATCAAAAAACTCAATTCTGGTGGACTGCCCTGCAAGGATTTGTTGCTGCCTTCCTGTTTTTTCTACAATAATTCCCTTGAAATAAACTGTTTGACCCGGCCGGTATATCGCACGGTCGGTGAAGAAAAATGTCCGTTGTTCTGTTTTATCCTTTTTATCTGATACTGGTCCCAAGTGAAAAGTAGTAGAAGGGGAAAAGGCATCATTTTTAGCCGTCAGCCTGAGAAAAACCGATTTGCTTTGTTTTTCGGTTATCGGAGATAGTTTGAAAAAACCTTCACTATCTGCTGCAATGGTTTTGTAAAGATTTTCGGTATATTGTCTTGTTTGAAAATCATAATCACGCGTGAAAGCCTGAACTGTAGCGTTTTTAACAGGAGATCCCGTTTCGCGGTCAAGAACATAAAAATCATAACTTCCATCGTCTTTGCGCTGGCTTGTGAAGGTCAGGCCAGTAACCCAAAAGTCTGCCCAGGCTATTTCTGCTTCTTTTGTGCTGAAGTGTTCATCTCCGGAGGCCAGAAGCACATAAAATCCTTGAGCAAGTGCCGGGATTTTAAATTCGGAAGAATGATCCTGAAAATCCATTTCATTCGGTATTTCAACTGACCAGGATTGTGAATCGGGAATGTTGACAAGTTTTTCGGCCAGGTCAGCAGCGGGTGTTCGCCAGGCTATGTTTTTGTATTGCTGATAATCCAGGCATAGCAACCTGAAATGGATACGATTGTAGTTTTTCCAGTGGATAAGTCCGGGAACAGCTTTTTGCGGAACAATGGCAAATTCTGTCTGGAGCCGAAGTCCCGGTTGTGTTATTTCGTTCATTAAGGTACGGCAGTTTTCGGCTCCGATGGACGATGGGAATAATTTGATCGTTTCGGCGCAGATGTCAACTGCTTTTTTTCTTTCCCATCTGAATTCATCACCGGCATGAGGGTTGTATCCGGAAGCAATCATGTTGTGATATCTGGCCAGCTCAAAAGCGATATTAGCCGAATAGGGTGAGTCGTTGTACCTTTGTTTGAAGGAGTTCAGTGCATTGAAATAATGGCCATTCGGATTTTCGATGACTATATTGTTCTTAACCCAGTTAAGTCGTTGTAATTCAACATCAATAAGGGCCTGTGGATCTTTATCGGTGAGGTGAAATTTAATTAAATCCTGATAGATTTTGACGATTTTTGCTGCATGGGTGTGCGCTTTCTCTTCAGGAATTTCAAGAGTACAGAATCGGTCTGATGCAGCAAAATATTCAGTTTCATCAGGTTTCCACTGATCTGCTGCTTTGGTAATACCTGATTCTGAAGATGAATAAAAGCCAATTGCGCTGTGGGCCAGAAAATCATACAATGTCGGGCGGAAAAGTTTTGAATCTTTCTTTTCGTCCAAAATAACAGAAAATGAAGATAAATCAATTTTCTGTAGATTTTCCGCCGGAAGAAGGGAGGAATCGAAATGCATTCCTGCTTTTTTAATCAATGCATGTGCGTCCCATGTACTGATATCATCCGATTCAAAATTTTCGATACGACCACGTTCAAGAATCTGGTATCGATTCATCTGAAAATATCGCATGTAAAGATCTCCCGTAATCGAATGAAGAAGCTCTTTTTCGGGGAATGCTGAATGTGATAGTGTCTGCTCCAGTTCGGATATGGTTTTCACCAGATGATCTTCTTCAAATTCTGCTGTAAGTTTAATCCGATATAATGTTGACTTGATTACCTGGGCAGTGTTTTCTTCTTTTTTTGCCGACTTATAGATTTCTTCGACGAGTTCAAGTGCTGTTCGGGGCTGACGCAGGTTAACCAACGAGTCTACTTTTTTCCATTTTTCATCGTAGTTTTTTTCCATGGGAGAAATATTTGCAGTGTTCAGAATAATTAAGGCAACGATGGAGGCTAAAAAGATTACCGGTTTTATCAAATTCATAGGTGATGTAATTTAGTTTCGGTTAAAATATCAATAATTGTGCTAAATAAAACGTGGTCAAAATCTCAGTTTTTTCACCAATTGAACGCCAAAATTAACCAGGGGGTTCAGTTTGTTGATACAGAGGTGAGGATAGGTAATTTCGCTGGCACCAAAGCTTTTGTAAAACCTGGCCAGGTTCGGGTCGTTGGAACCTTCAAAATCGAGGGTAACATGTGAATGAGCATGTTTGTGAATAAAATAGTCAATCAAAAATGGCATTGCTCCGGTTGATTTGGCTTTTTGGTCGGTTGCTGAAAAATAGAAAATAGCTTTGGTTTTACTGAATACAAAGAAAGCACCGGCACACAGATTATTGGTTTCGTCGAATGCTCCTATGGTTTGTGCCGAACGTTTATAGATCATCACATAAATCAGACGGCGAAGGAGATTAAAATGATCTTGCTTTAAACCGGGTAATACTTCTGCTTTGTTTTTAATAAAAATGTCAATTATTCCCTCAGGTTTAATATTTTCAACAACAGATATTTTGGCATTTACTGCCTTTTTTATGTTACGTATGGTATTGGTCGAGTAGTTACTGTGGAGATTTTCGTATGGACTAATCAGATCAAGTTCGTGTGTCAGCCAGGGAGAATAACCCGGATAAAGAGGATTTACCTTGTTGTGGGTATTCAGATTGATTTCAATGAATTTGAAACAGGGAGGAATTGCTTCAATAAACTCATCAACAACCTCATGGTTCAGCCTGTTTTTTGAAAAGATGCCGAGTTGTTGTGTAAAAGGTGGCTGGAAAAGATAGTGAATCCCCATCTTTCGACCATGAGTCAAAGGCATAACTCGTTCATAATCATTTTCAACCAGTGCTTCCCACCCGTTGTTCACCAGGTCAAGATACCACGAGTAAGCATAAATCATTCCGTTAACCGACTGGCTGATGCACTGATCCCATTGTTCAGCATCAATTTCTGCATGTTTCAGGTGTCTGATCAAGTTGATTGTTTATGATTAAGGCTTCAAAATTACGAAACAAAACCAAGAAGTTGTACCTAAAACGAAAATAATGGCTCATTGGCAATAATGACGTGATATTTTTTGGCGGAACCTGAAACATTTCTTTTCGAAATATTTGCAATGGCAGTTCTTTCAAGAATAAAAAAGATTTAAACAGTTAAATTCGAAAATCTTTCGTGTATTTTTGCAGTAGAGTTATCTTCTTTAATTTTAATCAAATCATGAAAAAGTATTTATTTTTAATGCTAACACTCATGTTAGCCGGAGTTACAGCACATTCACAATTGACTGTAAAAGGGGAATATCGTTCGCGGGCTGAGATGCGCAGCGGCTATGCAAGGCTCAATGCCGATTCACTAAAACCGGCATATTTTGTTAATCAGCGCGTAAGAATCGGTCTTTATTATCAGAAAGACTGGCTAAAAACAGGATTTAGTTTTCAGGATGTGCGTTTCTGGGGAAGTGACAATATTTTTGATGCTACCGGAATTTATGGCGATGATGCGAATTTTGATCTCAATGAAGCCTGGGTGGAACTTTCATTTGCTGGTCATTCGGCGGTAAAAGTCGGGCGACAGATTTTTGATTATGATGATGGTCGATTGCTTTCCCGTCGTAATTGGAATAATTATGGAATCAGTTATGATGCTTTGCTTTATAAATACAACCAAAATAATTGGACAATTGATCTGGCGTTTTCCTATAACACTGAATTCTGCAATACTTTTTTCAACCCTTATCCTGACAACAAAATGCGAACATTGAATTTCCTCCGTGTTGAGCGGATAATCAATGATACCTGGAAAGCATCGGCGATTGCGATGGGTACTGGTTTTACGAAAAATAACAACAGCGAAACTATTTATCTGAAAGGTTCTTACGGAGGATTGCTGAAATATTCCAACAACGGTTTACAATCCTGGGTTACTCTTTATTATCAAAATGGAAAACATCACGATGGCCGTGAAGTCAGTGCGTGGAATTTGAATTTCAAAAGTGATTACCGGATTGGCGACCTTACATTAGGATTAGGACTTACACTGATTTCCGGTGATGAAAACCCGGACGACGAAAAAATAAGCGAGTTTGATTTACTCTATGGCACACGTCATTCAGTATATGGTAACATGGACTATTTCAGCAAACTTCCGGTTGCTACTGACCATGCAGGTTTGAATAATCTTTTTCTGACATCCTCTTACCAAATCAATGAAAAAACCAGCCTGTTGGCCGATTATCACCTGTTTTCACTGAATCAGCCATTAATAAATGAAAACGACGAACTTGATAAATATCTCGGTTCTGAACTGGATTTGGGTATTTCAGTCAATTTCAGTCCTGATGTGAATCTTCGCGGAGGATACTCTTTCATGTTGCCCGGTGCTTCGTTGGAAATTATCCAGGGAATTGGCGAAGGTAAAAGCAAATTTTCTTCATGGGCTTTTCTGATGTTAACCGTTAAACCGGTACTTTACAAAAGCCGCTAACTGTCAGAAATTATTCTCCACTTGTCCTTACAAATCCAGTCTGAGTTGCTCGCTTAGTTTAAACGAAAGCCGGTGATAAGGAGTAACCCCAAAAGCAGATATTGCTTTACGGTGCGCTGTTGTTGGGTAGCCTTTGTTTTGCTTCCACAGGTATCGCGGATATTCCAGGTCGAGATGTTTCATATATTCATCACGATGGGTTTTGGCAAGAATCGAAGCTGCTGCTATGGACATATATTTTCCATCACCACCAATAACACATTTGTATGGAATTGTGCTGTAAGGAGTAAAACGGTTTCCGTCAACAATGATAAATCCGGGACGAACAGTGAGCTGATTGAGTGCACGATGCATGGCCAGAAGAGAAGCTTTAAGAATGTTAATCTGGTCAATTGTCGTATTATCAACTGAAGCTACAGCCCAGGCCAGCGCTTCTTTTTCGATGATTTTACGGAGGAAGTTACGTTGTTTTTCCGTAAGTTTTTTTGAGTCATTCAGCAGACTGCATCCAAAATGAGCAGGTAAAATTACTGCTGCGGCGAAAACGGGGCCGGCCAGACAACCTCTGCCGGCTTCATCGCAGCCTGCTTCCATCAATTCACCTGATAATGATTTTAAAAGCATGCTTACAACAGATTGATAAATTTTTCAGTAAAAATTACGATCAATATAATTGCCATGATGAGTTCAGGAAAAAACAGTTTTCTGGTTTGGGAAAGATATGTTGACAGATATGCTGTTATGGGTAAAAGTGTGAACATCAGATGAAACTGAAGGTTGCTACCAGCAAAAATGCTGGTGAAAATTGAAAATAAAAAGAAAAAAGCAAGCACCCTGAATTTTCGACGGATTTCAATAGTATTCGCTGTTATTTGCTTCAGAACCTCGGAAGCACCGTAGATGAACAACAGAAAAAAGAGTATCCAGATGATAAAATCGTACACATCGGGATGAAAATCCAGAATTTTTACATCAATTAAATTGTAAAACAAGTTGTTTGGTGAAGACTTTAGCCGGCCTGTCCAGAAAAAATAAAACCCCAGGAAAAAATGAGGCATTATTGTTCCTGTGAGAGAAATAAGCACGGTTCGTAAACTGAACATTTGATAAATCATCAATGAAATCCAGATGAAAACCAAAAACCAGGCCGCTGGCAGGTATAACAATGATGCCAGTCCTATCAGAAACCCTGTATCAAACATTTTTGAGAAACCCGACTGATCTCCGTATAAATTGAAAAGAATGTTGAGCATCAGGATCATAATGAAGTTAACGGGAATCATCACATTAGGCTGAAGCAAAGCAGTATTGCTGCTCATCATTAAAATGTAAAGTACTGCCGGAAGTAATTGATTGAGTGGTGTAAGCCTGTGATTTTCGAGTATCTGATTGAAAATAAAAGCCTGAATCAGTAGCAGAACAGCACTGACAACCGCAGCTACTAATGGATACTGCCTGACCATATTTTCAAATAAATTGAACCTGAAACCGGGATCAGCTTCTGAAAACATGGCCGGATTGAGAATGGCATCAATCTGTAAAAGAAAAGTAAGTAGCAATAATCCGATGTATTGCCCGAAATATTTTGATTTAAAAATCCCTATGATCATTTGGATAGTAAATAGCCTGATTGTTAATTTTTTGATTCTACTTTTAACTTGTCAGATTCAGATTTGAAATGAACTTTTCCTGATTCCTAAAATGTTGGTCTGACCCGGAAAAGTTTTGGTGTATTATTTAATCCTTGATTAATGCTAATATTTCAAATTAGAATATCTTTTCCCAGATCAGTGCGATAATATTTTCCATCGAAGTTGATTTTTGCTGCATTTTCATAAGATTTTGCCAGTGCTGATTTCATATCCGTGGCCAGAGAGGTAATTGCCAAAACCCGACCACCGTTGGTAATAATTTGATTTTTGAATTGACTGGTGCCGGCATGAAACAAAACACTGCCTTCTGCATCTTCCAGTCCGGTAATTATTTTTCCTTTTTCGTAATGACCCGGATATCCTCCCGAAACAAGGAATACAGCGGTTGCTGTACGGTTTTCCTTTTCAATATTTTTTTGGTCAAGTTTTTTATCCTTTAATGCAGAGAACAATTCCAGCAAATCAGTTTTAATCCGGGGAATGACAACCTCAGCTTCCGGATCGCCCATCCGGCAATTGTACTCAATTACTTTTGGTTCTCCATTTACGTTTATCAGTCCAAAGAAGATAAATCCTTTGTAATCAATTTCTTCGGTCATTAATCCCCGGATGGTTGGTTGGATGATTTGTTCTTCAACTTTCGTCATAAATGCTTTGGTAGCAAATGGTACAGGTGATACAGCGCCCATGCCTCCGGTATTCAGTCCGGTGTCGCCTTCACCAATTCTTTTATAGTCTTTGGCTTCGGGTAGTAAAAGATAATTGTTTCCATCGGTAAGTACAAATACCGAAAGCTCGATACCATTCAGAAACTCTTCAATGACTACTTTTGATGACGCATCACCGAATTCACGGCCCTGGAGCATTGCAGTAAGTGTTTTACGGGCTTCTGCTATTTTTTCTGAAATGATAACTCCTTTTCCGGCGGCCAGTCCATCAGCTTTAAGTACATATGGCGGATCAAGCGTTTCGAGAAAGTGAAGTCCTTCCTCCAGATTTTCGATGGTAAATGTTTTGTAAGCTGCTGTAGGTATATTATGCCTCTGCATGAATGCTTTTGCAAAATCCTTACTCCCTTCAAGCATTGCACCGGCGCGTGAAGGACCTATAATTTCAATCTGTCGCAATTCCTTATCTTGTAAAAAATAATCATAAATGCCATTGACCAGAGGAGCTTCAGGACCTGGTACAATCATTTTCACATTTTCTTTGAGCGCAAATTCTGCAATTGAAGCAAAATTTTCAATATCGAGAGCAACATTTTGACCATGTTGTATTGTTCCGGCATTACCTGGCGCAATGAAAAGCTTTGACAGTAAAGGACTTTTTGAGATTTTCCATGCCAGAGCATGTTCTCTTCCACCGGCACCTATAAGAAGTACGTTCATATTTTTTTCCTGCAAATTAACTAAATTCTGATGAAGCTTTATTTTTGCAGGCAATAAAAGGATGAGTTTTGAGAACGTTGTTGTTGTTATTTTTCTTAATTGCCTGCCATACCGGATTATTTTCCCAAAATCCAAATGCTTTTACTTTAAGCGAAAATTCTTTTCGTATTTACAGGTTTGGAAAGCATGAACCGGTTTCTATGAACAACCATTTTGTACGGGAGCTTGCCAAAATAAATTATCTGAATCCTTATCGCACGAGTTACAGCCTTGAATATCACATCGATGTTTCTGTAAAAGTAACCGGAACCGATCTTCTCGAAATTTACAGTACCTTCAGAATTGAAAATGTGTACGGTGATATTTTTTTCAAAGAATTCAATTTGGCGAAAGTGCTTTCTCCTACTTTATACAGTTTTACATTACTGATTTCTAATGACGGAAAATTGGTTTCGGTGTATGAACCAGTGAACCTGATTGCAGGAGATACCAACGTTACTGATTTCTTTGTGGCTGATGCGCTTTCGCTTAAACAATCGGATTTTGATTTAAATGGTGTACTGTTTAGTTACGATGAAAAAGCTGTAAACAGGTTTAACGCATATATTGCCAAAATTCATCAGTATCTTGCCTTGCATGAACTGGCCGGGTATGCTATCGAAAATGCTCAATCGGTTAATCCGGAGGAAAACACAAATTTACTGGCTTTGTATCTTAAGTTTTATGATCTCAGGCAGTTTCTGGAAGAAATTGAAGCAAGGCCTGCTGATATTATGTTGGAGATACCTGAACAATATGGTCGGGATTTTTTACTTAAAAAATCGACTCTCAAAAATGATCTGGAGCGACTCCGGTTGTTTTTCAAACAGGCACAGAATAATCAATCAGTAAAATTTGATGACAAGGCCATTGCCGAAGCTGCAGATGAACTCATGACCATCCAGAGGGATTACCTGGAAACCTCCCGTAAAACAAATCATTTTTATGAACCATATTATCTTGACAGGGCATCATTTTTTCAAAGTCGGTCAGAATGGGAAAAACTTCTTCTGGATATTTCGGCTACTTTTGGGGAGGATGATTTTGACGGATTTGCCAAGGATTTTGCCAGGGAACTTATTACAAAATATTTGAGCCGGGCGACCGAATATTTTGAGGTTGAAAAATTCAATGAAGCACTGTTAATGCTCTCTTCTGCAGAAGTGATCTGCAACTCGAATCCGGAGATTGAATGCAGTCTGGAGGTTTTTCACAACATATCCAAAGCAAAGTTTGGAATTTATGATTCCTATCTGCGAATTGCTGAATCTGCAATGTTGGTTAAAAACCTTGATTTAGCCAGGCACTATCTGGCTTTAGCCCGCGATTTTCAAATAAAAAATTTCAGAGTTATTATCCTTCCTGATGAAGTTAATCAACTATTTGAGAAACTGGCCTGGCAATATTTTGATGAAGGTAGAAAGGCTTCAGAAGCAGAGGAATGGCAAAATGCCGGAGAATTGCTCAATGCAGCGAAGGAGATTTATGGTATGCTGGATATTCCTATTTTTAATGAAGCTATTGAACGAGAATTGTCAAAAATCGTGAAACATACCAGGTTATTATTGCCGGAAAATTTAAATTAAGCATCTTTGCAACTTAAATGAATTTCAAAAACTAAAATTACATGAGACAGAGACTTCTATTGATCAGCAATTCAACGAATTATGGTGAAACATACCTGGGCTGGCCACGCCAGTACATCAGAGATTTTATGGCATCAACCGGTGTAAAAGATATCCTTTTTGTACCCTTTGCAGGTGTCGGATTATCTGATGAGAGCCTTGAGCAATCTTACAATGCTTATGAGCAGAAAGTACAAAAAGTATTTGAAGAACTCGGTTTGAATATCCGATCAGTACATCATGCCAGCGATCCGGCTGCTGCCGTAAAAGATGCTCAGGCGATTGCTGTTGGAGGTGGAAATACTTTTCATCTTGTAGGAATGATGCATAAATATGGATTGATGAAAGCTATTCGTGAACGCGTTATCGAAGGTGCACCATACATGGGATGGAGTGCTGGCAGCAATGTAGCTTGCCCTTCATTACGTACTACCAATGACATGCCCATTTATGAGCCTGAAAGTTTCGACTGTCTTAATCTTATTCCTTTCCAGATCAATCCTCATTATCTTGATGCTGGTCCTGCAGGCCACGGAGGTGAGACTCGACAACAGCGCATAGAAGAATTTCTTGTTGTCAATCGCACAATTAAAGTTGTCGGTTTGCGTGAAGCTACCCTGATTGAAATTGATGACAAACATATCCATCTGAAAGGTAATCGTCCGATGCGCCTGTTTACATTTGGAAATGAACCCAGGGAATTTAACCCCGGCGACGATATCAGCTTTTTACTTGATTAACCTGTGAATAATCACTGGGACGCAAGATTCAGCGGAGACGATTTTTATTATGGAGAAGTTCCAAATAGCTTCTTCGCTGATTTTTTGTCTTCAGTGAAATTAAAAGAAAGCAGGGATTGTAGTAAAATGAATATAGCCGGTTTTTATTGAAACGTAATTATCAAATACGATCCGGTATTTTCTAAATGTTGATTTTATCTTTGACAAAGAAAGTACTAACGGCTCCGATAATCATCAGAAATCCTGCCAGATAAAGCGATTTCATGGGATCACCGCAAAACAGATACTGCATGATTATTCCGCCAAAAACGCCATTTACTATTTGTGGAATTGTAATGGACATATTGAACAATCCCATAAACATACCCATTTGCTTTGCAGGAATTGAATTGGCAAGCATTGCATAAGGCATTGCAAGAATGCTGCCCCATGCAATTCCAATTCCGATCATTGGAATCCAGAGCAGTTGATAATTTGGAATGATGGCAAATGAAAGAAATGAAATTCCACCGAGGGTTAAAGCCATTGCGTGGGTAGGTTTACGTCCGATGATACGGGCTACCTGAGGCAACAGCAAAGCAATAGCGGCAGCAACTCCGTTGTAAATGCCGAAAAGTATGCCAACCCAGTCTCCTGCCTTTTGATAAGCCAGGGAATCAGGATCGGAGGTTCCAAAAAAATTCCTGGCTATAGCGGGAGTAGTAAAAACCCACATTGAAAACAAAGCAAACCATGAAAAGAACTGAACTGCAAGCAATTGCCACATGGTTGCCGGTATCCGGAATTTTTGTTTATTCTTGTCTTCTTTCTTTTCTTCTTCATAAAAATCCGGGGGGTATTCCTTGGTAGTGGTTACAGTCCATAAAATTGCTGAGATCAGAACCACAGCCCCAAAATAAAAAGAATATACAACATTTGGCGGAACAAGGCCTTTTCCGGCTGCTTCGTTGGAAATACCAAACCAGTTACTTAAAATATAGGGCAGCCAGGAGCCGATTACTGCGCCAATGCCAATCAGCAATGACTGAATCGAAAAGCCAAGTGTGTGCTGCTCGGGAGGAAGCTTGTCAGCCACCAGGGCTCTGAACGGTTCCATGGAGATATTTATCGAGGCGTCCATAATCATCAGCAAACCGCCACCAATGAACATCGGAGCTATAAAACCTGCCAGTGATGGTGAATTTGGCATAAGAATCAGAGCAAGGCTGGTGAGAATTGCTCCTGTAAGGAAATAGGGTCGCCGGCGCCCAAATCTGTTCCACGTTTTGTCGCTAAAGTATCCGACGATGGGTTGAACAATCATCCCGGTGATAGGTGCGACCAGCCAAAACCATGACAGATGTTCAACATTGGCACCAAAAGTTTGCAAAATCCTTGAGGCATTTGCATTCTGCAGGGCAAATCCAAACTGAATGCCTAAAAATCCAAAACTCATATTCCATATTTGCCAAAAGGACAGACGAGGCTTGTTTTTCATGACTTTGTTGCTTTTGATGAAACGAGCGGCAAATATAGTAGATTTGGTTACTTTTGTCCTTGAATTTCTATGGAAAAATAATGAGGTACAATGACCAAGCAGAAAGTAGCTTTTAAGTTTCGGCTGATTAATGTATTTTTTGTTGTATATGTTATATTTCTGGCAGTGCTTTCACCATTTCTGATGATTCCGGCTTTCGTTCTTCATCTATTGGGGAGTCATAGAACCGCTGATCGATTGGTTAACGGAATAGCCCGGATTTATGCAAAAAATCTGTTTTTTACTTTTGGGATTAAAGTGAAAGTAAAAGGGATTGAATTTGTACCAAAGTCCGGTAAAGTTTGTTTCATCAGCAATCACCAAGGTTTGGCAGATATCCCGCTAATTGTAGGTTATATTCCGAAGACTGTTGGTTTTATTGCAAAAAGGGAATTGCACAGAATTCCGATACTCAATATGTGGATGCGGGCTATGAAGTGTGTTCTTATCGATCGCGCCAATGCCCGCAATGCAGTTGCTGCCATCAACAAAGCCATTGAAAACATTAATAATGGCTACCCTATGGTTATCTTTCCGGAAGGAACCCGCAGCAGGAGTGCAACAATGGGAAAATTTAAACCCGGTAGTTTTAGATTGATTACAGGATCAAACTGCCTTGCAGTTCCGGTTACAATCAGCGGAACTTACAAACTTGTGGAGGAATCTGGCGTGATTACTTCTGCTAACCTAATACTTACGATACATCCGGCCATTGATGTCGCATCATTGAGCGTTGAAGAAAAGGCAAAGCTTTCTGACAGAGTAGAAAATATCATCAGAGCAGGACTGGATTCAGTGTAAACTGATTTATTCCACTCTTGTCCAGTAGGTTGTACGGCCAATAAGTGAAATGCCAATAAATCCTCTGACCTTGAGCCTATTTTTCGATGAATCGGTGAAAATCATGTAGCAACTATAGGTATTCCCGCTTTTTGGGTCATAAATTTCACCATCTGACCATTCATCATCCCCGTTAAATACGAAATTGGCTAACAGGTTCAAACCCATGACAGGTCGTTTTTTTAGCTGCTCGTCGGGGTTTTCCTTATCGAGTTTTGGTTTGTTGGTCTCCTCGTCAATAGGGTCTTTCAGCCAGATAATCTTACCAAAATATTTCCCGTCTATATTTTCGATCCGGATATGTGCATCTTTGTCTTCATTCAGCCATACACCTGTTATATCATCAGCTTTTATTTGTCCCAGCAATGATGATGAGGAAAACAATAACATCAGAAAGAATCCGAAAAACTTTGCATTTGGTTTGTTTGACTTCATAAATATTAAATTTTAATGATGATTAAATTCTGTTTGAAAAGGATGTTTTTACAATAATTTGAGTATCAATCAAGCTTCCAGTCAATTTCCTGTATTCCATGCGAACGAAGATATGCATTTGTCTTGGAAAAATGTTTGTTCCCGAAAAAACCCCGGCTGGCCGAAAGAGGCGATGGATGTGGTGATTTCAGGATCAGGTGCCTGTTTTCGTCAATCAGTTTTTCTTTGGCAATAGCATAATTTCCCCAAAGTAAAAAAACAAGATGCTCGCGATGTTTCGACAAACGGGCAATAGCTGCATTGGTAAATAACTCCCATCCCTTGTTTTGATGCGACCCGGCCTGATGTGCTCTCACAGTAAGTGTGGCATTGAGCAGAAGCACGCCCTGTACAGCCCATTTTTGCAAGTTACCTTGCCGGGGTATTGGAATGCCAAGATCGTTATTAAGTTCCTTGAAAATATTTTGTAAAGAAGGCGGTTGTTCAATACTCCCCGGTACGGAAAAACATAGTCCGTGTGCCTGTCCTGGCCCGTGATATGGGTCCTGGCCAAGTATGACAACTTTTACCTTATCGAAAGGAGTAAGGTCAAATGCCGCAAAAATCTGCGGACCGGGTGGGTAAATTTTGTATTTTGTTTTTTCCTCAATTAAAAACTCCTTCAGTTGCAAAAAATAGGAAGCCCCGAACTGATCAGAAAGGATTTGCTTCCAGCTTTCATCTATGGTTGGATTAACATTCTGCATTTTATGGACAGTAGTTGAGCTAAAAATCGTTTTTTTTGGCAATATTATGAATAAAAAAATGTTTCAATTGAAAAATTTATTCCGGCGTTTTATTCATTTACAGGCATCTAACAAAAACATTGCGTAAAAATATGAAAAAAGTAATCAAAGCTGCAATTGTGTTCCTGACCATCATCATGGTGGGCTATATTTTTACTTCCTGCAAATCAACCCAAGAGTGTTCATCCTTTGGTGAAGTAAAAAAATTTCAAAGAGATGTCCGCCGATAAAACAGCATATTCTGGTAAATCTGGTTATTTCAGCATTCTGACCTAACTTTGATCTGATGCGATTTTTCAAATTCATAGCTTTTTTTTTGATTTTGATACCTGTATTGAAGTTACATGCGCAGGCAGGTGACCCGACAGATAACAACATCGATACTGTGCTAAACCGCGTTATTCTGCAT
>RZYY01000431.1 GCA_009930115.1 Sphingobacteriia bacterium | reverse complement strand
ATTCATCAGTGAGTTGCGCGATGCTGAAATTCAGCAGGACAGTTTGCGTTTCAGAAAAAACCTGGAGCGACTCGGTGAAATTTTTGCATATGAAATAAGCAAAAAAATCCCGTATATACCTCGTCCTGTTACAACGCAGCTGGGTGAAGTTGATGTGCCTGTTGTGGCAAAATGGCCAGTGTTGGCCACCATTCTGCGTGCCGGTCTGCCGTTTCATCAGGGTTTTCTGAATATTTTTGATCAGTCCGAAAGTGCTTTTATTTCTGCTTTTCGCAAACATCACAAGGATGGTCGCTTCACCATTCAGGTCGAATATGTCAGTTGTCCTGATCTGGATGGGAAAACTCTGGTAATTGCCGATCCGATGCTGGCTACAGGTTCTTCGCTTGTTTTATCCGCCAAGGAGTTGTTTCAGTTTGGAATGCCGGAAGAAATACATGTTGCAACAGTAATTGCCAGCACTCAGGGAATTGATTATGTACGTCAGCATTTGCCGCATCGCAAATTACATATCTGGGCTGCTGCTGTAGATGAGGAGCTTACAGCTCATGCCTATATTGTTCCTGGTTTGGGTGATGCAGGCGATCTTGCCTATGGACGTAAGGATTAAACTGACAATATGCCTTGTTTATTGCTTTTGACACACAGGTTTTATGAATATGCATATGTTGTTGTCATCAGCACTTACAGGTTTTTGTTTGCAGGGCCGGTTGCAGTAGCCAGTGGGTTTGATTATCTGGAAATATCACTCAGTCTTGCGTTGGGTGGTTTTATTGGTTTTGTGGTTTTTTATTTTTTCTCTGACAGGGTTATTTATCTTTACAGAATGTTGTTGCAGAAAAATCAGAAACCACCCAAAAGCGGATGGATGAAAAGATATCGGAAACAGCTGCAATTGCGCAGGTATGGCATTCCCTTACTGATGGTTTTCGGGCCTTCAGTGTTATCAATTCCTCTTACTGCATTTATTGTCCGTCGTTGGTTCAGAAAAACAAAATGTATAATTGTTTACTTTTGTATATCTGTTCTTTCATGGGCGTTCATTTTCGGCACATTATCAACATTTAATATTGTTTAGATGAATTTAAAAATCATAGGCGAAAGCTTTAATATTGCATTGCGGTCGGTACGCAGTCATTTGCTGAGAACCATACTGACTGTGCTGATTATTGCTTTTGGCATTATGGCTCTTATCAGTATTCTGACGGCAATTGAATCGATCAAGTTTTCGCTCAGCGAGAATTTTACACGTATGGGGAGCAATACTT
>RZYY01000430.1 GCA_009930115.1 Sphingobacteriia bacterium | reverse complement strand
GTGCAGTTCTTCATACGAGATATCATTGGATAGTGCTGCTTTGGCCTCTTTTAGTGCTGCCGATGGATTCAGTTCATAATATTTCTGAATCATTGCCAGTTTATCTTCGTCCACCAGTTCTGTAACATCCAGTTCGCCTTTCAGAATAAACGCTACCAGATGACTGGCGATGGTGACAGGGGAGAGATTTCTTGCTATGGCAATCTCTTCGATGCTGATCCCTTTTCTGAAGAGTCCGTAAGTTTGCGTGGCACTATCGCCTTGTTTTGGCTTTTTTATTTTGGCTTTTTTATTTGTATATGTAATCACTCCGGGTTGGATATCTTTTAGCCTGCAATAATCTTCCACCATAGTAATAATTGCATTGCCATATTGTTCCACACGTTTTTTGCCTAATCCCGGTAAAATTAACAGATGATTTTTGTCGATAGGTAATTCATTGGTGATCGTAACCAATAGATCGTGACTGGCAATCAAGTAGTTAGGTAGGTTATTTTCCAGTGCGAGGCGCTTCCTCCACGCAGTAAGTGTTTGATAAAGTTCCGGATGTTTTGTCTCGATCTGTTTTTTTTGCATACGGCTTTTATTTGTTTCCGATTGGAAAATACTTTTAGCCCGTGCTTCAAGATGATCGGAAACAGCAAATTTTTCCTTTACCGAATCAATTAAGAAATGCTTTTCTTTACCGAGTTTACTTACCTCTTTAACTTTTTCATTGAGTTGTTTCTCGAGGGTGGAATTATCGCTTTCCCAGGTAACATTTTCCAACGGGGTTATGAGTGTTTCGTGGATGCGCTGTGTAAAATACGCGGAGGCTTTTTGTATGCGGTTTTGCAGATAAGGGTTGTTTTCTGCATCCGGATTATCTCTGAGGATATGATGTATTTCCAGAATAAATTTTTCTCCAGTTTCTTCCAGCATTTTTAAGGATTCGTTATGTATTTTTTTGAGAATAACAGGAAGTGTTCCGGAGATGGCATTTTGATTTTTTCGGATGAAATAGTGCAAATAGGAGGTTTGTTGTACCAGTTTTTTGAATCGGAAGAGTTCGGTCAGCAGGGTAAGCTGGTAGTCCTGTTTCGCCTGCTCAAATTGCTGAATTGTGGGTTGATTGAGCTTCATTTGCCGGGTAAAACCTGAAACACTCTGATCGCAGATAATGGAATCATTAGTAATTCTGGTTTTGAGGATAATTCCTTCCAGCGTGCGGCAGCGGCTCAGTGCAACATACGTCTGGCCATGGGCAAAGGCAGCACCGGCATCAATAATT
>RZYY01000429.1 GCA_009930115.1 Sphingobacteriia bacterium | reverse complement strand
GGATCGGAGTAATGGTGAATCCAGGTCTGTGAGGGAATCGTATAGTATAGTGTAAATTGTCATGAATCAACAAATTAACATTTCATGTAATAAATTTGTGCTTACAACGTAAAATTTTTTGGAAAAACAGAAATATTATTTAGCTTTGCGTTTACATTGGGTAATATTTTTTATATGGAAGAATTTGACAGAAAAGAACGGGATGAGATTTACTCGAGACCTGTACGTGCCGGAAAGCGCACATATTTTTTCGATGTAAAGGAAATGAGAAGTGGCGAAATGTACATCACCATTACAGAAAGCAAAAAACGTTTTAACGAGGAAAATGGCAAATTTTTCTACGAAAAGCATAAAATATTTCTGTATAAGGAAGATTTTGACAAGTTTGCCAAAGGGCTTGATGCTGTTGTGAATTTTATCCGTACTGGTGAGAAAGCGCCGGAGGAAGATTTTCATGAATTTGCCGGCCAGAATGAGTTTGGTAGTGAGATGAATCAGGAACAATCTGATTTGTAGTTCTGTTCACATATTTAGTTATTCCGCTCATAAAAAAGTGCGGAATAATTTGTATTTTTGACCGTTCAATTTAAATCGCGCAATTTTTTATGGGAAAAGTCATTTCAATCGCCAATCAGAAAGGCGGTGTAGGGAAAACCACCAGTGCTATCAACGTCAGTGCTGGTCTGGCTGTGCTGGAGAATAAAGTTTTGCTCATCGATGCTGACCCGCAGGCCAATGCCACTTCGGGACTTGGCTTCGATCCAAAGAATATCAGAACCAGTATTTACGAATGTATTGTTGACAGTGTGAATCCGGCTGATGCTATTTTACACACCAAAACACCGAATCTTGATATTCTGCCGGCCCACATTGATCTTGTTGGTGCTGAAATTGAAATGATCAACATGGAAAACCGCGAACGTATGATGCGAAAGGTTGTGCGGCAATTGAAAGACCAGTATGATTTCATTATCATTGACTGTTCTCCATCACTCGGTCTGATTACCGTTAATTCGCTCACTGCTTCAGATTCTGTGCTGATTCCAGTTCAATGCGAATATTTCGCTCTCGAAGGCCTTGGAAAACTTCTCAATACCATAAAAATTGTTCAGACACGTTTGAATCAGGATCTGGCGATCGAAGGGATTCTGCTTACCATGTACGATGTGCGTTTGCGCCTGTCCAATCAGGTAGTCGATGAAGTTCGCAGCCATTTTAAAGAAATCGTTTTTGAGACTATCATACCGCGCAACACCCGATTGGGCGAAGCT
>RZYY01000428.1 GCA_009930115.1 Sphingobacteriia bacterium | reverse complement strand
CCATCAGCAAATATCATTACAGTATTTTCTTTTTTAATCAGTCACTGAAAATTCAGATCAGAGCAAAGAAATTCAGAAACATTGTCGATCTGAAAAACAATATCGGATCATTGTATGAGAAGCTTCATATGTATGATACGGCAATGGCTCTGCATCGTGAGTCGGTTTTAATCAGCAGGCAGCATGATTATCCTGTTGGCATTGCAACGGCTATGAATAATCTTGCAGTGATTTACGAAAATACAGGAAACCGCGACAGCGCTGTTTTTTATTACAAGGCATCACTTGCTTTTCATGACAGCATCGCAAAGTCTCAGCTGGCATTGACTTACAGCAATCTTGCACGAACGTTGCTTAATGGCGGTGACAATGAAAGTGCCGCAGAATATCTTGATTCAGCATTGTTCAATGCTATTGAAAGCGATGCATCTGCTCAGCTTCCGGAGATTTATAAATTGTATTCTCAGTATTATGAGTCAACAGGCGAGATTGCCAAAGCATATGAAAATCTGAAAAAATACAAGGATATAACTGAGAAAATTGAGTCACAGACTACAGAAGGTGATTTCGCCGATTTCATTTTATCGATGCAGCAAAGCAAATGGCAGAAGGAAAAATCTTTGCTTGACAAGCAAATGAAATTGCAAAATCGTGTTCAGTGGCTCATTATTGCAATTATCGCGGTTGCACTTGTTTTGTTTGTCCTTCTTTTTATCAACATTCGTAACCGAAACCGTATGCTTGATCAGAAGCATGCCCTGGCCGAAAGCGAAAAACGTCGTCTGTCCGAAGAATTGGAAAACAAGGCCATCATTGCTCAGTTGGAAAAGGAAAAACTTACCAATGACCTGCAGATGAAAGAGCGGCAATTGACATCAATGACCATGCATATTGTAACCAAAAATGAAACATTGCAGGAAATTGAGAAAAATATTGATCAGTTTGTTTCTGCGAATACTGATAAAGGGAATGATGCTTCGCTGAAAAAAATTCAGAGCATTATCCGCATGAATGCCGGCGATGAAGCTGTCTGGAATAATTATTTCTATCATTTCGATCAGGTGTATCCGGGTTTTTTCAAAGTTTTGTCTGAAACTCACCCCGATATTACTCAGGGAGAGCAGAAACTTTGTGCATACATATTGATTAATTTAAGCAACAAGGAAATTGCTCATGTGATGGGTATTTCCGAAGCATCGATCAAAATCAAAAAGAATCGCCTGTCGAAAAAACTGAAGCTGGATATTGCCTCGGATCTGACCGCCTATCTGCAG
>RZYY01000427.1 GCA_009930115.1 Sphingobacteriia bacterium | reverse complement strand
GCTCCTCAAGTATGCTGTCTTTCGACTCGCCTGAGAAGCTTATTGGCACAAATATACAGTAATAAATCAGATATATGCAAATTATCACATTACCTCTCCAGTACGCAAATGATCCTTCGGGTAGCTACGTCATACTTTGGCGTACTCACCATATATATTTGTGGAAAAATAAAAATGAACATGAATATAGATTTACATTTTGGCCATCCGGATTCATACGACTACGAAACCCTGATAGATCAATTTTCCGGCACAAAGATCAATTCAATAAGGACCTCCAGTGTTCCATTAGTCCAATTTTGGAAGAATACGAAAAAGCACTTGTACTTGCTTTTCGACACGTTGCGCCTGCAGGCGCAAGATGTTGCATTATGTTTTGAGTACCCGACAAAACCCCTGAAAGGAAAGGGCAAATCTTCCATGACAGACCTGATGATCATTGGTCATGACTTCAAAATAGCCATAGAAGCGAAATTCACGGAATATGTAAAAATGAACAGTGAACCTATAAGCAAATGGCTTCAAAAGGGAGATAACCAAAAAAATAAAGAAGAAGTTCTCGGCTATTGGAAGGAACTCGTAAGCCCTTTTTCAAAACAATTAGATGACAGTGTAATAAAAAATATTGACTACCAGTTTTTTCACAGGACAGCCTCTGCTTGTAAAAATGTAGAGAAAGCCTATGTGGTTTATCAAATTTTCTATGATAATCAAACAAAAAATGGAGTTGCAGACTATAAGAGCGAATTGATGACTTATGTAAAGCTTCTCAATCCAAACCAAAAAATTAATTTCTACGCATGGGAAATTGAAATCGGGCAATTACTGCAAGATAATATCAATACGGATCCGTTCTTCCAAATGAGGGACAGGGATGTATATAAAATTTTAAATCAAGGATTTACCAAACTATAGTATTACAGATTAAAACATTTTTCAATCATGGCCGTTGAACTTGAATATATCAGTCTGATCATCCCCATCAGCAAGATCGAGGAACATTACCCGGGCGGTTTCAAGCAGTATAAAACCGATAATGCCGATTCCATAAAACGCAGGATCTGGTATGACCAATACCTGGTCCGGGATGGGGCCATGAACGGTATGGATATGGAAATGATGATCCGGGAATGGGAAATGATGGGTTTCACTTCCATCACGGAAGAAGACGGTCAAAAGCAATGGAAGGACTTATGCGTAGTCGACTTCTTTGGCGGTATGACTTTGCCATGCAAATGGCTAAAGAAAAAAAAGAATACTGTTTTTCATATTCATG
>RZYY01000426.1 GCA_009930115.1 Sphingobacteriia bacterium | reverse complement strand
GCTCCTCAAGTATGCTGTCTTTCGACTCGCCTGAGAAGCTTATTGGCACAAATATACAGTAATAAATCAGATATATGCAAATTATCACATTACCTCTCCGGCGCGAAGGTAATCCCCCGTGTAGCCACGTCATACTTTGACGTACTCACCATATATATTTGTGGAAAAATAAAAATGAACATGAATATAGATTTACATTTTGGACATCCAAATTCCTACGACTACGAAACCCTGATCGATCAATTTTCCGGCACAAAGATCAATTCAATCAGGACCTCCAGTGTTCCATTAGTCCAATTTTGGAAGAACACGGAAAAGCACTTGTACTTGCTTTTCGACACGTTGCACCTGCCGGCGAAAGATGTTGCATTATGTTTTGAGTACCCGACAAAACCCCTGAAAGGAAAAGGCAAATCTTCCATGACAGACCTGATGATCATTGGTCAGGACTTCAAAATCGCCATTGAAGCGAAATTCACGGAATATGTAAAAATGAACAGTGAACCTATAAGCACATGGCTTCAAAAGGGAGATAAACAGAAAAATAAAGAAGAAGTCCTTGGCTATTGGAAGGATCTTATCCGTCCTTTTTCACAACAGTTGAATGAAAGCTCAATAGTAAATATTGACTACCAGTTTTTTCACAGGACAGCATCTGCTTGTAAAGATGTAGAAAAAGCCTATGTGGTTTATCAAATTTTCTATGATGCACAAACAAAAAATGGAGTTGCAGATTATAAGAACAAATTAATGACTTATGTAAAGTTTCTCAATCCAAACCAAAAAATAAATTTCTACGCATGGGAAATTGAAATCGGGCAATTACTTCCGGATAATATCAATACGGAGCCGTTCTTCCAAATGAGGGACAGGGACGTATATAAAATTTTAAATCAAGGATTTACCAAATTATAAGATTACAGATTAAAACATTTTACAATCATGGCCGTTGAACTGGAATATATCAGTCTGATCATCCCCATCAGTAAGATCGAGGAACATTACCCGGGTGGTTTCAAGCAGTATAAAACCGATAATGCCGATTCCATAAAACGCAGGATCTGGTATGACCAATACCTGGTCCGGGACGGGGCCATGAACGGTATGGATATGGAAATGATGATCCGGGAATGGGAAATGATGGGTTTCACTTCCATCACGGAAGAAGACGGTCAACAGCAATGGAAGGACTTATGCGTAGTCGACTTCTTTGGCGGTATGACTTTGCCATGCAAATGGCTAAAGAAAAAAAAGAATACTGTTTTTCATATTCATG
>RZYY01000425.1 GCA_009930115.1 Sphingobacteriia bacterium | reverse complement strand
GGGCGGTGTTGTAAACATAAGCACCGTTTAACAGCGTGAATAATGCTGTTTCAAAATTTTCAATCGAGCAATGAAATACCTGATTGATGTTCAGATTTGATACGGGATCGGTATTTTCAATGTATGTGTATTTTGCATTCAGGTATTCACTCAAATCTGTACTACGCCATTTTTCCATTTTTTTGTGCGGAAATCCAGCAGATAAAAATGCATCGAATGCTTTGTTTCGTCCATCCCACAATCCGTCGTTCTCACTGATTTTTTCAGCAGCTTTTATCAATGATTCCGCAACCGGATATTTTTGTAATTCAGTCATGATGATGCGGTTTATGCAAATTCCTTTTTAATCCAGTCATAGCCCTGTTTTTCAAGTTCCATGGCCAATGTTTTGTCGCCTGATTTTACTATACGCCCTCCGTATAAAATATGCACAAAGTCCGGAACGATAAAGTCCAGAAGTCGTTGATAGTGCGTAATTACAACTGTTGCGTTTTCCGGTTTTTTCAAACGTGTTACACCTGTTGCAACAATGCGCAATGCGTCAATATCAAGTCCTGAATCGGTTTCATCAAGTATGGCCAGTTTTGGTTCGAGCATGGCCATCTGAAAAATCTCATTTCTTTTTTTCTCGCCACCCGAGAATCCATCATTCACACTGCGTTTCATGAGGTCGGCCGGAATTTCAACTACTTTCTTTTTTTCTTCTACCAACTTCAGAAAATCGCCGGCACTCATAGGTTCCTGTCCCAAAAATTTTCGTTTCTCATTGATGGCTGTTTTCAGAAAATTCATAATTGATACTCCTGGAATTTCAACGGGGTATTGAAAACCCAGAAAAATACCTGCTCTTGCTCGGTCTTCAACGGCCAGGTCAAAGATGTTTTTCCCTTCAAAAGTAATTTCTCCCGAAATTTCATATCCTTCGCGGCCGGCAATAACATTGGCCAGCGTGCTCTTTCCGGTTCCATTGGGACCCATGATGGCGTGCACTTCGCCGGGTTTGACATCCAGATTGACGCCTTTGAGAATCTCGCGTCCATTGATGGAAACATGTAAGTCTTTTATGTGTAACATTGTTGTCTTGTTGTTTTTCGTTGCTATTTCTGACCAGTGATCGGTGTTCCGGAATTTTGCAAATTCCGGAAAGTGACCAGTGACCTTTATTTGTTGTATTTTACTTTCATGAAAATCCGCACCAATTCTTCCGCTTCATTTAAAAACGGTTCAACTTCTTTTTTTGAAAATCTACCGGTGTCATTAAGTATCTCGAGCCAATATGC
>RZYY01000424.1 GCA_009930115.1 Sphingobacteriia bacterium | reverse complement strand
AGAATATGCAGAAATATTTTTCCCTTCGGAAAGATAGATGATGTTATCTGTTTCATCATACACAATTTCTCCGGATGTGCTTCCACTGCCTGTTTCAGCGTATGAGTTATTATCAAAAGAGTAAAGCAGAAAACCATTACTGTGGCAAATCAGAAATTTGTCATCGTCTATTTGTGTAACGCTTTGAATGGTCCCTGCAGGAAGATTTTTGATGTGTGTTATTACCATTGTATAGGTGTTGAATGCTTTGACGCTTGGTTGTAAAGCATCATTGCAGAAAAGCACTACGTCGTTTCCTGAAGCACGGTAAAAATTCACGATTTCATAATTCACAAAAATCATATCCTTTAATAGTCCGGAAAATTCATAAATGGCTCCTGCACAGTATTCGGTTCCTGTATAGTATTCGAGCACTGAAAGCAGATACAATCCGTCGAAGGATACTTTGTGCAGTCTGAAATTTTCAACGGAATAGACAAATTTCAGGTTCCCGTTTCCAAAATATCCTTCTATGCGTCCGTCGTAGTAACCAACAACCAGCAGATTATTACCCCAGTATAGTGATTCAAAATATGGAAATGGCGGATTAATAATTGCATTGACCTGATGAAGGATGTTGCCATCTGTTGCATCAAGGGAATACAGATTTCCTTCGAATAAACCCATGGAATAAATCAGTTGATCCTGGCTGTTGACGACTCCTTCCTGAAAGTCATCAGGGAGCTGTTTAAACAATGTGTAATTCAACAGACTATCTACTTTGAAAATTTTTACATGATCATTGGCTGTTTCATGACAAAATGCAAAAAGGGCTTTGCTCTCTTTGGGAATTCCACTTATTGTCAGCTTAATAAAGCGGCTCCCAGAAGCATAGTCATTTCCCGCTTCAACAAACAGGTAGTGTGTGCCCGATAACAGGTTGTTGTTTGAAATGATATATTCTGTGTTCAGATTATAGTTTGTGCTGTTTGGATAAATGGTTATGGCCGGACATGATTGGATATAGGTAGATGTCAGTAAAACAATTTTGATATATGTAATGGGAATAGCTGAAGAAATGGATCCTTTTACCTGAAGGGTATCTCCGGTTTGAGCCATGCCGTTTTCTGACGGTGAGAACATTTGAATGAAAGGGGGCTCATATGTTTCTTCGCGGCATGAAGAAACAATAATCAGCGTAAGCAGAAATAAAATTGGCCATTTGTAACGCATTGTCGGATTTTGTTTATAAATTTAGCACGAAATAATTACAAATGAACAATTATGGAAGAATATTTTTC
>RZYY01000423.1 GCA_009930115.1 Sphingobacteriia bacterium | reverse complement strand
ATGTTGCACGGTGAAATAATCCTCGATCTGGGCTATTCCGTAGTTTTATTCAGTATTGTGATTTGCTCCGGATTGGTGATTTTACTCAGTATAAAACCTGATTTTTTTGCCCGGATGTTTCGTCGAAAACCGGATCATTCAAAGGATTCGGAGCCGGTGGCCATTGAACCGTCTGCACCTGATGTGGTGCCTTTTACCGAAACGACATCCACTTCTGAGGAAGTATAACTCTGCATTAACAAAGGAAAGCGGCAGGGCGTTTGTTTTATCCATTATAACGTATCCACTTCCAAAGTTCTTTGTAGCTGACTTTTTTTCCATACATCAAAATCCCGGTGCGATATATTTTCCCAGCCGCCCATGTCATTCCCACAAAGGTGAAAACCAGGATAATGGCGGAGATTACGAGCTCGATATAGGGCACACCAAACGGAATGCGCATCATCATACTGATGGGTGAAGTGAAAGGTATCATCGAAAGCCAGATGGCCAGCGAGCCGGAAGGATTCTCAATGACCGAGGGCATCATCACCAGTGCAAGAATTATTGGAACGGTGATGGGTAACATGAATTGTTGGGTGTCCGTTTCATTGTCCACGGCTGCCCCAATGGCGGCAAACATCGACGCGTAAAGTAAATACCCACCAAGAAAATAGAAAATAAATGAAATCAGCATCACCGGAATATTTATGGTCCGTATCATTTCCAGTATTTCCACAAAGCCTTCGTTTATCACTTCTTCGGCTTCAGGCGCCTCACTGCTGAGGGTGTTTTCTGTGATTAATCCGCCGGCACTCTGCGTAATTTCTGGTACCCTTTTGTCTATCATTTTTTCGGCAAAAAAACCATTAAAAATTCCCACAATGCCTGCTGTTAAAACAATCCATAGTAAAAATTGGGTAAGCCCAACCAGCGCAATACCGATGATTTTTCCCATCATGAGCTGAAAGGGTTTTACTGAACTGATAATGATTTCGATAATGCGGCTTGTCTTCTCTTCTATAACACCGCGCATCACCATCGATCCATAAATAAAAATAAACATATAAATTAGTAATCCTCCCACATAGCCTACCGCCATCGCAACCTCAGCATAGGATTCTTTTTCCTCGCCTGAGCTGTCTAAAATAAATGAAGTAAGCGAAATGGAAGTTTTAATGCTTTTCAGAATTTCCGGATCAATACCCGAAGCCAGCATTTTTTGCTCCTCAACTTCATCGCGCATCACGTTTCGGATGAAGGTTTTTGTAGTGATACTGACCTGGTTTTCCGAAAATATTAC
>RZYY01000422.1 GCA_009930115.1 Sphingobacteriia bacterium | reverse complement strand
ACCGGAAACAATACTTTTGGCACCCTGACCTTTACACCCGGTAATACTTATACTTTGACAGCAGGAAGAAAACAAACCATTAATGATGCTTTTCTGGCCAATGGAACCTGTGCAGAACCCATTACCATCGAATCCAGTTCAACAACTGCAACCACGATTGAAAAAATTTCAGGTACTGTTACCGTTAACCATTGCTTTTTAGAAGGGATAACGGCAACCGGTGGGGCTAACTTTATTGCTGAAAATTCAGTTAATGTTGGCAATAATTCAGGATGGACTTTTATCGAATCTGTTCAAAATCTTTATTGGGTTGGTGGAACAGGTAACTGGAATGACATAACCCATTGGGCATCCGAAAGCGGGGGAGCAGGCGGCTATTGCCTGCCTACACAGCTCGATAATGTGATTTTTGATGGCAATTCATTTATCCAAACCGGACGAGCTGTTTATGTGGATGTTGCAGATGCCATGTGCAATAATATGGATTGGTCGGCAGTAACTTTTAACCCAACCTTTACTTCGTTATCAAACACTTATCCATTAACTATTTTTGGATCGTTAATACTTAGTCCGGATATGAATTTTGCCTTCTCAGGTCCGGTATGGTTTGCCGGTGAAGCACCTGAAAAATCAGGGTATGAGATTACAATGGCCGGAAATAATTTCAATAATGCAGTATATTTTTCCGGTGAGGGAGGCCTTTGGACATTGATGGACAATTTTACTATTCCCAGCAATGACCTTTACCTAAACTTTGGAACTTTAAATACAAATGGAAAGGAAGTTAATGTTCGCCGGTTTATTTCTGATAATAATAACCTGCGAGCTCTGATCCTGGGATCATCTTTGTTCAGCATTACTTCTAATTCAAATCTTGCGTGGTATGTAACCGGAAACAATTTCACAATAGATCCGGGAACCAGCGAGATCAGGTTTACCACTGCCAATGGTTCTTTATATAGTCAGGGGGGAAGTTTGCTGGTTTATAATAATGTTGTTTTCCAAAACCCCGGAGGCACCTCCAACCTGCAGAGTGATGATCAGTTCAACCATGTTACTTTTCAACCCGCTGGAAAATTGCTGGGTAATGGATCTTTTAACACAGTAATTTTTACGGGAGATGGTGAAATCAACCAGAACAACACTTTCGGAGACGTAACTTTTATGAATAATGCAATCATTAAAGGCATCAATACTTTCAACAACCTCATTTTGACTCCTGGTAAGCTTTGCCAAATGGAGGCTGGTCAGACCCAGGCGATTTTGAACGACCTGACATTCTGGGG
>RZYY01000421.1 GCA_009930115.1 Sphingobacteriia bacterium | reverse complement strand
TGATATAATAGTGCATAATGTTGAAAAATAAAAAGTTAAATATTTCAATAACAGAACCAGACAACCCACAGTTAACGGTACTTATTAAGTATATTCCGGATCCGGTGTTTATTGTTAACCACGAAACAGCCATTCTTGCGTTAAATCAGGCTGCCGAAAAGTTTCTTGGCCTTCCGAAGAAAAAAATAGTACATCGTTCACTGCAAGATTTTTTATCAGATAGTAGCAATAAAAAAATCCGGCATCTCGTGCAGGACGACAATACTACACCTTCCAATAACCAAATTACCCTGATAAGCATATTGCACGGCCCAAAGGAATTTTTTACGGAAATAAAAACCCTTGCCTGTTCCGGCGAAGAGGTGTATTTTATTTTTTTTACTTCAATCGGGCAGGGCGGCGCAGATACTTTGATGGATAAAATGGTACGGGAGGCGAACAGGGAGATGGAGCAAAACCTGCGTCGACAAGAAATATTATCTGAAATTTCGCTGGCAATTAACACCCCCGGAAGTTTTGAAAACAATATAAATCACGCTATTGAAATCATTGGTAAGTTTACAAATGTAAGCAGGGTTTATCTTTTTGAGAATGATGAAACAGGCGAGGTAACCCGTAATACCTTTGAATGGTGCAATGAAGAAATTACGCCACAAAAAGATGAATTGCAAAATATTCCTTATGCGATTATTCCTTCCTGGCGAAAAATTCTTCTGGAAGAGGGAATGGTTTTTTCGCAGGATATCAGCACATTGCCCATTGACGTTCGCGCAATTCTCGAACCTCAGCACATTTTAAGTATTGTTGTTTTGCCCCTGTTTTTCCAGGAGCGATTTATGGGGTTTATGGGATTTGATGAATGCACTAATCACAGGCAGTGGTCGCGTTCGGAGATTGAACTTCTGAAAACAGTGACCCACATGACCTCCAATGCCTTTCAACGGCGCAACGCAGAGGAATCGCTCCGAAAACGGGAACAGGAAAACAGGGCTATAATTGATTCCATTCCGGATATTATTTTTCATTTTGATGATTCAGGCACTTTTCTTAGTTACAATTGCAGCAATGAAGAAGATTTGATTATCCCGGCATCCGGATTTTTACATAGGAACCTCTCCGATATTTTTCCCGAAGAATTTGCCACACACATGAAGCTGGCTATACACGAATGCATTGCCAACGGACGATTTTCTTCCGAATATAAGTTGAATGTCGCTGATCGGGAAAATGATTATGAAGCGCGGTTCATAAAAATGAATGAGAAAGAAGTGATGTGTATTATCCGGGAT
>RZYY01000420.1 GCA_009930115.1 Sphingobacteriia bacterium | reverse complement strand
GAGGAATATTATCTACCTTAAATTCAAAGGAAACATTAGAAAGCAGATTGAATAGAGAGAAGTATTCCTTTTGATCATTTTTACTTCGAACAATTTCCAGGTCTTCAAAGTGTTTAACAATATTGTTGGCAAAATCAGCAACTTTGCCAGTTTTCCAAAAACGAATAGATACTCGGGCCGCATTTGGTGCTAATCCCAGAATGTAAAATAGGGTATCGCCTTCGGCATTTAACTTACCCGTGTGAATGGATTCAAACAATGCTTTTATTTCTCTGATATTTTGATCAGGATCATCTTTTGGAGGTGCAGAGAAAAAGAAAGCAAATTGATTTTCAAAAACGTTTTGTTTCTGTGACCAAAAAACAACCGACGTATCAGCTATTTTAAATCTGTTCTTCGAATCCTTTCCTAGTAATACATTTAATGCAGTTGTGTAGGCATCTTCCGCCTTTTTCGAAACTGGTGCATTAAGACCTTGTTCTTTGTTGTATGAATCGTAACCTGAATTTTTCTGAAAACCAACGAGCTTACCTCCACTTTTGCCTCCGGGTATTGGAGTAGCTGAATGAAGGATTGCAATAGGCAGTTTTTCTCCGGTTATCAAACAGACTCCTTCAGCACCTTGAATTTGTTCTTCATCGTCAGAGAAAATGGTAACTTCTACCTCTTTGCCAAGATCATTATGCTCAGCTACAATGTCTGTCTCACCTACAATTCGAAATGATAAATTACAGCCAGGAATATTGTAGCAATTATTCCAATTTTCATGCTGAAGAAGTGATAGAATAGAATCACCGTTTTCATAAAATTTACAGACAGCTCCAAATTGATCGTTATCAGGATATTTCTTTGAAATTTGCATTATTTGGGTAACAAATGTCTTGTTTTGTTTTATTGCATCTCCTTTTGATTTCTCAGTCACATCTTTGGGTTGGCCTAATACATATCCCCAGTGATCCCATAAGACATTTGCAACTTCTGAAGCTTTTGAACCAGAGCGCCCTTTTGTTTTCAAAACCAAAAATGATTTTGCACGTCTCAGTCTACCTTCTCCTGAACGGGTATCCTCAAGATTTATGAAATTGCCTTCTTTATCAATCACAATTATGAAAGGGATATCTTTCCATTCAAACCCTTGCGGTGCAATATTGCTTTCTGGATCGGCAGCCTTTCGTTTGTAATAGTCGTATAATGCTTGCAGTATCATCGTCGTACCTCCTCGCTATCAATTGGTGGAACATCAATAACCCCATATTTCATTTGCGGGCGGTAAAACATGGCCTGAGGATT
>RZYY01000419.1 GCA_009930115.1 Sphingobacteriia bacterium | reverse complement strand
TTACAAATGTAGTAAGAATTTAATTCATATATTTGCAGTAATTATTTACTATTTTAACAGTCAAATTATCATGGCACACAGAATTACTGAAACTTGCACTGCATGTGGAACCTGCATTGATGAATGTCCCGTAGACGCAATTTCTCCGGGTGACATTTACGTTATAGATCCCGATGAATGTATAGATTGCGGAGCATGCGCTGCAGTTTGTCCGGTCGGCGCCATTGTTGCCGAGTAATTTATAGGATTATTTTTCAGATCCTGAAAAGCATACCGGGGGGTATGCTTTTTTTATTGTGTTTTAACAGAGAAAATAAACTCTACGCCGCCTCCTTCCCGTTTTCCGGCACGGATGGTTCCTCCGTGAAGCAGAATGGCATTTTTCACAATGGACAATCCCAGTCCGGTTCCTCCCATACGACGGCTTCTTCCTTTATCAACTCTGTAAAACCGTTCAAAAATACGGGGCAAATGATCCTGATCAATGCCAATTCCGTTATCTGCATAAATGAAAGTAAAATAATCAGGCCCTGACTCCATAAGTTTGACATAAATGGTATCACAGCCTGAATATGTGATGGCATTGTCTGTCAGATTGCGAAAAACGGATTGCAATAATCCGTGATTCCCTTTTACAATGATTTGTTCCGGAATATCAAGGACGGTGTTAATCTTTTTTTCCTGCAGGTGTGCGTCCAGATCGGAAAAAACATCGCGGATGATATCACTTACGTTGAGTTCGGTTTTTTCTATGATCTCGCTGGCCTCATCCATACGGGTAATGGTTGATATGTCATTCAAGAGCTGGGCGAGTCTGTCGGATTGTTTGTAACAACTTTCAATAAAGGCCTGTTTTTTGGCGGGAGGCAGGGACGGATTGTTCAAAAGTGTCTCCAAATATCCCTGAATAATGCTGACAGGCGTTTTCAATTCATGATTGATATTTTGGGTTAGCTGTTTCTTAATGCGCGTTTGCTCCAGTTTTTGCTGTTCCACCATTCTGTGTTCACTTTCAAGGGCTTCCTTTGTTTGTTTGAGCTGGGAATAAAGCTGAATGATATGATTGGAAATATCACCCAGTTCATCTTTTGGGAATGGTCCGATATCATCTAGCGGTTCCCCGTTATCGGCCAGCTTTGCAAATTTTCTAAGTCTTTTGATATTGTTGCCCAGGCTGCGTGTAAAGAGCAGGGCCAGACCACTTATAATGACGGACAAGCCTATCATGACGGGAAGAAATAATTTATCCGTTTTCAAGACTTCCTTCAGGGAAACCGAATAGGGTATTGC
>RZYY01000418.1 GCA_009930115.1 Sphingobacteriia bacterium | reverse complement strand
ATTCCAAAAGGGTTCCGTTATAATCGTTTCCATCCACATAATGCCGTATACCATATACCCTGATCCGTTCGGAGAATTGATGAAAAGTCCAGTTCATCCCCTGGAGTTTATGTTTTCCTGAATATGAAGCGATCCAAAGCGGAAAATTTTCTACACTACCCTGCAGAATCTCGTTGTAAAACGTTCGCCCAGTATATACAACAGGGGTTACGCCATAATGTTGTTCAGCCATTTCAAGCCATTTTTTCACCCCCCGGGTCAGCGACTCATTCCCATAACGGCTATGCTTTTCCACATCGAGTATAGGAGGAAGATCGCCTGGCTCCAAGGTAACCCGGGATGCAAAATTCCTAAACTGTTGTTCGGCGGGCTCATTCGGACGATAATAGTGGTAAGCACCCCGGATATACTGATGATTTCGGGCATTTTTCCAGTTGCGTTTAAACTCGGTATCTTTGCCATCGGCACCCATGGTAGCCCGTATAATTACAAATTCAATAGGATGATGCAACTGCCTGACTTTATCCCACGCAATGGTTCCCTGATAATGTGAAACATCAATTCCAAAAACATACTGCGACGCTGAAGCATAATGATTTTCCATGAACCTCATTTTTGGGGATAAAACCCGATAGGTAACAGTGCCTGCGATTAGGATAAAAACCAGAAACAATACAATTCCCGTAATAAACACAGATTTCCGCCTTAACGGTCTGGATGGAACCGAAGGAATGGGTGGGCACTCTTTTTGCTCCGTTCGTGCATTCCGACGCCAACGATGGAATCCGATCAATAGGAAAATGATAAAAACAAAAAACAGTAAAAGAAAAAAAACTGCGCGCAAAGGATGATGATGCACATAGCCTTGAAAAGAGACGAAAATAAGAAACAAATGACAAAGAATCATACAGAAAATATTTTAGAGGTAGATTATAAATTGCACTTCGTATTTAAACACCATTCGAAGCGCTATACATAAAATTTCAGTCAGAAAAAAAATCACACATAACAAATTGCCATTTCCCGGATATGCTATATGGAATTATAGGATTTCCACACGATGGATCGTACTCTATTTTTTAAAACACCACCAAATATAAACAATTACCTGAAATTTCCTTCTGTTATAAAAAAAACACGAAGAATGCACGCTTGTAAGGCATCGAAAAATGGAGTAATATTGCAGATTCATAAATAGACAAGGATTACGGGAATAAACCGACAGAAAATGAACAAAGGATTATTGACCATTTTTCTTTTAATTCTCTCAAACACCTTCATGACACTGGC
>RZYY01000156.1 GCA_009930115.1 Sphingobacteriia bacterium | reverse complement strand
CATCATTCTGCCTGTAATTATTGAGCACAGGGAAGAATTGGTGTAATATTTTTATTTTATTCATAATAATTAACTATAAAATTTATGTACAGAATTGTTACTATATTGATTTTGTTTGGTTTGACTATTTATGGGCAAGCCCAAACCCTTACAATAAAAGATCAGGAGAATGGTCAACCACTGCATCTCGTAAGTCTATCCAGCGAAAGTCCAAAAGCATCGGCAACCACCGACCGGCAAGGACAAGCTGATATATCTTCATTCAAAGGAGCTACTGTGATTGAAATCAGGTTACTCGGATATAAAACTATCATGCTGAGCTATGACGCCATTGCGCAGGCCGGTTTTATCATTTCACTCAAACCCTCTTTATTATCACTGGATGAAATTGTGATTTCTGCCACGCGATGGGAGCAAAACAAAAGAAGTATTCCAAACAGAATAACTACAATCGGAATTAAGGAAATTCAGTTGCAAAACCCGCAAACAACTGCTGATTTATTGGGAACATCCGGTGAAGTATTTATCCAAAAAAGTCAACAGGGTGGTGGTAGTCCGATGATACGCGGATTTTCAACCAACCGGCTGCTATATACAATTGACGGAGTCAGAATGAATACAGCAATTTTTCGCTCCGGAAACATTCAAAATGTAATTTCCATTGATCCTTTTACTATAGAACAAACTGAAGTTTTTTTTGGCCCGGGTTCTATTATTTATGGCAGTGATGCCATTGGCGGAGTAATGAGCTTTAAAACGTTAACTCCCAAATATTCTGAAAATGATGGGGTTGTGATCAAAGGTAATGCTACTGTGCGTTACTCCACAGCAAACAATGAGAAGACTGGTCATTTTCATGTTTCTGCCGGATGGAAAAATTGGGCACTGACCACCAGTATTTCCCATAATAATTATGGAGATTTGCACATGGGAACACATGGACCCGATGATTATCTCAAACCATTTTATGTAAAGCGAATTGACAGTGTTGACAAGGTTTTTTCAAATGAGAATCCTTATCTGCAGACACCGTGTGGTTATTCTCAAACAAATGTAATGCAAAAGATATTTTTCAAACCCGCTGAAAATCTGGAGTTACATTATGGTTTTCATTATTCGGAAACGTCTCCTTATGCACGTTATGACCGGATGACAGCTGTATCTTCAGCTGGATTACCTTCCTATGCCATTTGGAATTACGGTCCACAAAAATGGATGATGAATCATTTTGAAATTACGCATAGAAATAATTTTAGCCTTTACGACCAGGTTAACTTCAGAGTTGCATTGCAACAATTTGAAGAAAGCCGTATTGATCGTAAGTTCAATGCATCTCGACTGCGAACGCAGCTTGAAGAAGTTCTGGCTTTTTCGGTGAACGCTGATTTTATTAAAAAAACCGGAAAACACCAATTTATATACGGACTCGAAGCCGTGCACAACAAAGTGGATTCCAAAGCTGATGCCACAAACATCATCACCAATGAATCCATCAGCGTACCTGATCGTTATCCACAATCAACATGGGGATCGCAGGCTGCCTACCTGAATTACCAGCTCCGTTTGTCAGAAAGGATGCTGGGACAGGCAGGACTCAGATATGCACACTATGGCCTGAATGCTGATTTCAAGGAATTACTGAACTTTTATCCTACAGGATACGAATCGGCAAGAGTAAATAACGAGGCTGTAACTGGCAGTGCAGGAGTTATTTTTACACCAAATGATGATTGGACATTGAGCGTGGATGCAGCGACCGGCTTTCGTGCACCAAACGTGGATGATATCGGGAAAATGTTTGATTTTGCCGAAGGGAATGTGATTGTCCCCAATCCTGATTTAAAGGCTGAATATGCTTATAATGCTGAATTTAGCATCGCCAGAATTGTTGATGATAGGATGAAAATCGATTTAACCTTATTCTACACTTTGCTGGACAATGCAATGGTCAGGCGCCCTTACGAAGTAAGCGGTCAGGACAGTATTATGTATAACGGTGCAATGAGTAAAGTATTTGCCATCCAAAATGCAGCAAAAGCTAATATTTTTGGTCTCAACGCCGGGTTAGAAGTCAATTTGAATGGGGGTTTTGGTTTTTCCGGAAAAATAAACTATCAGACAGGTGAAGAAGAGATGGAAGATGGATCAACAAGCCCCTCGAGACATGTCGCACCATTATTCGGCCTGGCAAAGCTCACTTTTAAAAAGGAAAAACTGAACATGCAGGTGTACACTATTTTCAACGGAGAAATCAACTACGATAATCTCAATGCTGAAGAAAAGCAAAAACCTGATCTGTATGCCAAAGATGCTGATGGCAATCCATACGCCCCCGGATGGATTACGCTCAACTTCAAAGCATTGTACCAGCTTTCAGAAATACTTACTATCAGTGCTGGCATCGAAAACCTTACCGACAGGTTGTACCGTCCTTATAGTTCAGGACTGGCTGCACCCGGCAGAAATTTTTTATTGTCACTCATGATGAATTTTTAAAATCCGTTTAATTAATAAACCGGAATATTATTAGCAGGCATTTTTATTAGCTCACATTTTTATTCCGTTCAAAGAATGTTATCCCCAACGGACGAAAATGTAAATTGAATGATTTTGTTAACATTGCAGAAAAAAACATGGAACAATTTGGATATTGTCACTTGACCCTTGTGCCATTGAGAGCTGCTGCTTCTCATTCATCAGAAATGGTAAGTCAGTTGCTGTTTGGCGAATTATTTGAAATCCTCGGGAACAGTGGAGATTTCGTTCAGATAAGATGCTGGTTGGATAAATATGAAGGATTTATCAGTAATAAGCAATTTCTGCCTGTTTCAAGAAATGATTTTGAACTGCTGGTTTCCTCTCCGCGTCAGTTTCCGGTTGAGCCGGTATCAACCATTCAGGAAACAGATTCAAATAATAGTTTTTATATTTTGACAGGGAGCAACCTGAGTGGATTCAAAAATGGTTTTCTTAAACTTGGCAATGTTCAATATAGCTACAAACATCCTGTAGGACAGCCAAAAAAGCCTTTTAGTTCAGATGAAATTGTAAGAATTGCAATGCTTTTTCTCAATGCTCCATACTTGTGGGGAGGTAGATCACTGTTTGGAATTGACTGCTCAGGGCTGGTTCAAATGGTTTTCAACATTAACGGGATAGCACTCCAGCGTGATTCAGCCTATCAGGCTCAAACCGGCAGAACAATTCACCTGCTCAGTGAAGCAACACCGGGTGATTTGGCTTTTTTCGACAATGAGGATGGACAAATCACTCATGTGGGTATTGTATTGACAGGAAATAAAATTATCCATTCATCCGGAAGAGTCAGAATTGACAATCTGGATCATTATGGAGTATATGATCGTCAAAAAGGAATTTATACTCATAAACTGAGACTCATAAAACGAATCATCGACTGATAAAAAACAAAAACCGATTTTTGTTTTAATCATGAATTGTTTCAAAATAAGTTAAAAACAGGTTACCACTTTAATTATGTGATCAGGGACAATTTAACCCTTCAGAATGATAAACCAAAGAGGTAACCTGTTTTTCTTTTTATCAGCAACCACAAATATTGATAGAACTTATCGGAAGAACAGATGGATTTCAAAGTCAAATCATCCTTGCTAAGGTGCGGAGCACCGGAATATTAAATGCATGGTTTATTCAACCTTTTGATTTTTTCCCTTGCATTTGTTTTCGAAAAATGATTGGTATCTTCTTAATTTGCATGAATGTATATGTTTATCAGCAACCCATGATTAAAAAATGGTCGAAGTGATGAAATGCCTATTTTTGCTGAAAATTGAAGGTATGAGAAAACTTTCCAAACTCATCAGTGCCGCCCGCTTGATTATCCATCAACCCTCGCTGCTTAATCTGATCATCAACGAAAATGATGTCTGGAAAAAAACCGTGGACAAAAAATACAGCCTTGGTGCCGGATTGCCGGTGATTGATCTGGAAACACTTTTTCCTGAATTCAGGGTTGAAATTCCGGTCTTTTCTTTTCTCGATGGCGGTTCATTACCCACTGATATTGCATTGTTGATGAATCTTGCAAAGACATTCAACGGATGTTCTTATTTCGAAATTGGTACCTGGCGGGGGGAAAGTGTGGTGAATGTTGCTGAAAATGTGGGTACCTGCTTCACGCTAAATCTCACTGACGAAGAAATGCGAAGTATTGGCATGTCCGAAGAGTATATCGCCCAGACCGGGATGTTTTCAAAAAACAAAAACAACATCATTCACCTCAGAGGCAATTCCCGTCATTTTGATTTTGCCGGGCTAAAACGAAAATTCGATTTGATTTTTATTGACGGTGACCACCATTATGATTCGGTGAAAAACGATACTCACCAAGTGTTTAAACATCTCGTTCACGATCAGTCAATTGTGGTCTGGCATGATTATGCCCGAAATCCGGAAACTGTTCGTTTTGAAGTTTTCGCAGGGATTCTCGATGGATTACCTGATTTCAGACACCATAATTTGTATCACGTCGGAAATACACTCTCGGCTGTATACCTTAATAATAATGTACTTCCCACTTATCCACTAAAAGAGACCAACCCGCCGGATCATTATTTTACCCTGGAGATTACCCGGAAAAAAATGCAGTAATTCACCAGTAAATAACGCTGAAGGAATGGATTTGACACGAAACTATACAATCCTGATTTTATCCCAGTTCAAAATCTTGTAAAAGTCAAATTCTTCGGGGTTTTCCACTAAGAAAGAAGCAGCAGGATAATCCTCTTCGGTGATATACTGATGATTAAAACCATAAACAAGTTTTGCCTTTTGAGATTCTATGTTGACAAGGCGTGTGCGAACTTTCCCATTTTCATCTTCCACATCTTTGAGATACAGTGGTGAAATATCTCCTGTTGGATCTGAAGTCACCATACATCCGGTAACTCCCTGATCGAAAAGTTTTTTTACACCCATTCCAAGCAGGGCACAATAGAGCAGATCGAAAGCTACGGGCTGGACACATCTGATTTCATAGCCAATTTCAACCGGCCGGCTTTTAACATTTAATTTTAAACGTTTCAGTTCACGTTGTGTCAGAATATTGAATATGTGTGCCTTACTTACATTCCCCAGTTCGGGGTGACCGTGTTCGTCGTAGGTAAAATTTATTCCGGTTGATTCAATTTCAGCATCTGTCATAAAATGAAATACACCTTCGCTAATAATTACTGCTCCGTATGTAATTCCGAGGATTTTACGTTTTAAAATGGCAGAAATAATCAAACGGACTATCTTTCGGATAGTAAGCTCCGTTTTATTGAACATTTCCGGAATGATAATCATCGGATAATGACAAGCAGCACCAATACCAAAAGCCAGATGTCCGGCTTCGCGTCCCATGGCAGAAACAATAAACCAGTTTCCACTTGTTCGGGCATCTTCATAAACAGTTTGAGCAATTCTTACACCTTCCTGCTTGGCTGACTGATATCCAAAAGTTGGGGAACCTTCCGGCAAAGGCAGATCATTATCAATGGTCTTAGGAACATGAATATTCTGAATGTTCACATTGTTTTCCTGAAGGTATTTGGCTATTCGATTAGCTGTTGAAGCTGTATCATCACCACCAATGGTAACCAGAAGTTTTACGTTTTCGCGGATAAAAAAATCGGTTTTAAACTCTTCATCTTTTGGTTTGTACCGGCTCATCCGTAATGCCGATCCACCCTGCTTGTGAATTTTATCAGCCTGTTCAAAACTAATCTCATCCATTTCCGGATTATCCACAAAAAGACTTTGAAAACCACCGTGAAGACCAAGTACACGATAACCACTTGAAAGAAAAACTTTTGCTATGGTTCCAATAACTGTATTGATGCCTGGTGCAGGACCACCGCCAGCTAATATTGCGATTGTTTGTTTCATCTTTTAAAAGGTTTAAAATTTGTCGCAAAAGTAGAAGAATTCTCAAAAAAGAACAGGCGCTTTCGAATTCATCCTATGAAAGAAAATCGTTACGTTTGCCAAAAAAACATGAAAGATCATCAGCGATACAATCAAAGAGGAGTTTCGGCTTCAAAAGAGGACGTTCACGATGCAATCAAAAACATTGACAAAGGATTATTTCCACATGCATTTTGCAAAGTAATACCAGATTTTACAGGCAATGACCCGGAATTTTGCAATATCATGCATGCTGATGGTGCCGGCACAAAATCATCGCTGGCTTATGCTTACTGGAAAGAAACAGGTGACCTCTCTGTCTGGAAGGGAATTGCTCAGGATGCTATTGTAATGAATCTTGACGATCTGCTTTGCATCGGAGTGAATGGTCCCATTCTGCTTTCATCTACCATAGGTCGCAATAAAAGATTAATCCCCGGTGAAGTAATTTCTACTTTAATAGAG
>RZYY01000417.1 GCA_009930115.1 Sphingobacteriia bacterium | reverse complement strand
GGCACTGGGTGCATCTTGCATCACTGACTTAGCAAGGCTTGCGGAGAATCACCTCGCAGCCCATGGCAACAGCTAGTATAACCGCCCCTGCCGTCATTAAAATTATTGCATTGGACGAATCATTCCTGTATACTTTTTATGAAATTAAATTAATTTTTTAACTCTGATTAAAATATTAAGCCATTTCTAATCTACTCTGATAAATGTCACTCTGAGATAAAAAAGGTCAAAACCACAATAGATCTCCGGGTATACGGTTTTTTGCATAAACTCCGTCAGGGGCGGGGTTTTTAAGATCAGAATATTTCTGTAGGCGGTGTTGGCAGATGAAAATAAAAATTAACGATTATTTTGATTTTGTGAAAGCCAATGCCCTACTTGAAGGCTTTACTAAATCAACAGGTTTTGTGACCGCCATTCAGGACCTTGACGGAAATATTCTTTCCAAATCGGGATGGAGAGCAATATGCAATGACTTTCACCGGAAGAACTGCGAGACTGCTTCCAACTGTATCTTCAGCGACACCGAGTTAGCCAGACAAATCAGCAAAGATGAAAAGTACCATTTTTACAAATGTCTCAATGGGTTGATAGATGTAGGGCTGCCGATAGTGATCAGGGGAGAGCATGTTGCCAATTTTTTCTCCGGGCAATTCTTTTTTGAAGAGCCGGATCTTTCTTTCTTTGTAAAACAAGCCCAAAAATATGGATTCGATGAAAAAGCCTATATTGAAGCTCTCAAGGAAGTTCCGGTAGTCTCAAAAGAAAAAGCCGAAACAGTGATCCATTTTTTGGTAAACATTACTCAGATGATAATTGAAATGACAGCTGAAAAATTAGAACTGACAGAGCTTAATCAGGAGTTAAAAAATAGCCGGGCAGATCTTATGGCCAATCAGGAACTGCTTGACAGGAATTTGAAAGACCTGAAGGAATCGCAGAGAATTGCACATGAGAGTGAGGAAAAATTTCAGCTTTTGTTTAACCAGGCACCCCTGGGGTATCAATCGCTCGATCAAGAAGGCCGTTTTATTGAGGTCAATCAGAAATGGCTTGATACATTAGGTTACGCCAGAGAAGAAGTTATTGGCAAATGGTTTGGTGATTTCCTTTGCCCTGAATATGTGGAAGGATTCCGTGAACGCTTTCCTGTATTCAAGGCTCAGGGACACATTCACGTTGAGTTTGAGATGCTGAGCAAAGACGGGCAGCGGCTCTTTATGTCATTCGAGGGAAAGATAGGTTATTCGGCCGACGGAGAGTTCAAACAGACACACTGCATACTGCAGGACAT
>RZYY01000416.1 GCA_009930115.1 Sphingobacteriia bacterium | reverse complement strand
GATGAAGGCGGAATGCCAAAGACGGTTTCAAAAAGGATTTTTTCGGAAATAAAAGATGAACCCAACCCGATGAAAATACTTGCTGCCATTAAGCGAAACCTGCCGGAACAGTTTTTTAATCATACCGCATCTGCGAAAGATGTATCAATGAGCATTCCCAAAGAAGTAATTTTGTCGGAGTACCTTATAAAATAAGAAAAATGGATAGTTTTAACTCACTTGTCTCTGGCATTCAGCAACTTCATCAGCAATTACAGCAATCGGCTGTAAATGCTGTAAACCAAATGCTGACTATCCGGAACTGGCTGATTGGTTACCACATTGTGGAGTTTGAACAAAATGGGAAAGACCGGGCGGAATATGGAAAATCACTTTTAAAGTCAATTGCCGTTAGTTTGGCTCACATCAAAGGACTTGACGAACGAAGCCTTCGAAGGTTCAGGTTGTTTTATCTTTATTATCCTCAATTATCAAACGCAATTCGGGGGACAGTGACCCCCGAATTGGATGATGAACAAAAATGGGGGACAGTGACCCCCGTTTTAGAGCAAATTGAAAAAGTGGGGTCACTGACCCCACAATTACAAAAAGGTTTGTTTGTGCCGGGAGATAAAATACTTTCAAAACTTTCGTATTCACATATAGAACAAATGCTTAGCATTGAAGAACCCCTCAAACGTACCTTCTATGAAATAGAATGCATCAAAGGTGCCTGGAGTGTGCGTGAATTGAAAAGGCAAATCAACAGCCTCTATTTCGAACGAAGCGGCTTATCTGAAAATCCCGAAAAACTGGCTAAACTGGTTCAGCAAAAAATTAAACCACAAGAAAGTACCGACATTGTAAAAAACATTTATGCCTTTGAATTTCTTGATTTGCCAATAAAAGAAATCGTGGAGGAATCGGATGTGGAAAAAGCACTGCTCGACAAACTGCAACAGTTTATTGTTGAGCTGGGTTATGGGTTTTGTTTCGAAGCGCGCCAAAAACGCATATTGATTGGTGAAAAGTATTATTTCATCGATTTGGTGTTTTACCACCGTATTTTGAAATGCCATGTTTTAATCGACCTCAAAATCGGGGAATTTGAACATGGCGATATCGGACAGCTAAATACTTATTTGAACTTCTATAAAGAAGAAATCAGCGAAAAAGGGGATAATCAGCCAGTAGGCATTTTGCTGGTTGCCGAGAAAGACCACGCTCTGGTGAAGTACGCCACTGCCGGAATGGACAAGAACCTGTTTGTGCAAAAATATCTGCTAAAACTCCCTGATGTCAAAATGCTGCAGCAACA
>RZYY01000032.1 GCA_009930115.1 Sphingobacteriia bacterium | reverse complement strand
ATGCTTAAAAACTCTTTCCGGAAATGTTATCAATCAAACACCCGGATGTTCATTCGCAAGCGGGAAAAACAAATGACGTTTGTGAATTAAGATAAATATAATAAGCCCGGCCCGGCAATAATTCATTCAAAGTGTTGACACCGGCGACCGGCCAATAAAGTTTGTATCCGGCAACTTCTTTTATGATTACAACCTCCGCCGAACCAAAAACCGTCTCTACATTTACAGCACACTCACTTAAAACCGGAATTATACTCCACCCGGCGGGTAAGACGAGTTCGTTGGTCTGCGTAAATATTCCCTGTATTTCGAGAGAAACATTGTCAGTAACTTTCACTGCATAACCACTGCCGGTTTCCCAGTTTATCAAAGTATTACTCCCTTGTCCGGGTACATAAGTACCGTTCAGGTTCTTTAAAATTATCAACTGACCGGCCAGAGGGGCAAAAATATTTTCGAGCAGAGGATCATTCGGAAAAAGATAACTTGAAATACCAGACCATCCTTGTGGAACAGCCAACTGCTGAGCTGCCGGCAGACTTATCAGCAAAGGTGTTTCGGTAAATGCTTCGCATCCTTCATAAATTGCCCCAATTTCATAAGAATAATTTCCCGGCTCAAGACCGGAATCCAAAAATTCAGTATCAACTGTTGCACCTAAAAACTGATCGTTTCTGAAAATATGATAATTGATTATTCCTTCCATTGGAGCTTCCCAGGTGAGCAAAACCTCATCTCCGGTTTCATTGATCTGTGGGTTTTGTGGAGGAAAAGGTATTTCCAGAAGCTCATAATAGTTGATGTCATCCACATAAAATTTCGGGTTCATTCCACTATAATCTCCTCCCCAAAAATCAAGTGCTCCAAGCTTTATTGGTGTTATTACCCCGCCAAAAGCATGAGAAAGAGGTGTTTCAATGATTTCTGATCCGTTAATAAAACATTTCATCAGGTCATTATCCAGATCGAACGTTAGCAATACCTCATTCCATTCACCGCTGACATGGGTAAATGAAATCCATTCCGAATGACCTGCCATTATCCAGCCGGTTCCGTCCGAAACCATCAATGCCTCAAGTGTGTAAAGCAATTGGTCAATATCATTCATGATGAAAAAGAATCCGCATTTGCCCGGTTCAACATAAATGGAAAAACTGCATGCGTACTTCCCTGTTGTTCTGTTTCCCAGACTCATAGCCACATCATTGTTCAATTCCACCAATAAGGAATTCTGACCTGAAAGGGCAGCAGAGCTGGTAACATATGGGTCTTCAGGGCCTCCCGGTGCATGACTCCAGGTGTCCCAATACCCGATGTTCATCGCTTGTGCCTGCTGAACCAACTGCTGGCCGGGTAAAAATGATTCAAAACCTTCATTGACCAAAGCAACAGCACAATTTTGAGTTGTTGCCACAACTGGTTGCGTAGGCTCAGATTCTACATCAGCGTAATAAGAAGTCACCGTGTAATCATGGTTTCCCGGCTCCATGCAAATATCAACAAAGGCCGGATTTTGTGTTGTTCCTATTTGTTGTCCGTCGCGATAAATTTTGTAACCGTCAAAAAACCAGTAAAGCACGTTATCCCAATTGAGGCTAACGATATTATTTGTTGCTTCAGCGGTGAGATTTTGCGGTGCTGGCATAAGTATTTCATCCGGAATTGTAAAAGCTGATACTCTGGCTTCATTTTGAAAATCACCGAGGTATAATACTTCTCCCGTTTCGGGATTAATTTTGTAAAGAGCTCCTTTGTTTGTATATCCTGCCAGATAAAATGATTCAGTTGCAGGGTCATAAGAAAGGTCCTGATAACCGGTTAAATCCAATCCAAGATTTCCTATTAATGTAGTTGCTCCTGTAGTTTTGTCGATTGCATAAAAGTTATCATTGGTAATATCAAAACCAAACAGTTCACCCAGGCTGTTGCAGGCCAGTCCCATCATTTCTCCGACAGTTAGATCCATGACAGTTATTAAGGTCATATTTCCTGTATTCGGATTGATTTCCCAAAATTTTGACTGACAGATGTTTTTTGCTATGAGGCTCACTGTGGTAGCATACATGGTATTACCATCAGATTCCAACCCTGTTATTTCTTCAGGTGTAAATGCTACCAGTGTCGTTCCGTCGTACTGGTCTATAGTATAAAATCCTCCGCCTGCTTTCCCTGCATAGATTGCATCATTGTACCAACAGGCAGAAGTGAGAAAATTGTCAAGGTTTGAAGGAGCGATCAACTGAAAATTAACCGGTGTGCTTAAATCAAAAAATACAAGTCCTCCATCCGGAGCTCCCTGCATTGAAGCCGGAGTGAATCCAATTGCTGGTACAGATTTTTGAACATAAACTGATTTTGTGAGCTGGTTGTTATCGGGATTGATGTCACCGGGAACATCAAAATAGCTGTAAAATTCATACTGACCAGCAGGCATGTTCCATAAACCGAAGTTAATCTGTCTGGTTTCTCCCGGTAAAAGAGCAGTCACCCATTGACTTGTGCCGGAAATCTCACAAATAATTGAAAGGATAAAGGTTTCAGTAGTTTCTCCATAATTTTCGATTGATACCAGCACATCAACATTTCCTTCAGGAACAACATCAGGAATATCAATACTCACCAACCCAACATCAGAAAAGGCAGAGCCACTGATAATTTCAACCATATAATCCTCGGTTTCACCATAGTCAGCATCTGAACACGGATCAGTCATAGCGACACTATAAGTAGCACGGGCACGCAAGCGATGCGTTCCTGTACTGGCATCTGCCGGTATAATAAAATCATTCCAAAATTCCTGTGCTGAAAATTCCACATAAAAATCACTTATGATCAGTTCGTTCTCATCAAAAGTCCAGCTATCGTCAAAATCGATCCACATTGTAACCCATTGATCCGGATAATTTGAAACAACTCCCAGCGAATAAATTTCACCCTGAACCAATGAAGTTGACATCGTTGTAAAATCACCGTAACCCTGATCGCTACAACCCGAAGAAAGGTTTACTATATCTCCAAGAATAAAAGAGTCAAAACCATCTCCGTCCATACAATTGGCATATGGAATACAATACGCAGGCTGATTGACCATAACCTGAACCGTGTAATCCTCGGTTTCGCCATTAATAAAATCAGCACAAGGATCTGCCGATGACATTCCGGCATTGATCCTGAGTCTCATCCTGTGATTGCCTGCCGATACATCCGCAGGCACAATAAACCATTCCCAGTAAACTTCGTAAGGTAATTCGAGATAAAAATCCACAATGATTAACTCATACCCGTCAAATTGATCGTTGTCATTATAATCAATCCATAAAGATAAAAACTGATTTCCATTTCCTGCTTCCACACCTATCCAATAACCTTCTCCGGCATTAAGCTCAGCGTATAAACCGGTGAAATCCCCATATCCGTTTTCGCTGCATAAACTGCCTTCATTTGTCATCATATTAAGGTAAACACTGTTAATAAAATCCCCATATCCGCAATCAGAATAGGGAATGCAGTATTCAAGAGGTGCTTCGGTGGCAAATTGCCTGGATGTGGAAGGTACCCGATTATCAGAATGATTGTTCCGGTCGGGATTAATTTGTGCATTCGGCCTGGCCGTTGCAGCAAGCCCTGCAATAAGCATTGCAAGAAGCCTGAGCATGTAACTGTTTTTCATTTGAATAGTTTTTAGGTTAATAAAGATAGAATAAATTTGCTATTTGCTTGAAAGCGAAATTATTCAATCAGGAATTAAATTTGAAAATTTGAAAAGGGTTTATAACCTGGCAAATTTATACCAAAGTATTTTATTCTTCAATAAAAAGTAAAAGCATTTTTTAAAAGAAATTTCCGTTGTTCTTTTTGCAGAACATTTCCTGATAAGGAATCCTGATTTCACCCTAAATTTTATTACTTTTAATAGATGAAAATCACACTCAATAACCGGATTGAACATTTTGATGCAGAAAACCTCACTTTTGAGGAATTACTCAAGTTGAAAAACTACACGTTCAGGTTGCTGGTAACAAAGCTCAATGGGAAACTGATCAGAAAAGAAGAACGTGATACCACGGTCATCAGCGACGGAGATATTGTGATGGTTATACATCTGATCAGCGGGGGATAATTAAAAATAAAATAGCGTCAAACCACTTCGGCCACAACAAAAGTGCTGCCACCAACAAAAATCAGGTCATTTTTTCCTGCTGCTGATTTTGCAGCATCCAGCGCCTCTTTTACGGTTGGATATATTTCACCGATAAGCCCGGCTTTCATGGCATTGGCTGCAAGTATTTCGGGTGAGAGGCCTCTGGGAATTCCCGGTCTGGTAAAATAATATCTTGCTTTACGCGGAAGCAGCTTAAGTATGGCTGTTGTATCTTTATCGTTAACCATGCCAAAAACCATATGAAGATTTTGGTATGGTGTATTGTTGATGTTTTTTATTACTTCGCGGATACCGTCCTCATTGTGTCCGCTGTCGCAAATGATTAGCGGAGAAATTCCTATTGTCTGCCACCGGCCTTTGAATCCTGTATTATTAATCAGATTAGCTATTCCTGATGCAATGGTTTCTTTCGATAATGTGTTTCCGGTTATCATTTCCAGCGTTCGTAAAGATTCCATCACAGTAGCCAGATTACGAAGCTGATAACTTCCGGCCGGAGGGAAATCTGTATGGGTTAGATACGGCATTTCCCTGAAAAAAATATTTACTTTTTGCTGCCCGATAGGCTCAATTTTCCATTGCTGATCTGCAAAAGTAATGGGGGACTGGTTTTCTTCAGCTTTTTGAAGGAATACTGACTTTGTTTCTTTTTGGGTTTCACCAACGACAAGCGGAACACCGGATTTGATGATTCCCGCTTTTTCGTTTGCAATTGCTTCTAATGTGTTACCAAGAAATTTGGTGTGATCAAGTCCGATATTGGTAATTACCGACACCAGCGGAGTGATTACATTTGTCGAATCGAGACGTCCTCCCATACCTACTTCAATAACGGCGTAATCTACTTTTTCTCTGGCAAAATAATCGAATGCCAGCCCGACAGTCATTTCAAAAAATGATAAACCTATTGCTTCAAACTGATTTTCCCAATTTTCGATAAACCGCACTACTTCATTTTCAGGAATCATTTGTCCGTTAATCCTGATTCGTTCCCTGAAATCAGTGTAATGCGGTGATGTGTAGAGTCCGGTTTTGTAACCTGCCTGTTGCAAAACCGATGCAATGAGGTTAGATGTGGTTCCTTTGCCGTTTGTTCCGGCAACATGTATTGAAAGAAATTTATTTTCAGGATGATCCAGTAACTGACAAAGCCGGTGTGTATTGCCAAGGTCTGCCTTGTAGGCAGCACTGCCTATTCGCTGATACATCGGCAGTTTTTCATACATGTAGCTTAAAATCTGTTGATAAGTCATGTTTTCAAATTAATAAAACAAAAAGAGATTGATTCAATCAATACGATAAAATCGAAAACCTCAAAAATTAAATTTGGTGATTTTTTCCTGAACTTTCAGGTATTCTCCAAGAGCTGTAGCACCGTACCAGGTAAACAGTTCCGCATCAAGAAGTTTTTCTTTAATAGCGGGATCTGTTTGTAATAATTCTTCAGCCTCCGACGTTGTTTTCACATCAAGAATAAAGATTCCCCTGTATTGATTATCGTTCTGTGTAAGTGGACCTGCCAGAACAAGTATTTCGGCTTCAGCAAGCCGTCGGATATTCTGCAGATGTCCGGCAAAAAGACTGTCAACAACAGTTTTTGACTCAATTTTTGCCGGTCCGGTTTTAAGTAAAACAAAAATATAGGATTTCATTCCATAATCATCACCTTCAAACTTTCCGGCCAATTCCTTATCGTAAGCAGGATTTTCAGTCTGAGCCTGAATGCCTGATATCAGAAGAATCACAAAAAGTAAGGTCAAAAAATTCTTCATGCTAACTAATTTGTTGAATAATCTGGATAATAATACCACAACATTTTGTTGGATGGGAAATTTAGGGTGTACTACGGTCATAAAATAACTTATTTGGTTATAAACAATCCTGTTTGATTTTTTGAACGTCTGGTTTTTTCAAACTTAGGGTTTAGCTGAATTAATATCCAAACCGTATGGCTTCGACCGGATCGAGACGAGCAGCCACCCAAGCAGGCACAAAACCCGAAATCAATCCGATGACAGTGGATATTATCAGACCAAGCAATATATTGCTTTGAGAGAGTATAAGCGGGAAGGGCATAGCATGACCAAAAGAAATCATGCCTAAATAAATCAGCAGGAGCCCGATGATCCCTCCCAGCAGAGAAAGAAACACTGCTTCAAACAGAAATTCCAGCAGGATAAAGTAGTTTTTTGCACCGATGGCTTTTTGAATACCAATGATGTTTGTTCGTTCGCGAACCGAAACAAACATAATATTGGCAATTCCAAAACCGCCGACCAGCAGGGAGAAAGCTCCAATGATCCATCCAATAATGGCAAGCCCGCTGAAAAATGCCTGCAGTCCCTGATTGATAACACTCACTTCGTTCAGTGCAAAATCGTTTTCTTCTCCGGGTTTTAATTTTCTCAATGAGCGCATTATACCTGTTAAATCATCCATCAGTTGGGTGTTGGATACATTGGCAGCAGCTTTAGCAACAATAGTTGTTCCGCTATTTCTCATGTTTACAAAAGCCCGTGCAAAATTAACAGGAACAATTACCTGCTCATCATTGGAATTACCAAAAGCGCCTTCACCCTGACGTTTTAAAATGCCTATAATGTTTGCCCTGTTTCCACCAATTTTTACTGTTTGTCCTAAAGGATCACTATCAGGAAAAAGCTCTTCTGCAATTTTTGCTCCGATAATTACCACATTTCGCCCGTTTTGTGACTCCGTTCTGGTAAAATATCGTCCCTCCTGAATATCCACAGGCATTACTCTTTCATAATCATGTGAAACAGCCATAATTCCAACATCATCGTAAGTGTTGTTCCTGAAACTTAACTGACGGCTGAAACTAAACATAAAAGATGCTGCTTCGGCAGTATTGCTTCGTTTTATGATTTCTTCCATTTCATACATTGTTGGCTCGGGCCGGTTCATGTATTTCCACCAGGGATAATCACCGCCACCCATCATCCAGGGCCATTTCTGAATAAAAATTACGTTTGAGCCCAAATCATTAAAGCTGTTTCGGATACTCCGCTCAAGTGAATCGAAAACTGAGAGAACCGATATCACTGAAAAAATCCCGATAGTAATTCCGAGCAATGATAATAATGTGCGGACTTTATTGGATATGATCGCCGTATAGGCAAAAAGATAACTTTCTTTTATCAGTTTAATCAGTAGAAACATATGAAGAACGAGTTAAGAATTTGTCAGGATCAACCGGTTTTCAATCTGCTTTCATTTAACGACTGAAATACTATCCGATTGTTACTCACAGGAGTATTTTTCAGCAAAGTAAAGTAAAAAAAGTAAACTAAGCCTTTTTTCCATATTTTTGCAACCTTCATTATCAGGATGATGAACAGCAAAAACATCCAAGCAAACTGACCATGACAAAACTGAAAAAAATCAACTCTGCACTTATCTCCGTGTATGATAAAACCGGCCTGGATACGATTCTAAAAGAATTGCATCAAAAGAAGATAGAAATCTTTTCAACAGGTGGTACTTACAACTTTATCCAAGAACTGGGATACAAAGCAAAACGAGTTGAGGACCTCACTTCCTATCCACCTATTTTCGGCGGTAGGGTGAAAACCCTTCATCCATTGATTTTTGGCGGGATTCTCGGGAGACGAAATCACAAAGACGACCAAAAGGAATTTACTCAATTTCACATTCCAGAAATTGACCTGGTAATTGTTGATTTGTACCCATTCGAAAAAACCCTTAAAAACACTTCTGACTCCGAAGAGATCATCGAAAAAATTGATATTGGCGGGATTAGTCTTATTCGGGCTGCGGCAAAAAATTTTGAAGACGTTCTGGTTGTACCCTCCATAAAGCTTTACCCTGACTTTCTGGAAATTTTCATAAACAATGAAGGATGCACAACACTCGACCAACGGAGACAATTTGCTGCTCATGCATTTAATATTTCTTCCCATTACGACACAATTATTTTCAATTATTTCAATAAATCTTCAGCGATAAAGGTTTTCAAACAAAGCTGTCAGGATGTAACTCCGTTAAGATATGGTGAAAATCCTCACCAGGAAGGTTTGTTTTTTGGTGACCTTACGTGTTTGTTCGATCAGTTGAACGGAAAGTCAATCTCCTACAACAACCTTAACGATATAGATGCGGCAATCCACCTTGCCAACGATTTTGAAGAAACGATGGTTGCTGTGATCAAGCACAACAACGCTTGTGGACTGGCTGTAGATGAAACGCTTTCAAAAGCCTGGGAAAAAGCACTTGCCGGTGATCCGGTTTCTGCATTCGGCGGCGTTATTATTACCAACAAGCCGGTGGATTTTGCCACTGCAGAAGAAATCAACAAACTTTTCTTTGAAGTAATTATCGCCCCCGGTTATGAACAAAGTGCCCTGGAACTGCTCAAGCAAAAGAAAAACAGAATAATTCTGCGTCAAAAACAAATTCAGTTACCTGCAAGACAATTCAAATCAATCCTTAATGGCGTTCTTGAGCAGGATAAAGACAGGTTTTCCGAAACAAAAGACCAATTGAACTTTGTTACCACCACCCATGCAACTGAAAACGAAATTGATGATTTGTTGTTTGCCAATAAAATTGTGAAGCATACTAAATCCAACGCCATTGTACTGGCAAAAAACAAACAACTTATTGGCAGCGGTATCGGTCAAACTTCCCGTGTTGACGCTGTCAGACAGGCCATAGCAAAAGCGCATGCGTTAGGCTTCGACACAAATGGAGCTGTAATGGCTTCCGATGCTTTTTTCCCGTTTTCCGACTCAGTTGAAATTGCCTTTCAGGCCGGAATTAAAGCCGTTATTCAACCGGGAGGATCAGTAAGGGATGCTGATTCTGTGGATTATTGCAATAAATTTGCAATATCTATGGCATTTACAGGAATACGACATTTCAAACATTAAAAAGTGTAGTTTTGTCTTTTAATTCATTTAAGCAAATCACCTTAGTATTAAAGACATTGATAAAAAATTATGGGACTTTTTTCATTTTTTACAAGAGAAATAGCAATTGATCTTGGCACAGCTAATACGATCATAATATATAACGATAAAGTAGTTGTTGACGAACCTTCCATTGTAGCTATTGAGCGCAGCTCCGGAAAAATTATCGCTGTGGGCAAGCGTGCACAGATGATGCACGGAAAGACCCACGAAAACATTAAAACCATCCGTCCTTTGCGCGATGGTGTGATTGCCGACTTTCAGGCTGCCGAATACATGATCCGCGAAATGATCAAAATGATCGGCATCCGAAGTTCATTATTCCCTCCGGCACTAAAAATGGTTATCTGTATTCCCTCCGGAATTACCGAAGTGGAAGAACGCGCTGTTAAAGACTCGGCTGAACAAGCCGGCGCCAAGGAGGTAAAACTCATACACGAACCAATGGCAGCAGCAATAGGTATTGGCATTGACGTTCTTGAACCAACCGGAAATATGATTATTGATATAGGTGGAGGCACCAGTGAAATTGCTGTAATTGCTCTTGGAGGTATTGTAAACAACAAATCAATTCGCATCGCCGGTGACGACTTTAATGCTGACATTGAGGAATACATGCGAAAACAACACAACATCAACATCGGTGAACGCTCGGCTGAGCGCATCAAAATTGAAGTTGGCGCTGCCCTTCCGGAACTGGATAACCCCCCGGATGATTTTGCCGTACACGGCCGTGATATGCTCACCGGAATACCAAAAGAAATCGTGGTAAACTACACCGAAATAGCGCATTGCCTCGACAAATCCATTTCTAAAGTTGAAACCGCTGTATTGCAGGCACTTGAAATGACTCCTCCGGAATTGTCGGCAGATATTTTCCGGACAGGAATTTATCTGGCCGGTGGTGGGTCAATGTTGCGCGGACTTGATAAACGTCTCCACCTGAAAACAAAACTTCCGATCCATGTTGCAGAGGATCCGCTCAGGGCCGTAGCGCGAGGAACAGGCATCGCACTTAAAAATTTTGATAAATTTACCTTCCTTATCAAATAAACTGACTAATCCAAACCGGAACAAAAGCATTGGTTAAGTAAATCGTAAAACAACAAATGCAAAACCTATTCGCATTTATCTGGAAATATTCCTTTTACTTTCTCTTTCTATTGCTCATGGTCATCTCCTTCCTGCTGATGATCCAAAACAATTACTACCAAAAAACTATTGTAATAAATACTACCAACGGGGTTACAGGAAAACTGCTGACTGTGGTCAGCAACATTACTGATTATTTTTCGCTTCGCCACGCCAACAAATCACTGGCCCAGGAAAATGCCCGTTTACTTTCAGAAAATTGTGAACCTTACATTTTCCTTAGCAGAAATGATTCCCTGTTCACCGATACTTCTTTTGCCATAACGTATCATTATGAAGCAGCAAGAGTTATCAGCAATTCGGTGAACAGACGCAATAATTATCTGAAAATCAACAAAGGTCGCGTTCATGGCATTTTACCTGATATGGCTGTGATTTCTCCCGACGGTGTTGTTGGTCATGTGATTGAAACTTCAGCACATTTCAGCTCCGTTATGTCTGCATTAAACAAAAATTCAAGAATTAGTGCAAAACATAAAAAATCAAATCAGTCCGGTTCACTGTTGTGGGAAGGAGGAAATTACCGACTGGGAAAATTGATTGATATCCCCTCCCATGTACAAATACAAACCGGTGATACTATTGTGACCAGTGGATATTCTCACGTTTATCCCGAAGGAATGCTCATTGGAACAGTGGAGGATTTCAGGCTTGAAGAAGGTGAAAATTTCTATCAGCTGGTCGTAAGGTTCAGCGTTGACTTCAACAAGCTTTCCTATGTTTATGTTGTAAGCAACCCATCAATTCATGAGTTAAAAGAATTACATGAACCGGAAGTTCAGAATTAAGCTAAAATGATAGTAAGCAATATCATACGTTTTTTTGTTTCGTGGTTGGTTCAGGTACTGATTTTCAACCACCTTTTGTTGGGAACATACATATATCCTGCATTCTATGTATATTTCATTCTTTTACTTCCCTTCCAAACCAAAGGCTGGGTGCTCCTTCTTTCTTCATTTTTTCTGGGTCTTGGAGTTGATTTTTTTTCAAATTCATTGGGAATGCATGCTGCAGCCTCAGTATTTATGGCATTTTTTCGCCCTATCTTCATTAAAATTCTCACTGCTGGCAAAGAAACTGATTCGGGGGAATCTCCTGGACTTAAATCTTCAAGTTTCAGTAAATTTTTAACCTATGCTTTTCTGCTCATACTTCTGCATCATTCCATGCTCTTTTTTCTGGAAATATTTGGTTTCACTGAGGTACCTCAAACAATCCTGAGAATTGGTCTTAGTTCTATTACTACTTTATTTCTTGTTTTACTGTCACAACTCATTTTTAGTAAAAACGAAAAACGTTGATTTTCAATTAATCCCAAAAACATTTATAACTAAAATAAAAATTAATGAGACCTCTATTATTTGCAATTTTTTCAGCAACTATTCTTTTTTCATGTAATCAGCCAAAAAATCAATTTGAGATTACCGGAAATCTTGAGGGAATAAAAAACGGATGGGTTGTACTTGGCAAAATTGTTGACAACAATTTCGCACCAATTGATTCCTTAATGGCAGATGACGGAAAATTCAATTTTAAAGGCACGGTTGATATGCCGGAGATGTATTATTTACATTTCAAGACGGAGCGTGAATACCTTGGTTTTTTTGTGGAGCCAGGGCAGTTGAGAATTTCCGGAACTCTTGCCAAAGCTGTTTATGATGGACTTCCTACACAGCAGTTATACACCCGCCTTGCTGAGGATTTAAGTGATTATGACCAGGAATATGAGGAAATTTCACAACAATACCGCAATGCCAGTGCACTAAATGATGAACCAACCATGAGGGCAATCGAAAAAAGAGCACAGGAAATCGAAACATCAAGAACAGAAGATTTATTGAATTTTGCCAACACTAACAACAAAAGTGTTATCGCACCATTCATTCTGTTGAATAATCTCCAGAATTTCGAAATCGAAAAAGTCATCCGATCAATGGAAAATCTGGATTCTTCTGTCCATCAAACAACCTATTATGTTGCCCTGAATGAAGAAGTTGAAAAACTCAGGAAAGTAGCCATTGGCAGCCATGCACCTTTGTTTTCGCAAAATGACCCTGATGGCAATCCAGTCTTACTCGAATCTTTTCGTGGAAAATACCTGCTTATTGATTTCTGGGCATCATGGTGCAAACCCTGCAGGGTAGAAAATCCGAACATTGTTGCTGCTTACGAAAAATATCATCAAAAAGGTTTTGATATTCTCAGCGTGTCACTCGACAGGGACAAAAACGCATGGCTGAAAGGAATTGCCGATGATAATCTGCAATGGAATCATGTTTCTGATCTTCAGTACTGGAACAATGAAGTTTCGAGACTTTACAGTGTAAGTTCAATACCAGCAAGCTTTCTGCTCAATCCTGAAGGAATTATCATCGCAAAAGATCTTCGCGGTGAGCAATTACACCAAAAACTTGCCGAATTGCTCGATTAATATCTTCTTGAATCATTTTTCGAAAATTCTTCTTCCCTGAGGGTGCTTATCCGTATTAAACTTTGAACGGATAAGCTTCCTCTCCCATGAGATAGGTAGCCTTTACAACCTGTTCATTACCCAACATCAGGATGGCAAACAGCATTTCTTCAACAGTGTCTGCACCGTCGAGCCTATAACTTAAGAGTTGATTCTTTGACGGGTCAATTACCACAAAATCAGCTTCATTTCCCTGTAAGAAACTTCCGATCTTGTTTTCGAGATGCAAAGCTCTGGCACCGCCAAGGGTTATAAAATAGAATGCTTCGAGTGCATTCATTGTAGCAAAGGTATTGAAAGAGCTGTTTTCAAAGTTCAGATTGTTTTTCAGAGCGGAAATCTTGTAAGCATCGTGAAGGTTACTCAACATAGAAAAACTGGTCCCTCCGCCTACATCACTTCCTACAGCTATTTTTACACCATGTTCTATTGTTTTGTGAAAATCGAACAAACCACTTCCCAGGAAAAGATTAGAAGTCGGACAATGAACAATGGAAGCACCTGCCTGCGCAATCCGGTTTAACTCACCGGAACTGAGATAAATGCCATGACCGAGCAGAGTATATGGTGTAAGTAATCCATAGCTGTCGTAAACATCAAGGTAACCTTTATGGTCGTTGTAGCTGTGATTTACCATTGCTACCTCCTGCATGTTTTCAGAAATATGTGTCTGAATATACAATCCTTCATAAGTCCTTAGCAATGAAGCGGCTACTTTTAAAGAATCTGGTGAAGAGGTTATGGCATAGCGCGGAGTAATGGCATAGTGTGCTCTGCCTTTTCGGTGCCATTTCTCAATCTGTCCGGATACCGATTTTAATGATTTTTCCGGCTTTTCGATCAAATAATCAGGTGCATTCCGGTCCATCCAGGTCTTACCGCTGATGATTCTCATGTTGAGCATACGCGCTGTTTCAAAAACCGCTTCCACCGATGCATCAAAAATTGCAGGATATATAACTGCTGTGGTTGTTCCGTTTTTTAGCAACTGCTGAAAGAAAAAACGGGTGTGTTCCCGCGCATATTCAGTGTTGTCAAATTTCTTTTCATTTGGGAAAATATAGGTTTGTAACCATTGAAGCAGTTGATTTCCATACGAAGCGATTGACTTTGTTTGGACCGAATGAACGTGTGCATCAATAAATCCTGGAAATATGAAACTGTTGCCAAATTCAATACACTCGTATTTCTGTGTCACTTCAACCGAAAGTTTATCATAGCTTCCCGCCTTCAGTACTTTTCCATCTTTCACCAAGAGCAGTCCGTCCTCAAAATAATGGTATCCTTTTTCCAGATGAAAAACATCGGCATTTATGTCGAAATAAAAAATTCTTCCACGAAATCCTTTTAACATATCCACAAACTATTTTTAAACACATCAAAAATAGACATTTTAGCCGTGATATTATCAATTTTCCAGGATCAGCTACCGGCATTCATTTCTTTTTCATTCTCAGGCACAGTTTCTTTCAAACTGCCGTATCCGATATTTTAGAACGCTTGTGTCTGTTCTGATGCTGCATCATTGATCTGTGCCGGAAAGTTTTTTACAACCTGATTCTTTGAACCGATACCAAGAGCTTTTTTCACTGCAGATTTGTCTTTTACAAAATTTCCTCTGATTCAGGTTTTTATGATTATTAAGCATTTTAGGAAAAAACAAAAGCTGTTTCAAAAGTTCTGATTACCCGTGAAAGATTAAACATTGGCTTATCTTCTCACGCAGGAAAAACCGGCTTTTTTTGAAACAGCTTTTACATCGAAATGACAGATTAATTTCTGTCGATATTATTCAGATCTTCAAAAGCCTGCTCAAGTCTTTTAATCATAAAAAGTTGTCCTTCGCGCAGCCATTTACGTGGATCGTAATGCTTTTTATTTGGTTTATCCTCACCCTCAGGATTACCTATTTGTCCCTGCAGATAGCCTTCATTTTTTTTGTAATAATTCAGGACACCTTCCCACATTGCCCACTGAGTATCAGTGTCGATATTCATTTTAATAACGCCATAGTTTATAGCTTCCCTGATTTCTTCCCGTGATGAACCTGACCCCCCGTGGAACACGAAATTTACCGGATTGTTTCCGGTATTGAATTTCTTCTGAATGTAATCCTGAGAATTTTTAAGTATGACAGGCTGAAGTTTAACGTTTCCGGGCTTATACACTCCGTGTACATTTCCGAAAGCAGCCGCTATGGTAAAACGATCGCTTATTGATTTCAGTTCTTCGTAAGCAAAAGCTACTTCCTGTGGTTGGGTATAAAGCCTCGAGCTGTCCAATCCGGTATTGTCCACGCCATCTTCTTCACCGCCGGTAATGCCAAGTTCTATTTCAAGCGTCATCCCGATTTTGCTCATTCTTTCCAGATATCTTTTACTGATTTCAATATTTTCCTTAATTGGTTCTTCTGAAAGATCAAGCATATGTGAACTGTAGAGTGGTTTTCCGTACTTTTTAAAATATTCTTCTCCGGCATTGAGCAATCCATCAATCCAGGGAAGTAATTTCCTGGCTGCATGATCGGTGTGCAAAATCACCGGCACACCGTACAATTCAGCCATCTGATGAATGTGTACTGCTCCCGAAATAGCACCTGCAACAGCTGCTTTTTCATTTTCGTTGGATAAACCTTTTCCAGCATAAAATGCTGCACCGCCATTCGAAAACTGAATGATCACAGGAGCATTAACCTTTCGTGCTGCTTCAAGAACTGCATTCACCGAGTCTGTTCCTACAACATTTACTGCTGGCAAAGCAAAATGATTTTTACGTGCAATTTCAAAAACCTTCTGAACATCATCTCCGGTAACGACGCCAGGTTTTACATAGTTCAATATTTTTTCTGACATATTATCGTGTTTTAAAGTTAATTCGGCTACAAAAATAACGAAATTTATCTCATTCTGATTCATGATTTTATATATTACTCTGTAACCGTTTATTTATCAGGTTTAAATTATCTTTTCCCGTTTTCAGGATTCAAAAATTATCTTTGCAAAAATTTTACTTACGATGAATTTTGTAGAAGAATTAAAATGGCGTGGAATGATCCACGATATGACTCCCGGTCTCGAGGAACAACTGTCGAAAGAAATCACCACTGCCTATGTTGGAATTGATCCGACTGCTGATTCGCTTCACATAGGTCACCTTGTATCGGTGATGATGCTGAAACATTTTCAGGTTGCAGGTCATCGTCCCATCGTGCTTATCGGTGGTGCTACAGGAATGATCGGAGATCCTTCAGGAAAATCCAAAGAACGTAATCTTCTTGATGAAACTACTTTGCGTCACAACCAGGAAGCCATAAGAAATCAACTGGCACATTTCCTCGATTTCAGCGACGTTGCTCCCAATGGGGCATTGATGGTAAACAACTACGACTGGATGAAAGAATTCAGTTTCCTCCAATTTATCCGTGATATTGGTAAACATATTACCGTAAACTACATGATGTCGAAAGACTCTGTTAAAACCAGGCTAAGTTCTGACGCTAAAGAGGGCATGTCATTCACCGAGTTTTCCTACCAGCTTGTACAAGCAACTGATTTTCTTGAACTTTTTCAGAAGTATAACTGCAGACTTCAAATGGGTGGGTCCGATCAGTGGGGTAACATAATTACCGGCACTGAATTGATCCGGCGTAAACTTGGACATGAAGCACAGACTTTTGCTCTTACCTGCCCTCTGATCACAAAATCCGACGGTGGAAAATTCGGTAAAACAGAGGAAGGTAACGTCTGGCTTGATCCTGAAAAAACGTCACCTTATGCCTTCTATCAGTTTTGGCTTAATACTTCCGATGATGATGCTGCAAGGTACATAAAAATATTTACCCTCCTTTCAAAAGAAGAAATTGATACTTTGATTGAAAATCACAAAAAGGCACCACATCTCCGTGAGCTGCAAAAAGTACTTGCCCGCGAGGTTACCACTATGATTCACTCTAAAGAAGACTTCGAAACGGCTGTTGATGCAAGTGGTATTTTATTCGGACAAGGCACTACAGATACTTTGAAAAAACTAAAAGAAAATGTGCTTCTCAGCCTGTTTGAGGGCGTACCTAAAAGTATAGTAAAACTCATTTCAATCCTTGATGGAATTCCTGTGGTTGATTTTCTCACTGACTATACAAATGTTGCTGCATCAAAACGAGAAGCACGTGAGTTTTTAAAAAGCAATGCTATTTCGATAAACAAGGAAAAAGTATTTGAAAATATTATTGTAGGGGAAGATCATCTCCTTCAGGGAAAATACATACTCATCCAGCGAGGCAAAAAGAACTATCATCTGGTAATCTGCGAATAATCATCTTTTTTTTAAAAAGATTTGTTTACTTATTATTCTGCTTTCGGCGCTCCTCCCACAATTGACTAAATGATTTCGGTGCAAAAACCGGGAGTGATCTCCTTGGGCCCCACAGCTTTTTGAAGAAAAGCCGCATTATTGTATTTTTTATTTTACCTCCGCATAAATCCATCATTCGGCGGTTTTTCATCAATTTTTTTGCAAATTTCTGTACAAAACGTTCTGACCGATTGGTGTATCCAAGTTTCACTGACTCATTTCTATTGAGAAGTAGCAATTCGTGCAGATTAATTTTTACCGGGCAGACTTCAGTGCATTTTCCACATAATGACGAAGCAAAACTCAGGTGCTTGTAATCTTTCATTCCTTTGAGGTGAGGAGTTATTACAGCACCAATTGGACCGGTGTATGTGGCGTTATAAGTGTATCCGCCAATGTTCCTGTAAACGGGACAAGCATTAAGACATGCTCCACAACGTATGCATGAAAGTGCACTTCGTTGTTCCTTATGACGTAGCAATTCTGTTCGGCCGTTATCAATCAAAACTACATACAGTTCATCTGGTCCGTCAACCTCACCCTCTTTTCTCGGGCCGGAGATGATGCTGTTGTAAACAGTCATTATTTGTCCAGTGCCGTGCGTAGCCAGTAAAGGCCAATAAAGATCAAGGTCTCGTATTGAAGGGATAATCTTTTCAATTCCTGCAACTGCAATATGAACCTTTGGCAAAGAAAAGGAAAGCAGCCCGTTTCCTTCATTCTCAGTGATTGCGATAGAACCCGTGTCAGCTATAAGAAAATTGGAACCGGTTATTCCTGCATCAGCCTTAATAAACTTTTCCCTGAGTTGCTTTCTAACAAATGAAGTTAACTCTTCTGGTGTAAAATCTTCCGGTGTATTAAATTTTTCATGAAACAACTTCGATATGTCTTCCTTGGATTTATGCATTGCAGGTGTGACTATATGATATGGTTTTTCGCCTGCAATCTGCACGATATACTCGCCTAAATCTGTTTCAACTGCTTCTATTCCGGCTTTTTCCAATGCATGGTTCAATTCAAGTTCTTCAGTTATCATTGACTTTGATTTAACCACCATCCGGGCTTCGTTTTTTTGCAGAATTTTTACAATTTCTGTTACAGCATCTCCTGCATTAATTGCCCACACAATATGCCCGCCATTGCGTTCAAAATTCACTTCAAACTCATTCAGGTACTTATCGAGGTTTTCTAAAACTTTATGTTTTATGGAAGCAGCACGGTTTTTGGCTGCCTCTAAATTCTTATACTGTCGTTTTCCATTAATCACAGCAGCATCGTACCTGCCAATGTTGTATTTTATTTTTTTTCTGTGTTCAGTATCAAAAACTATCTTTTCCGAGTCCTTCAGAAAATTTTTATGTATTTCTGACATCTTTCTGCATATTATTGAATTACTCTGGATATCTTGTTTACTCTTGCCACGTGTCTTCCTCCTTCAAATGCTGTGGAAAAAAATATTTTTACTGCATCCACTGCCTGTCCGAAGTCAATAAATCTTCCCGGAAGAGCAATTACATTTGCATTGTTGTGCAATCTCGACAGCTTTGCCTGTTCAACATCCCAGCATAATGCCGATCGTACTTCAGGATATTTGTTGGCCGTCATATTTGCACCCTGTCCGCTCCCGCATATCACAATCCCTTTTTCGTATTCACCGCAATTTATGCCATGGGCAACAGGATGCACAAAATCAGGATAATCAGCACTATTTTCAGAATATGTGCCAAAATCTTTAAAACTGAAACCTTCCTTTTCCAGTGTTTTTATCAAAAATGTTTTCAGTGCAAATCCAGCATGATCGCTGCCAATTGGAATAACCTTTTGTTCTTCTGCCATTTACTATTTTGTTGAAAAAAATTTGCTCAAAAATAAAGATAAATTCTGATGTTGGTTTTTCAAATTGAATGGGTTTTTATGTTTTTAACCTGTTTAATGCTTTTATTTCTAATTCTTTAAAACATTTGCCAATCATCGTAACTGGCTGGTGCCAAAAATCATGATTTTTATTCATTAGGGATTACTGACTTTTCAAAATCTAATGTTACAACAACTTACACTTATTAACAAAATGATGTGGATGACTGTGGATTTTAGTTTCTAAAATCTGATAAATGGATGGTTTAACAACAATTTTCGCTTTTTTTTCATTTCACCAGACAGTTATTGAAAAATTTTACCAGTTTTCACCATCCAAATCAACAAATACGGATAAAAATCAGCAATGTTTTTATTAAATAATAATTTTGCTCAATTGTTTGTTAAGATGAGTATAACTTTTAATCAATCAAGTTAATCAATAATTTACGATTTTTCTGCTGTTAATGTTCTGTTAATAATTATTGAAAAATGAAATTTCAAAGCTTTTCTGCTTAAAGTTTTCATGCATTTCAACAGACTAATAAAAATAAAAATTTCTTTATTTAAAAACTATTTAATATTATGAATTCGACGAATAACGATAAGACAAGATACAAAAAAGATGACGAACTTGCGGCAAAAATTCTAAAGATGAAAAAGGAAAAAAATGCCGTTTTGCTTGCTCATTACTATCAGATTCCGCAAATTCAGGATATCGCTGATTTTGTGGGCGACAGCCTGGAACTATCACAAAAAGCGGAAAGTACAGATGCAGACATGATTGTTTTCTCTGGTGTGCATTTTATGGCCGAAACAGCAAAGATACTGAACCCTGAAAAAGTTGTAGTTTTACCAGACCTTAATGCGGGTTGTACACTTGCTGATTCATGTCCACCGGAGGATTTTAGTGTTTTTCGTAATAAATATCCCGATCATATTGTCATTTCGTATATTAATTGTTCCGCGGCAATCAAAACAATGTCGGATGTAATTTGTACATCTGGGAATGCCGTTAAAATAGTGGAATCGTTTCCAAAAGATCAGAAAATAATTTTTGCACCGGATAGAAATCTTGGCGGTTATGTTAACAGAGTAACTGGACGGAACATGGTACTCTGGGATGGTACTTGTGTTGTGCATGATATTTTAACAACGGAAACAATAATGAGAATGAAGAAAGAGAATCCGGATGCAAAAGTGATTGCACATCCGGAGTGTCAGGCGCCTGTGCTTGAGATTGCAGATTTTGTCGGATCAACTTCAGGAATGCTAAAGTTTACAAAAAAGGATAATGCTAAAAAATACATTGTTGCAACTGAAAGTGGACTCTTACATCAGATGAAGAAAGATTCACCGGAAAAAGAATTTATTGTTGTAAGCAAAGATGAAACCTGTGCCTGTAATGATTGTCCCTACATGAAGATGAACACAATGCAGAAACTTTATCTTTGTATGAAGAATGAAAATCCGCAAATTCACCTGTCGGATGATGTAATAGAAAAAGCGCGTCGCCCGATCGGAAGAATGCTTGAAATTTCCAAATCGGTGGGCTTGATCTGATTGAATAGAGTGTTGCTGATCTCTTTTTAAAAAGCAGAAAGTGGTCGAAAGTAATGGTTGTTTTTAAAAATCATCGAAAATGCAAATCGAAAATCTGCTTTTGTTAAAACAGTTTGATTCAGTAAATGAAGTTAGGTTATTACCTGTTCAGGTATTGTTCTTCATAATATTTAAGATAATCTCCTGAAGTCACATTTTCGAGCCAGTCGGTATTATTGAGATACCAGTCAACTGTCTTTTCAAAACCTTCATCGAATTTCACAGAAGGTTTCCATCCGAGTTCTTTTTGAAGCTTCGAAGAATCAATGGCGTAGCGTAGGTCATGACCTGCACGGTCTTTTACGAATGTGATAAGTTTTTCTGATTCTCCGGCTGGTTTGCCGAGTTTTTTGTCCATGATTTTGCAAAGTGTTCTTATCAGGTCAATATTTTTCCATTCGTTGTTGCCACCTATGTTGTAGGTTTCACCTATTTTTCCTTTGTGGTAAATCAGGTCAATGGCAGCAGCATGATCTTCCACATAAAGCCAGTCGCGTATGTTGAGACCTTTGCCGTAAACAGGGAGCTTTTTATTATTCTTGATGTTATGGATGAAAAGAGGAATGAGTTTTTCGGGAAACTGATAACCTCCGTAATTGTTCGAACAATTAGATAGTTTAACGGGTAATCCGAAAGTGTGAAAATAAGCCCTGACAAGGTGGTCGGAACTTGCTTTGGAAGCGGAGTATGGGCTACGGGGATCATAAGGAGTTTTTTCGGTGAAAAGCCCTGTTTCGCCAAGCGATCCATAAACTTCATCTGTCGAAACGTGATAAAACAGTTTTCCTTTATAATCATTTTGCCAGTGGAATTTTGCAGCATTAAGAAGATTAGCAGTCCCCACAATATTGGTCATAATAAACTCGGTAGGGCTGGAGATTGAGCGGTCAACGTGAGATTCTGCTGCAAGATGGATTACACCGTCAAATTTAAAAACATCGAAAAGTTTCTGCATTTCTTCAGCTTCAACAATGTCGGATCTTACAAATTTATAGTTGGGTAGATCTTCCACATCGCGCAAGTTTTCAAGATTACCGGCATATGAAAGTTTGTCCACATTGATGATGCGATAATTTGGATACTTTCTGACCAAAAGTCTGATAAGATGTGAACCGATGAAACCAGCTCCACCTGTTACCATGATTGTTTTAATGTAATTTTCCATAATGTTTTATGATGGTTATTTGTTTTTCTTTTTTGAATGCAATGCAAGTTCCCAATTCCAGGCTGATAAAGTCATTTCGTCAATTCCTTTTTCAGCTTTCCAGCCCAGTTCCTCATTGGCGAATCGCGTATCAGCCCATACTTCGGTTACATCACCAGGACGACGGTCAACTATTTTATAGTTTAATTTTAATCCGGATACTTTTTCGAAGCTGTTAATCACTTCAAGTACTGAATATCCGTTACCGGTTCCAAGGTTAAATACTTCGAAAGTTTTTTTTGTTTTGTTTTCAAGCATACGGTCCACTGCTATTACGTGAGCTTTTGCAAGATCAACCACATGAATATAGTCGCGGATGGGAGTACCGTCGGATGTGGGATAATCGGAACCAAAAACTTTGAGTTGCTCACGAATTCCAATGGCTGTCTGGGTAATAAAAGGAACCAGATTGTTTGGCACTCCGAGAGGAAGTTCACCAATTTTCGATGATTCATGGGCCCCAATCGGATTAAAATATCTTAGTGCAATTGCTTTTAGTGAAGACGATCGGACAGTATCCTGAATAATTTCTTCTGAAATTTGTTTGGTATTTCCGTAAGGTGACATGGCCTGTTGAACAGGTGCAAGTTCATCTACCGGCAATTTATCAGGTTGCCCGTAAACTGTGCAGGAGGAAGAAAACACAAGATTATTGATATTGTTAATGAGCATTCCCTGAAGAATGTTTACCAGGGAAAAAATGTTGTTTTGATAGTACAAAAGTGGCTTTGCAACCGATTCTCCGACAGCTTTGAATGCTGCAAAGTGAATAATTGCATCAAGGTCATGATAGCGGCTGAAAAAGTCGAGAGTTTTTTCGCGATCTGATAAGTCGAAGTTTTCGAATGCAGGTTTTTTTCCAGAAATGGCTTCTATGTTATCGAGAACATCAGCCTGAGAGTTGGAAAAGTTATCTACAACCACGACATCGTAACCTTTTTGCTGTAATTCAACAGTGGTATGCGAACCAATATATCCAGTGCCTCCTGTAACAAGAATTTTCTTCATGAATATCAATTTTAAAGGATAAAATGATCGTCAAAGGTAAAAAATTATGAATAAAAAAGCCGAAGAAAATATCTTTCCACGGCTTTGTGCTGAAATTTTTTTCTGACTTATAAACTCCAGTATTGAATATTTTTTATTTTTCCACGATACAATCCTTTGACATCAACAAGTATAGCGTCGTCGTTGGTAATGGATTTAAAATAATTTTCGTCGAGTAACCTGTAAGGCTGGTGATTTACAGCAACAATTACAGCGTCGTATTTTTTGCTGATTTCACCGGAGAGAGTAAAACCATATTCTTTTTTAACTTCGGACGGGTCAGCCAAAGGATCAATAATTTCGACATTTACACCGTAAGACTGAAGTTCAGAAATAATGTCTGGTACACGGGAATTTCGGATGTCGCTCACATCCTCCTTGAAAGTGATTCCCATAACCAATACATTAGCTCCTGAGATATTTTTATTGGCCTTGATCATTTTTTTCACTGTTTGTTTGGCCACATAAAATCCCATTGAGTCGTTTACAAATCTGCCAGAATTAATGACTTGCGGGTGGTATTTTAGTTTTTTTGCCTTGTAGGCAAGATAATAAGGATCAACCCCAATGCAATGTCCACCTACAAGACCCGGATAGAAATGAAGAAAATTCCATTTTGTCCCAGCTGCTTCCAGCACATCATAAGTATTGATGCCCATGCGATTGAAAATAATCGAGAGTTCGTTCATCAGGGCAATGTTAACGTCACGCTGGGTGTTTTCGATAATTTTTGCAGCTTCAGCAACTTTAATAGATGAGGCACGGTGTACACCGGCTTTAACTACCAGTTCATATGTTTTGGCGATCATATCTAGTGACCCGTCATCGCTTCCCGAAACTACCTTAACTATGGTTGCGAGAGTATGGATTTTATCCCCGGGATTAATTCTTTCGGGTGAAAATCCAACTTTAAAATCCTTGTTTAATTTGAGTCCGGACAAATTTTCGAGAAGTGGAATACAGTCTTCCTCTGTAGCTCCCGGATAGACAGTAGATTCGTAAACAACATAGTCGCCTTTTTTAAGCACTTTACCCACCGTGCGTGTGGCTGCTATCAAAGGACCAAGATCGGGAATATTGCTGTCGTCAATGGGTGTAGGGACGGCAACGATATGGAATGAAGCTTCTTTAAGGTCTTCGGGATTGGAAGTATAAAGGATATCGCATCCCGAAAAAGCGTCTGCTGAAAGTTCATTACTTGGGTCAATTCCATTTTTCATCAGTTCAATCCGGTCTGGTTTAATATCAAAACCGATGACAGATATTTTCCTGGCGAACTCAAGTGCTATTGGCAACCCAACGTAACCTAATCCAATAAGTGAAAGTTTGGTTTCTTTATTCAGTAATTTTTCGTAAATATTCATTGGTTTGAAATAGAATAATTTCGTTAATCCTCAAGCTTATTTTTCAATCTTAATTACTTTCCCGTCTTTCAATTCATATTTTTCTTTACTTTCAGGACAAAAGGCTACATTATTTCGATCAAATACAAGCCTGTGACCATATTCACTCATCCAGCCTATTTGTCGGGCAGGATTTCCTACAACCAGGGCATAAGGTAAAACCTCTTTGGTTACTACAGCTCCTGCTCCGATAAAAGCAAATTCACCAATATTGTGCCCGCAAACGATAGTAGCATTTGCGCCGATAGTGGCTCCTCGCTTAACGATGGTTTTTTCGTATTTACTGCGACGATTGACAGCACTCCGGGGGTTTGTTACATTTGTAAAAACCATTGATGGGCCGAGAAAAACATCATCCTCACAAATCACTCCGGTGTAAATGGAAACATTGTTCTGCACCTTAACATTCTTTCCTAAAACTACTTCGGGAGAGATGACTACATTTTGGCCTATATTACAGTTTTCTCCTATGATACAGTTGTTCATTACATGAGAAAAATGCCAAATTCTGGTTCCTTTTCCAATGTTACAGCCGTCGTCAATTATGGCAGTTTCGTGAGCGAAATATTCTTTTTCCATTACTTGTTTACAAATTCAATCACCGCCGAGGTGATGTATTTTAATTGTTCTTCGTCGAGTTCGGTATGCATAGGCAATGAAATCACCGATTTAGAAAGATGCTCGGTTACAGGAAAATCGCCTTCCTTGTAACGGGGGTCCTGGTAAGCTTTCTGGATGTGCATAGGAACCGGATAATAAATCATGGCAGGGATGTTTTTGGATGAAAGAAATTGTTGTAATTCATCTCTGTTAATTCCGGTGGTTAACAGCGTGTACTGATGAAAAACATGCATGGAATAGGGGGTCCTGAATGGGGTTTTAAGTTTGGGGATTCCTGCAAATGCTTTGTCATAATAATCAGCGGCCGCACGTCTTGCTTTGATGTAGTCGTCAAGATGTTTAAGTTTCACCCTGAGGATAGCTGCCTGTATGCTGTCAAGTCTGGAGTTTACCCCGATATGATCGTGATAGTACCGAACAGTCATCCCATGATTAACTACGCTTAGCATTCGTTTTGACAGCTCGTCGTTATTAGTAAAAATTGCACCACCATCACCGTAGCAACCAAGATTTTTGGACGGAAAAAAGGACATTCCGGCAACATCACCCATGGTACCGGCTTTTTTAATTGTTCCATCACTGAACATATAATCAGAGCCTATCGCCTGACAGGTATCTTCGATCACATAGAGGTTGTATTCTGCGGCTATCTTCAGAATTTCTTCCATATCCGCGCATTGACCGAAAAGATGTACCGGAACGATTGCTTTGGTTTTTGAAGTGATTGCTTTGCGAATAGCCGAAGGATCGATATTGAAAGTGTCGGGCTGAACATCAACAAGTACGGGTGTAAGTTTCAGCAAAGCGATGACTTCGGCTGTTGCTATGAAAGTAAAAGATGTTGTAATCACTTCGTCTCCGGGCTGAAGATTCAGCCCCATCATAGCTACCTGTAAGGCATCCGTTCCATTGGCACATGGGATGACATGCTTTACACCAAGATATTTCTCAAGTTCATTTTGAAAAGTGCGCACTGCCGGTCCGTTGATAAATGCTGTTGAATCAATTACTTCCTGGATTGCAGCATCAATCTCAGGTTTTATCTTTTCGTACTGACCTTTCAGGTCAACCATCCTGATTTCTTTCATAAATGTATTAAATTTAAAAACAGGGCGCAAACCTACATAAAATCCTGAGAATACAGACTAAACAGTTTTTTCAAATACTAAAATAAGGAATAAAAATTTTTAGAAGAGGCCTGAAATAGATTGAAGCTGTTTCATAATTCCTTCCGGTGGAATTTCAATAAAACCAGTCTTCGAATAAGGGAAAAGTAGTTAATAAGGAATTATGAAACAGCCTCAAAATCATGGCGATGTTTCTTTTATTTGGTTTACTTTTCCTCAGCAGAGGCTTCTTTGTCTGCCAGTCCAGAGAGGTACATATCAATGTGGAAGTTCCCCGCTTTTGATTCGCCAACAAGTTTTATTTTATCTACTACACCTTGTACAAGGCTTTCTTCCTCAATCTGCTCAGTTACGAACCATTGAAGAAAATTGTTCGTAGAATGATCTTTTTCATCAAGACAAATGTCCACCAGATCGTTGATTTTTTTTGTAACAAATTGTTCATGTTTGAGTACCTCATCGAAAAGTTCTTCTATCGATTTGTATTCAGGTGCAGGTTGTTCCACTGCCTGCAGAACAGCATGACCACCTCTGTCGTTAAGAAAATGAACAAACTTTAGCTGGTGCATACGCTCTTCATCACTATGCTGATAAAGAAATTTTGCAGCACCAGGTAATCCTTGAGCCTCACACCAGGAAGCCATTGAAAGATAAATACGTGATGATTGCTCTTCAATCATAATCTGCTCATTGATTGCTTTTTCCAATCTTTTTGAAATCATATTCCGATAATTTTTAAATGTTGTTTACTGATTAGAGTAACAAAATTTT
>RZYY01000415.1 GCA_009930115.1 Sphingobacteriia bacterium | reverse complement strand
ACTCAGAACAGACCTGAATATTTTATATTATAATCTCCCCGGCTTTATCCCATTTGTGCAAATACGTCCTTCATGGCCACTTACAGAAGGAATACGAATTTCGCTACCAATGAAATACGGTGGCTATGGCTCATTCAATGCGGGACCCGGACTGGAATTTAAAATTTTTGAAAAGCTCTCTGCACAACTGGATTTCCCTGCTGCACTGTCAGTGCTGAATATAAACAGAAATCTGTCCTACGTTGTTGTTGGAAGAATTACTTATAAAATAACTGAACATGCGAGTCTTTTATAGCATATTGCTGTTCTTTGCTGTGGCATTGGGTTTTGCCCAAGATGCATTTATACGGACATACGGTCTCGATGGCTCATTCAATGAGGGAAAAGGCATTGCCGCATTTTCCGATTCAACTTATATCATGCTTGGCAACCGACAAACTTTTGGTGGACAATCGGCAGCATGGCTCTTTCGGGTTGATTCAAACGGCACAATTCTCTGGGAAAAATATTTTGATTCCTATGTGATTTCAATGGCGGAAAATCTTTCGCGACACGACGACACTTCCGTTATAATTACAGGAACAGTCCTTGCAGGAAACGATTATTCAATGCTTGTTGCACGCGTTGGTTTATCCGGATCGGTCATCTGGGAAAAGATTATTGGGACCCCGTCATGGGATCAGGCACTTTGCTCTGCTTCGGATGCCGATGGAAACATTTATTTATCTGGTTACGGACAAGCGATTGACACAATGGATCAGGATATTCTTCTGTATAAACTTGATGGAAATACAGGCGACTCCTTGTTTTCAAAAAGAATTGATGCAGGATATAATGACAAGGGCGTTTATCTCGATACCATGTCGGGAAACAACCTGCTACTGATTTCGCACAGTTATAAACCATCTTCCGATTCAGTTATGAGTCGCGTATGGAAAATGAATGTCGATTTTGATACCCTGTGGACTTGGATGCCATGTGACTCAGCTGAATTTGAAATCAATTGCATTTTTGAGGATACTTTTCACAGGATTGTTTTTTCCGGAAAAATGTTACCGGATACTGGTCAGGTATTTCGCTTCTGGTATGGATTTCTGAACGATTCAGGCATTTTTGGCTGGCAGTTGATTCACCCGCCCTATTTTCTGAAAAACATCAGACGTGGAATTCTCGACAGCAACAATGTTTCGTATTACACCGGCGGATTTTTTCCTGCCTATTTTGGCTTTGGCAACAGCGATATCGGCTTCTGGCGCGACAGTCTGGGATGGGGATTTTCGCACAACTACGGTGCACTGCAGGAC
>RZYY01000155.1 GCA_009930115.1 Sphingobacteriia bacterium | reverse complement strand
GAACATATCCGTAAAATGAAACTAAAATTACTTGTAGCCGGAGAGTTTTATACGGATTCTGAACCCTATTTCCGGTTAATCGAAAACCTTGGATTGCAGCAATCAGTCATCATGGCCAACGACTTTATTCCCGACAGCAGGGTTGCCGACTATTTCAATGCCTGCGACCTCGTGGTACAACCCTATAAAAACGCCACTCAAAGTGGTGTAACCCAAATCGCCTATCACTTCGAAAAACCAATGATCACGACAAATGTTGGTGGACTCGCAGAGATTATCCCGGACGAAAAGGTTGGCTTTGTTGTTAATCCTGAAGTACATGAAATTTCTGATGCCATTTGTCGGTTTTATACTGAAAAAAAAGAAAATGAGTTTATTCAGAATATTCGAAAAGAAAAACTGAATTACTCGTGGGAGAGATTGATACAAACCATCGAAAAGGTCAGCTCGCAAATAGAAAAATAATGTAAAAATGATTTACAGAAGCAAATCACCGCTGAGGCTTGGACTGGCAGGAGGAGGAACTGACGTAGCTCCTTATTCTGATATGTATGGAGGAGCCATACTCAACGCCACCATCAGCATGTATGCTTATGCAACCATTGAGCCGCTTGAAGGCAATACCATTGTCATCAATTCCATTGACAATAATCTTGAAATTGAATTAAAAAGTGAGGAAACGCTCCCCATTGACGGCAGGCTTGATTTGCACAAAGGTATTTACAACCGGATAATCAAAGATTTCAGGCTCAAACCACTTTCTTTCAGGCTGACCACTTTTGTTGATGCACCCCCGGGGTCCGGTTTAGGCACTTCTTCCACACTGGTCGTTACCATCCTCGGTGCTTTTGCCGAATGGCTTAAACTTCCTCTCGGTGAATACGATCTGGCACAAATGGCATATCGCATCGAACGCCATGACCTGAATATGGCTGGTGGCAAGCAGGATCAGTATGCAGCCACTTTTGGAGGTGTAAATTTTATGGAGTTTTACAAGGATGATAAAGTAATTGTAAATCCGCTACGAATTAGAAGTAAATATCTGAATGAATTGGCACATAACCTGATACTTTATTTTACAGGGACGAGCCGCTTATCATCAAAAATCATCGAAGCACAAAGACAAAATGTGCTTTCGCAAAATGAAAAATCACTGGAAGCCATGCATCAGTTGAAAAATCAGGCAATTATGATGAAAGAAGCCATTTTGCGGGGCGAACTGGATATGATTGGACAAATCCTTGACTTTGGCTGGCAATTTAAAAAACAAATGGCCGAAGGTATCACTAATCCGATGATTGACCGGATATACGAAGCAGCACTTAACGCAGGAGCAACCGGAGGGAAAATCTCCGGTGCAGGTGGAGGTGGATTTATGTTTTTTTATTGCCCACGCAATACCCGGTCGGAAGTCTTGAAATCCCTGGAAACCTTCGGTGGACAAATAAAACGTTATGAGTTTACCGAACGTGGACTTACAACATGGACTATTTAAGACCACCTTTACGACTGATGAAATTTTTTATCTCCGGTATGTCAGCAATCTCAATTCCATAAGCATTTTCTTGGCTATTACAGAGCAATAAACTTTCCTGTTTCTTCCCTTTCAAAATACCGGACAATTTCGTTTAATTTTTCCTGTTCGTTCTTTGTTCCATCAACCCAGATAATCTTAAAACCACGTTTTTCCATCCTTCGAAACCAGGTCATCTGTCGCTTGGCAAATTGATGTATAGCGGTATTGAGCAGCCGAAACATATCCTCAAACGGGATTTCCCCAGTAACGTAACTGGTCAGATAGCGATACTCAAGACCATAGAAAGAAAGTTGTTCGGGTGATAGTCCCGAAGCAAGCAATGTTTTCACTTCCTCAATCATTCCATTATCAAGTCTTTCTTTTAATCGTTCGGTAATCCGCTTTCGAATGATTTCTCTTTCAAAGCGAATTCCGAAAATCCGGTTATTGATTTCCGGAAAAGCTTTGTCATCAGATTGCCGGGACTGTTCGAAAAAAGCAATTTCGATAGCCCGGAGCATTCGCGATCGTTCGGTGAGGTCAGTGGTATTGTGGATTTTTCGGAGAGAAAGCAACATTTCTTTCAACTCGTCATGAGTTTTACCGGAAAGCGTTTTTCTTAATTCAGCATTTTTAGGCACATCTGCCATACGATATCCCGAAAGGGCAGCTTCAAGGTAAAGCCCGGTTCCTCCGCACAGCACCGGAATTTTATTGCGTTGGGTAATATCTTTAAATACATTCAGAAAATCCTGCTGAAATTCGAAAACATTATACTCATATCCGGGTTCCACAATATCAATCAGATGAACAGGGATGCTTCTGCCATTTACAACATAATCGTCATAATCCTTACCTGTTCCCACATCCATGCCCTTATACACCTGTCGTGAATCGGCACTAATCACTTCACCGTCCAAATAATCGGCAAGAAGAGCTGAGAGCCTGGTTTTTCCTGTTGCTGTGGGACCTAAAAGTGTGATCATCAGCGGAGTATTTTTATTCTTTTTCGCCATCGGTTTTCTTTTTCGTATAAGAAAGTTCGCAAAGTATTGAGAAAATGTAGCGGACTTGTTTTAAAATTAAATTCCGCCCAATTGGTTTGCCGAACAAAACTTTCTTCAGCAAAATAATGTTTCATAAAACAAGCCAGATTTTCTTCATCATTGGAAACATGATTATTATGCCTCCATTTCAGGTATTGTAAAATTCGCAATCCATCAATCTTAAGCTGGCATGCTCTTTCAAATTGTTGAGTTGTTCGTGCATTTTTTCGAAGTGGTTCCCAAAAATTTTCACCAAATTTTTCCTGTAAAAATGCCGACATGGGAGTTTCCTCATCAGTTTGGTACAATTGTTTGAATTTTTCAAAAGTAGTCTTAACCTCTTCAAAAAAACAGGTCGGATAAATCGGATATGCCGTCCAATCGCCTTTGCTTCCCTTAATCATTGCCGGTCCTGTACCAAAGAATACACGGTCAGAGAAACGGGCAGCCGGAAATACTTTTTCTTCGAGCCAGATAAGCACAGCACCAAATTTTCGCAGTTTTTGAAGAAAATAAAAATCCTCACCGCTTTTGTGCGGGGTAATTCCTCCGATGCGATTATAGGAATCTACCGTACACGCCATAGCAGAACCTAAAGCTGTAAAAGAGTAAGGATTACCGCTAAGCAACATATTGAGGAAATAATGACGCATATAGATTTCATAATGTAGTATGGCACGAGCAGCAGCATTATTATCTGCAGGCATTGGATGAAAGTATGGTACTGCAATTGCCTTTATTTCCTCAAACGCCTGAAAAGCCGTGACAATTTCATGGAAATAGCAATTCCCAAAACTGGTATCACCGTCAAGCGACAACAGAATATCCTTCGGTCGGGCAATTTTGCTGATATGATCCATCACCGTTTTTCTGGCCCATCCTACTCCATAATGTTTGGCATCCCATCCTTTTCCCTTTGACGTCCGGTCAATAACAACCATATTATCAATATCTGAATTTGCAAGCAGATCAACAGTAGCAAGGTTTCTCTGGCAAATGCTCTGCTTTACCGGATCATCCCACCATGCATCAGGCTGATTGACACAAACCACTACCTGAAAATCAGAAAATGTTTGTTTTTTCAAATCTTCGAGCAAATGGGGAAGATTTTCCAGTTCATCCATCAGAGGTAATGCAATATAGATTCTTGAATCAGACATCAATGTTTTTATTCTTTTCTCCAATATTTTCGCCATTACAAATCATCAAACGGCTGAATTTCAGTTTAAATCAGCAAAGCAACAACAAATCTGTTATCTGGCTGCAGGCGCCTTACTCATCCTGAAAACCAACTCACCACCTTTAGCCAGATCGGAATGAAGAATTTTGTGATTATCGATAACTTTCCCGTTCCACAAAACTTCATTCACATAAATATTTTCCTGACTTTGGTTTTCAGCAATGATGGTCAGCATTTTGTTATTATCCAGTTGAACATCAGCGTATTTTACCAGAGGGCTGCCAAGAGCATATTCATCCGATCCGGGGCAAACAGGGTAAAAGCCCAAAGCACTGAAAATATACCAGGCTGACATCTGGCCACAATCGTCGTTACCACAAAGCCCGTCGGGTGCATTAGCATACATGGAACTAAGGATCGTTCTCATGTGTTGCTGAGTTTTATGGGGCTCTTCTGTCCAGTTGAACAGGTAAGGAATATGATGACCAGGTTCGTTACCATGTACATATAATCCAATAATTCCATCACGGGTTATGTCCTCATTTGCCGCAATATGTTCATCTTCAAGTTTTAATACAAAAATTGAATCCAGTCTTTCAGCAAAAGCCGTTTTTCCACCCATCATGGCAATCATTGATTCAATATCATGCGGAACGTAAAATCCGTAATTCCATGCATTGCCTTCAATAAAACCCTGACCATGAGTATTTAGCGGATCAAAATCCGGTCGGAAAGAACCATTGGAAAGCTTTGGACGCATAAAACCACTTTGATAATCATAAACATTTTTGTAGTTCTCCGACCTTTTTTCAAATTGTTTATAAACCCTGCTGTCTCCACTTTTAAGGGCTATTTGCATAATACTCCAGTCATCGTATGCATATTCGAGTGTTTTACTAACCGAATTGTTGCTTTTATCTTCGGGTACAAAACCATATTTAATGTAATCGTTCAATCCGTCATACAGCGGATAAGAAGCTGTTTTTACACAGGCGTTGAGTGCTTGTTCAAGGTTATCTTGATAAATTCCTTTTACAATTGCATCGGCAATCACCGAAACGCTGTGATAGCCAATCATACACCAGTTTTCGTTTGCATAATGCGACCAGACAGGAAGCATAGGGTGCACACTCTGATCGAAATGTGCAAGCATTGACTTAATCATGTCGTGGTTACGAGTTGTTTGCACGAGGTTAAAAAGCGGATGCAGTGCCCTGTAAGTATCCCACAACGAAAAAACAGTATAGTTGGTAAATCCCTCTGACTGATGAATATTCTGATCCAGCCCGCGGTAACTTCCGTCAACATCCTCATATAGAACCGGAGATAGGAAACTGTGATACATTGCGGTATAAAAAATGGTTTTATCGTCCTCATTCAGAGTTTCGACACGGATTTTCGACAATTCCCTGTTCCATAACTCCTGTCCGTTGTACCTGGTTTTATCGAAATCCCAATGAGGAATTTCAGTAGTAAGATTCTTTACCGCTCCGGCAGTGCTCACCGGTGAGAGAGCAAATTTAACCTGCAACATTCCGGATTCATCCGAACTGAACTGAAAAAAAGCTCTGATATCATGGCCGGCCATTTCGGGAAAATTATCGTTTTCTTTAAATTTGCGGTAAAATCCTCTGTAAATGGTATTATCATACTTTTTGTGGCCATAATTTTTAATTGGTTTATCAAAGGTCATGGCAAAATAAACCGTTCTTGTTCTTGCCCAACCGTTGGTCTGGCGATAACCCGTCACAAGTGTATCATTTTCAACCCTCACAAAAGTCCATACATTTTTCCCGTCGTAGTTGTAGATACCGTGCATCAGGTCAAGGATGACATTAACTTCGGCATTTTTAGAGAAAGTATAGCGGTGAAACCCGACTCTGGCACTGGTAGTCAATTCGGCACTGATGCCGCAATCTTCAAGAAGAACACGATAATAATTGGGTTCGGCAAACTCATTTTCGTGGGAGAACCGCGAACGGTAACCCGATTCAGGATTGTCGGCTGTACCAGGGTTTAATTGCAGTTTTCCGGTGGTTGGCATGATCAGAAAATCCCCAAGATCAGAATGACCGGTGCCACTAAAATGAGTATGGCTAAAACCTACAATTGTCGGGTCATCGTACTGATAACCGGCGCAATATTGGTAAACAAAGGGGTTATAACTGCCATTCTGTTCATACCCAACTGTATCAGTATCAGGACTCAGCTGCACCATTCCGAAAGGCACAGCAGCACCGGGAAAAGTGTGCCCCATTCGTTGAGTTCCTATAAATGGGTTAACGTACTGAATCAGGTCATTACCTGCATTTTGGCTGGTTGCTACAAATCCGCTGATAACCAGCAAGAAAAGGATTAATTTTTTCATTTTTAAGAATTTAGATTCATCAAAATAATTTGTACCTGAAAACGAAAGAATAAAATGTAACCACACTATGCACAGCAGGTCATCTCAGTTTCCTGATGTTGAAATGTGAAATCAATTATTCAGATTTTCTATAATGTCCTTTGTGTTTATTGTTATAGTAAATCAGCTAACTTAAAAGCAGGCAATTTTATGATGAATCAGAATTAATGGTTAAAGAAGTTTTTTGGTATCATTTTCTGACTCGATAATGAATTTGGAAGAATCCGGAAATTCACAGAAGAATTGACTATAAATTTCAAACATGTGTATTTTCAAGTTAGTTTGTAAAAAAACCGTTGGCATTTTTCAGGTTTTA
>RZYY01000031.1 GCA_009930115.1 Sphingobacteriia bacterium | reverse complement strand
GTTGAAGGGTTGAAAAGTTGAAGAGTTGAAGAGCTGAAGGGTTTATGAGTTTAAAAGTATATGCGTTTCTTCCAATCGCACCATCATGGAATGAAAAAGAAAGAGGGTTGAAGAGTTGAAGAGTTGAAACGTTGAAGAGTTGAAGGGTTTATGAGTTTATGAGTTTAAAAGTTTATGCGTTTATTCCAATCGCACCATCAGGAAATTGAGGTGGAGGAAATTTATCGGATACGGGAGCGTCAGCAAGCAGGTATAAGAGGATTAACGGCAGTCGGTGCTTTCCGGACAGGAATATAATGAGAACGCCGGCATAGAACATCATGGTCTAACCTCAATAAGACCATGGTGGATGGCGTATTTTATCAGACCGACGATGGATTTGGTTTCGGTTTTTATAAAGATATTGCGCCGGTGTGCTTCTACCGTACGCTCGCTGATAAAGAGCTTTTCGGCAATCTGTTCGTTGTTGTATTCTTTGGCAATCAGGTTGAGCACCTCAATCTCACGGGAAGACAGGACAGGCTTGCTGACTTTTTCGGGATAAGGAAGTGTGCCCGGTGTACCGAGATTGTCCATGATGATCTTCTGGGTGTCGTTGCTGAGGTATCTGCCATTGCTGTGAACTGTTCTGATGGCTTCGATCACCTCGTTCATGTTGGTACGTTTGAGGATATAACCGGAGGCACCGGCCTTGATCATTCTTGTAATCACCGAAATGTCGTCGTGCATGGTCAGTCCGATGATCTTTACTGAAGGGTAAAGGGCTTTCACCTTTTCAGTTGCTTCGATGCCGGAACCATCGGGCATATTTATATCCATGAGTATTACATCTGTTTCATTGTTTTTCAGAAAATCGAGTGTTTCCTTCATCGAATTGGCGCCTGCAACAAAAGCTATATCCTCTTCATCTTCCAGCAGCGACTTAAGTCCCTCGACCATAAGCTGATGGTCATCCACAATGAGTACTTTAACTGGTTCTTTTGCCATTAGTTTTGTCATTTAAAGGTATCAGAATACTTATGATTGTACCTCTGTTTTTGTTGGAGTCGATAAACAGGGTACCGTTATGTTTTTCGATTCTGGATTTCATATGTGAAAGTCCGTAACTTGGCTGACTGGTGATATTCTGTGCATCGAATCCTTTTCCGTTGTCTTCGGCGATCAGGGTTATTTCATGTTCACCCTTCGCAATCTGAATAAACAGTTTGGTTGCGTCAGCGTGTTTAATCGTATTATTTACAATCTCCTGAAGAGTCCGGAAGAGTGTATTTTCGATCAGGGCATCCAGTTTTCCGCTAAGGCCGAAAGTATCAAAGCTCATCGAAAGTTTGGTACTTTGGTTCACTTTGTCGGAAATGCTTTTCAGGGCTCCTTCAAGGCCGCGTTCCGAAAGGAGTGACGGGGCCAGGTTATGAGAGATATTGCGCACTTCATCAAAGGCATCGTCAATACTTTTCATGAGTGATTCGAGTAGTTCTTTCCGCTTTTCTTCGTCCAGGTCTTTGCGTTTATGCAGCACACTGGCATGAAGGCCGGCCAGTGAAAGAAGGTGACCAAGGCTGTCGTGCAGCTCCTGTCCGATTCGTTTTCGTTCCTGAATTTCAGCCTCAAGCACAGCATCCGATTTTTTTTCGGTAAGCTCGATGATGGCTTTCTGAAAACTGACCTTTTGTTTGTGCCGGTGGTTGCGGTAAGCCAGATAGAAACCGATAAACAGCAAGACAGACAGGAGAATGATAAAAAACAACAGATTGTTTTTCTTGCTCAGGGCAAGCTCTTTCTTGTCAAGTTCAAGCTGTTGCAGTTTGTTGAGCTGGTTCAGGTAGTTAAGTTCCACATCATACACCTGATGAATAACGGTTTGATTGACGACTTCCTGCTGAGCCTTCACATATTCGCGATAATGCAGCAGTGCTTTCCCGAAGTCGCTGATCTCACTGTAAATATCAGAGAGGATTTTATGGGTATCGCTTTTCAGCACAAGGCTGTTTTGATCTTCAGCCATTTTCATCACCTCAAATGCGGTATTCAGGGCTTCATCAGGTCTCTCAAGGCTGAGCAGCACGCGTGCAATGCCCAGTTGTGCCACTGCAAGCTGATAGGATAACCTGGTTTCTCTGGCGATATTTTCGCTTAGCCGGTATGCTTCAAAAGCTTTGTCAGTAAGGCCAAGCGACAGGTATGCATTGCCTTCCAACTGATGTGAAATACACAATCCGTATTTATTGTTGATCCGCCCGGAGATGCCAATGGAGCGCCCGAGGTATCTGAGAGCAGAGTCAGGTTTATTTTCCGAGATGTAACACAGGGCGATGTTGTTCAAAACCGATGCGATCAGGATGGTATCCCTGGATTGAATTTGTGGATTTAAAGCTTCGTTGAAAAATGAAAGCGCCTTTTCATAGTTTTTCAGATACAGATGGGTCAATCCGATGTTGTTGAGTGCGGCAACTTTTTGATCCTGGTTTTTCGAAAGGTTATAGTTTTTAAGTGCTTCCACCAAATGGATATAGGCATTTTTGTAGCTTCCGATCTCATTGTAAATCACCCCTAAATTGTTGTTGATATTGGCTATTTCGGAGTAAAGCCCGAGCTCTTCTGCAATTGCCAGTGCCTCGTTGTAATGCTTGATGCCTTCGGAATAATTGGTTTCGAGTACATAGGATGAACCGATATATTTTAACGACAGAATTTTCAATACCTGGTCATCTGAACCCAGCGAATCGAGGATTTGAAAAGCTCCGTCTCTGGCTGTTGAAGGATTGTCGTACAGTTGTTTGTGTATTTCCCTGAAAAGGCTGTCATTAGTTGCCTGGATCAACTGACCGTCGTCAGCCCCGTCAACATTGCGATTGGTGCACGACTGGTCAGCAATCAGGCAGAGCAGGCAGAATGATAGTCTGATTGTCAATATGGAAATTACGCGCGATTTGTTGACTGCAGCATCGGTCATAGTCATCCTGTTTAAATTTCAGTCAGTGGCAAATGTACTTCTTAATCGTTAACATAAGCTATCTTTTGGCTGAATATGAACAAAATAGGTGCTGGCCTCAAACGGGTTATTAGTGCTGGCACTAACTTATATTAAGGTAAAAATAGCAAACAGCACGAATTGATGGCATGGCATAATATACCGTACTTTGCATTTTCATTTTCTAAATAAAATTATCATGAAGAAACTCATTAAACTTATTGTTGCTCTAATGGTGTTAAGCACTTCTGTCTTCGGCCAGGCTGAAAATGATGAAAATTCACTCACCGGAGAAATCATCTACCATGAACCTTTCGATTATCCTGCAGGTGAGTTGCCTCCCGGTTGGGTGCTCGACACACAATATGTGCCCTGGGCAGTGGGAAATTCCAACATGGCCGGCGGCGAATCACCGGAACTGTTTCTGGGTTACAGTTTTGCTTTCGGGACTATCCGGCTTATTTCCTCACCTGTAAATATAGAAGGTTTTCAGGAACTGTGCTTCAGGTTCAAGCAATACCTTATTAATTACGAAGCAGATTATGGAGAAATCATCGGTGTGGACCTGACCTACGATGGCGGGCAAACCTGGGAAGTCCTGTGGGAAAAGCTCATTGGACTGACTAATATTCCTCAGGATGAATTTTCGTATTTTTTCATTCCTCCTGATGGTGCAACGGAAATGCAGTTTTGTTTCCGTTTCGATGGCAATAATTATGCAATCAATTTATGGGCAGTAGATGATGTTATCATCGAACATCCTGTCGAAAACGATCTGCTCATTGCCACCGACGCTTTCTTCGACGGGAATACCACTCCAACGGCAGGTGAAGAAAGCATCATACTGGTAGAAGTTACCAATGGCGGAACACTGCCCCAGAGCGATTATACCGTTAAACTGATACAGGAGGGAGGTATTGAACTGGCTTCAGTACCCGGCGAAACAATTGCTTTTGGCGAAAAATGGTTTTTTAACCTCTTCTGGACTCCGGGAACTGAACTGATTGGCAATCCGGTCGAAATTCATGCTTACGTTGATTTACCCGGGGATGAAAATCCTGCCAACAATCAATCGCGAGATCTGATTGTCAACGTACAGCCGGAAAACATCGCCACAACACAGATCAATCCGGGGTCATGGCCTTCGATTTATCTTCCATATAACTTCATCAATCTGCACAGCCTGACCCAGACACTTTATTTCCCTGAAGAAATCGGGATGACCAATATGCCTGTTACTGCTATCCAATACACCTGCATCTTTGATCAGGAACTTGCTGATGTGCCCGTTCAGATCTATATGGGGGAAACCGAAAAGAATGATTTGTCAGAAGGCTGGATTGATCCTTCCACCCTGACGCTGGTATTTGATGGTTCGGTTGATTTTGCAAAAGGTTTCAACAATCTGTATATACCACTCGACAATGCCTATCCTTATGAAGACGGAAACCTGGTGGTATATTCCGGCAAAAGCTATACCCAGATGGTCATCGGTACACCTTTCATCAGTGCTATCGATACTGGTTCGATGCGTTCGCGCTCGGCAGAAAGGGATGACGCACCTTTCGATCCGATGAATCCGCCTTCTTTTAGTTACACATTGGATTATTATCCCAACATTGCCCTTTTCTATTCTACCAGTGCTACCGTGGTAGATGAGCAACCAAAAGTAACGGATGCAGCTTACGTATTCCCTAACCCTGCCAGCCAACTGATGAATGTCAGAACGAATGACCCCATGCTCGAAATCAGGATGATAAACCTGTTGGGACAAAAGGTTTACAGCCGGAATGAAAGAACCTGTAACCATCAGATTGATGTCGGTAATCTTCAGCCGGGCATTTATCTGGTTGAGATTCTGACTGCAAAGGGACTTCATACACAAAAAGTGAGGGTAGCAAGAAACTAAGACTGACGGAGAAATGGCAGTGTTTTGACCCTTGATCCGCTAAATGGCAGGAAACGTTGGACATCAGGAAAACCCCGATCGTCCCGATTAATCGGGATAAATTCCGGAAACCTGATTTTCAACGTTTTGCTTTTAACCCGGACTTTTGATACAGCTTCTTTGCATTAAGACAAAAGCGAATTACCAAAGGAAATAACAGCAGAGGAAAAATAATTTATGGCATCATTTTCCGATATTGCCAAACCGGAAAATTTTACCCGATTTTTAAAACAGGTTTTCTATCCTCGGGTATTTTTTTATTTTTGTACTCATATTAAAATTAACCATCAAAAACATTCCAAATGAAAAAGATTTTTACTTTGCTTGTATTATTGGGAATCCTTTACTCAGGATATGCGCAGCAACGTGCACCTGTCAACAGGGAGCTGTACAACAAATCCGTCGTAAGAAAACATCTTTCGCCTTATGATGAAGTTGCTCCGGGTCAAAACCAGAATTTTCTCAGTCCGGGAGTAAACAAAGATGGTAAACTTCTGGGAGACGAAACTGAAATCATCGAAACGGTATATGACCTGCAGACCAACACCAATCTTGCCAATCGTTTCTGGGTTTGGGAAGACGGCACGATGGCTGCTGTCTGCACACGTGGTGTCGAAAGTCCGGCAGGATTTGCCTTTCCTGATCGCGGAACCGGCTATAACTTCTTCGATGGCAGTGCATGGGGGCCAAAACCATCAGCAAGAATTGAAGCTGTGAAAACAGGCTGGCCGAGCATTGCGCCATGGGGTGAAAACGGTGAGATCATCGTCTCGCACAATTTTCCCAGCTATCTTTTATTCAGCTATCGCGAAACAAAAGGAACCGGGACATGGGAAACCATGAATTATAACGGACCGGGAGGCGGCGTTCAGCCTTCATGGGCACGCATGGTTACCAGCGGTGAAAACAACAACTACCTCAGCATGGTGTATAATACCTACAACGCTTATCAGGGACAAACTGCCGCCATGTTGTATTCAAGGTATAATAAGGACACCCAGACATGGGATTTTCAGGATGTCATTCTCGACGGGACAGGTATTGATTATTATCTCGAAATCAATGCCGACGATTATGTGATGGCATCAAAAGGTGATATAGTGGTAATTTTATGTTCTAGTGCCTGGTTTGATCTGTTTATGCTGAAATCGCCCGATAACGGAGAAACCTGGGAGAAAACCATTATCTGGAATCATCCTTATCCTTTCTTCGACTTTAACAGCACACTGATGTCAGACACTCTTTATACTGTTGACAACTCAGCTACCTGTGCCATTGACGACAACGGTATGGTTCATGTTGTCTGGGGCATTGGCCGTGCAGCGCGTCTTGCTGCAGCACCGCCTGAACCGGGTTATTACAATTACTGGCCCTATACCGATGGTGTTGGTTACTGGAACGAAAGTATGGGTCAGATTCCTGAAAATGACAATGTTCACCATACCATGATGCCGGAGTATCTCGAATCAATCGGAATGCTCGCCGGCTGGACACAGGACGTTAACAACAGCGGTTTTATCTTTGATTATGAAGGAACAGGTGATCCGCAATTTCCTACCTATCGCTCGCTGGGAATCTCGACCATGCCCTCCATCGCCATCAACGGAGGAATGATCGCACTGGCTTATGCCTCTACAACAGAGACCTTCGTTACTGCCGACGGAACTATGAATTACAAACATATCTGGACAAGGTTCTCCTATGATCTTGGGGAAACCTGGGGAGATTTTTGTGACCTGAACGCCGACAATCTGTTCCATGTTTACGACGAATGTATCTACCCTGTTGTTGCTCCTGATCCTGCACCAGACGGAGCTTTCCAGCTCATTTACCAGGCCGACAATGCTCCTGACCTTTACCTTGACGAAGAATTGCAGCTCGAACCAACACTCAACCGGATTATTCACAACTCCATGAATTTTACGGTTGGACTGGAAGATCAATCAGCATCGATTTCAGATCATCCGCTGTTGCATCTTTATCCCAATCCTGCCGGCAAAACAGTTCACCTTACCGTTGACCTGACACAGCCTGCAAACGTGGTTTGTGAAATTTTCAGCATGACCGGTCAGAAGATCATCGGGCATCATGCCGGGCAAATGAACAAAGGTATCAACGCATTTGACCTTGATATCTCTTCACTGTCTTCAGGAATTTATTTTTGTACGATAACTGACGGAATTGAAAAAGTAACAAAAAAACTAATTGTTAAATAAAGCCATCCGGCTCATACACTTCGGGTAATCTCTTTTCGAAAAAAGCAGAGAACCTTTTCGCAATGTAGGCTGTCTCAAAAGTCTTTCAGTCGGGTTTTCAATGTTTTGCGTTGAACCCAGACTTTTGGGACAGCTTTGTTATTTTTTAGGAACGACAGGGGTATTTAACCAGAATCACCGGTATAATTACAAACCCAGCAACGTCATGGCAGGATCGTTACCTGCAAAGAGCATCCTTGCGGGGTCTTCAAGCATTTCCTTTACTTTTACCAGAAAACTGACCGATTCTTTGCCGTCGATGATCCGGTGATCGTATGACAGGGCAACATACATGACCGGATGAATTTCCACTTTTCCGTTTATGGCAACAGGTCGTTCCACGATGTTGTGCATGCCAAGAATGGCACTTTGAGGCGGATTGATGATTGGTGTGGAGAGCATGGAGCCGAATACTCCACCGTTGGTAATGGTAAAAGTGCCGCCGGTCATTTCTTCAATGGTGAGCTTTCCGTTACGGGCTTTTGTGGCAAGTTCCTTTATTGCTGCTTCTATTTCATGGAGCATCATAGTTTCAGCGTTCCGAATCACCGGAACCATAAGCCCTTTGGGGGCACTTACGGCAATGCCGATGTCAGCGTAATGATGAAAAACCAGGTCGTTCCCGTCAATGTGAGCATTTACCTGGGGGAACTGCAGCAAAGCCTCTGTTACGGCTTTTGTAAAAAATGACATGAAGCCAAGTGAAACACCGTATTTTTCTTTGAAAGCGTCTTTGTATTTGTTGCGCATTTGTATGACCGGGGTCATGTTCACTTCGTTGAAGGTGGTGAGCATGGCGGTTTCATTTTTCACGGCAACAAGGCGTTCGGCAAGTTTTAGCCGAAGAGTGGACATTTTCTTTCTTTCGGTTTCACGGTTCCCTTCACGCTGCGCTGTTACAGGCATCCTGACCGTTTCAGCCGAAAGCGTGTTTTTATCTTCCAGAAACCGGACAACATCATCTTTGGAAATCCTCAGTTTTTTATAAAAATCCAGAAGATCATCACCGGTCAGGTTATTGGCTTCGAGCATACGTCTGGCCAGTGGAGACAAATGAATATCCGTTGATTTTTCCTGATTTTCCTGAACTATGGGTTCCGGTTGTTCCGGAATGCCCGTTTCTTTTTTTTCGGTTTTTGTTTCCGGTAACTTTTCCGATGCTTTCGCCGGAGGCTCTTCCTTTTTCCCTATCGATGCGGGGGCATCAGCTTCAGTGTCAATGGTACAGATCACTGTGCCGATTTCTACCGTTTCACCGGCTTCGATCAGGATATTGATTTTTCCGGATTCGGCAGCGTTAATGGTGAGGGTAGCTTTATCCGAATCAATTTCGGCAATTTCGGCATCTTTTTCAACAAAATCGCCGCTTTGGAAAAACCAGCCGGCCAGTTGTACTTCGGAGATCGATTCTCCCGGACTGGGAACTTTTATTTCGATTATCATAGATAAAAAGTTTTGTTACAATTGGTTGAGGAAATTGGCTTTGATAACTTTTTCAGGATTTTCGGCAAATGATCTCCAGCGGTTGCCAATGCAGATCATCCGGCATTCTTTGTTGACCATCGGGCAATCGCAGACCCTGAAGGATTTTTCAATCACTTTACGTTGTCTTGACACATGGAACCTGGGTGAGCCGGTAGCCGTACTTCCGCTGGCCGGCCGTGCAACCACATTCAGTCTGACATCCGGAAAATACTGTGACATGTAGAACCATGCACCCATGTTCACAGGTTCCTCCTGCGACCAGACATAATCGCTGACATTTTTGTACCTGGTCAGCACTTTCCGGATTTGTGTAACGGGCAGGGGATAAAGCTGTTCGATGCGAACAATGGCAGTTTCAGTGTAATTCTTTTGGTTTTTTTCTTCGAGTAAATCGTAATAAAGCTTTCCTGAACAAAAGATGATTCGTGTTGTGTTATCGGGATTTGCCAGAGGATCATCAATTACTTCCCTGAATCCTCCATGGCTAAACTCTCCGAGTGAAGATACGCATCCGGAATGCCGGAGCAGGCTTTTTGGGGTAAAGATGATCAGTGGTTTCCGGAAATCCCGGTAGAACTGTCGTCGCAGTACATGAAAAAAATTGGCCGGTGTTGTTGCATTTACAAGCTGCATGTTATTTTCGGCGCAAAGAGTCAGAAAGCGCTCAATCCGTGCACTGGAATGCTCAGGACCTTGTCCCTCGTAACCATGCGGCAGGTAAAGCACAAGATCGTTCATCACATTCCATTTTTCTTCGGCACTCGAAAGGTACTGGTCAATAATGATTTGCGCTCCATTGTTGAAATCACCAAACTGTGCTTCCCAAATGGTAAGGTTCTCAGGAGTTTCGAGCGAATATCCATATTCGAATCCCAGCACTCCGTATTCCGACAGGGGGGAATTGTACACTTCAAATCCTGCCTGTTTATCGCTGATGTGCTGAAGAGGAATATACATTTCCTCAGATTCATCCACCCGCACAACTGCATGACGGTGTGAAAAAGTACCGCGTTCCGAATCCTGTCCGCTCAGTCTCACCCCGTATCCTTCTTTCAGTAAAGTGGCGTAGGCCAGCAGTTCACCCATAGCCCAATCAAGACGATCATCCTCAAACACCATTTTCCGGCGGTCTTCCTGCAATTTCACCACCTTCCGGTAAAACTTTTTATCCCCGGGTAAGGTAGTCAGTTTTTCCGCCAGTTCTTCCAGGGTTTTCCGGTCAACAGCGGTTTCGGGGGATTGCTCAAAATCGGCAGAAGTAGCTTTTTTGATTTTACCCCAGTTATCGTCAAGGAAAAACCTGATGTTTGTTTTCTGTTTGCTCTTAGATTCTTCGAGGTTTTTTTCCAGCTTGTCGTTGATTTCCTGAACGATCTGTTGCACCTGCTCTTTGGTAACAATCCCTTCACCAATAAGTTTCTCAGCATATATTTCCAGCGGATCGGGGTGTTTTTCTATTATTTTATAGAGCAGAGGTTGTGTAAACCGGGGTTCATCACCTTCGTTGTGTCCGTATTTTCTGTAACAAAGCAGGTCAATAAACACATCCCGCCGGAATTTATCCCTGAACTCCATAGCAAACTGAATGGTATAGGTAAGTGCTTCAACATCATCGCCATTGACATGAAACACCGGCGATTGTATTACTTTGGCGACATCTGTACAATAGGTACTGGAACGGGCGTCAAGATAATTGGTAGTAAAACCGAGCTGGTTGTTCACCACAATATGAACGGTACCACCTGTTTGGTATCCTTTGAGCTGGGACATCTGGGCTACTTCATACACAACCCCCTGTGCAGCAATGGAAGCATCGCCATGGATCAGAATCGGGGTTACTTTCTTGAAATCACCCTGGTAAGTATTATCAATTTTGGCACGCACAATACCCTCAACCACAGGATCAACAGTTTCGAGGTGAGAAGGATTTGCAGTCAGGGTAAGTTTTACTTTTTTACCTCTTGTAGTTTCGCGTTCGCAGGCATAGCCCAGGTGATACTTTACATCGCCCAGGAGAGTTTCATCGTCGTAGGAAATACCGGCAAATTCGGCAAAGATGTCGCTGTATTTCTTCCGCATTATGTTGGCCAGCACATTGAGTCTTCCCCGGTGAGGCATTCCGATAACAAATTCCTGTGTTCCCAGTTCGGCACCTTTTTCCATAATGGCATCCATGGCAGGGATCAATGCTTCAGCGCCTTCAAGTGAGAAACGTTTTTGCCCCGGAAATTTTTTATGGATGAATTTTTCGAAATGGACAGCCCGGGCCAGTTTTTTCAAGATGTAAATCTTATCCTCACTGCTGACCGTCATGGTGTTGCGTGTTCGCTCCATGCTGGCGCGCAACCATGCCAGTACTTCCACATCGCGGATAAACATAAATTCGGCCCCGACGCTTTTGCAATAAGTCTGATTGAGATGGTCAATGATCTCCCTAAGGGTTACATTGCCCAGTCCTATTTCATTTCCGGCTGCAAATATCCGTTCCGGGTCTTTTTCGGTAAGATTGAAATTGGAAATATCGAGTGTCGGGCGATATTGCCGGCGGGTACGCACCGGATTTGTCTGTGTGAAGAGATGACCGCGCTGACGATATCCGTTGATGAGGTTAATCACTTTAAATTCATCGTTGTAATTGGTACAGTCATCAGGTGCAGATTCGCCGTAATGCCTCCGTGAAAACTCAAATCCCTCAAAAAACTTTCGCCAGCTTTCATCAACCTCCTCAGGATTTTTCAGGAATTGCTCATACATTGCTTCGATAACTGCAGGATCGGCATTTCCCAGATAGGTGAATTTATCCATGGTTTAAGTGCTTGAAATAAAAGTACAAAAGTATATGATTTTGTGCTTAATACGCCTCTCGATCCTTTTTGCTGAAAGGTTTACGAATTGTTATGGTTAATATTCAGCTATTTAAGAGTTAAAAGGTTGAAATAGTGATTTTACTTTTTGAATTATTTAACTTTTTGCCGTTGGTTTATTCCACCACCAGCAGGCGGGTAAATATTTTGCTTTCTACAGTAATTTCAATGATAAAGATGCCTTTGCCGAACGATGAAACATCCAGCACAGGATGATCAGCATTGATGATACGTTCAGCAATAATTTCCCCGCCTGTTGACAGGAGTCTCACTGCTGCGCGGGTATTTACCGGCAAACCATTGATGGTAACAAGGTCACGGGTGGGATTCGGGTATGCCAGAATGTGCATTTCATGGCGGGGTTTCAAGTCCCTAACAGTCACTGTCGGGTCGAAAAGCGGCAAAAAATGAACTACTCCCAGCGACGGGTCATCAGGCTGGTGAAAAATATGCTGTTCCACAGTATCCGGATTCATTGTTCCCCAGTAATTATTCTGTGCCCATATTTCGCCGGGGGTGTTGTTGTAGAGATCGTAAACCTGGTTGTTGTTGCCGTTGCTGAAAAGCTGATTCATGCCATCATTCAGTTCTCCGCCCTCCAATTGTCCCAGATTCGGGAGAGCATTGTTTTGTATCGTAATACCCCAAAGATTTCCGCTGATAACGTTACCCGAAAGCAGGGATACATTGGTTGTATTACCGAAGAAATTGATTCCGCTGCCGCCCAGATCGGGCAATCCCTGAGTATTGTTATTGGTGATTATATTATTTTTAATTACCGATGCGATGTTGTTGCCGTATTGTGTCATTCCGTAACGGTTGTTGTTAATGGTATTGGCTTCGATGCGGGCTTTGATGCTGCCACCTGCCAGTGTGGCGATAGCTATGCCGCCCACCTGAATGAGTGCATTATTTCCAAGAATCTCATTCCCGATAATTCTGACAGAATCAGCACCTGCAGCGCCGAGATTGATTTGGGGCATATTTGCATTAGAAGTAACATTCCCCTGCATCTGACAGTTTAAAATTTGCGGTGAAGCATTGCCATTTGCTGCAGACATCACTGCAGGGCCGGCATTTTCGAGAAAGACACACTGCGAAATTACCGGTGCACTTTGGGAAATATCCAAAGTTCCGGTACAATTGGCCTGATTGAAATAAGAAAAATCACACCCGACAAATTCAATAGTTGAATCCAGCAATTTAATTCCTCCGGCCCGGCTGAAAGTTGTATGTTTGATGGATGAGCCTGGTGAGTCCTGAAATTTAAATCCGGTGTAATAACTCTCTTCATCCATCGGGGTAAAAGTTACCGGACTTCCTGTAGTTCCGGTCATCAGCACACCGTTAACCGTGATCAGATAACCGTCAGCAACGCGGAAAAAGGCTTCAACGGAAATATTCACGGTGTCATCAGCCGAAATGGTAATGGTCCCGTTGATGTAATAAATCCCGTTATCATAGGAAATAATTCCGGCAGAATTATCCACAAATTCCTGAAGTGTCCAGTTGACTCCGGTACCAGGCGTGATATACTGCGCACGTACCCAGACTGAACAAAGAACAGCAAGGATAAGAATAGTGATTTTTTTCATGTTTTCTGATTTTAAATTCCTGTAAAATAATCATTTGCCTTTAAACTAAAAAAAACGCAAGCGGTTCATTCCGGCCCGGAAAACTATCTGGTTCCGGTCTGTATGCGTTTGAACACCCTGTATCCGGCAGCCGCCCAGTTTACCAGTTCCTCAAAACTTGGAAAGTCGATTTCATGCGCAAGCCAGTCACAGATTATCAACCTGTGGTAGCAGTTGTCATCTTCGATTTCCCTGAAAAACCGGATATTCTTTTGCGGATCAACCACTTCATCCCATTGCCCGATGACAACAAACCGTGCCGGGCAGCTTCCGATCTCAATATCGGGGATAAAATCGCTCAACTGGTCACTATAACTCATTGCCGGGTTGAACAACAAACATGGTAAACCCAGGTCTTCAGCGAGCCAGAAGGCCACATATCCGCCCAGTGAACTTCCTGCCAGGAATTCAATGTTATCCTCAAGTGCCAATGCCCTCATCCTTTGATAAACACTCTGTTCTCTTCGGTAGTCAATAAAAGGAGCAGTTACATCAAAACCGGCATTTTCGAGCATTTCCATTTTCTGGGGTAAGGGTGAACTATCCAGTCCATGCAGGTAAAGCGTTTTAACCTTCTTCATGTTAGAGAATTTAAAATGTTGATGTTAATGGTTTTAAAAATGACAGGGAGATTGGTTTCGTTGTATTTAAGTTCTTTAAAAGTTTTGTTCAGGTAAGTTATCCTCTGCGGCAGAATGAAGCGGAACATTTATTTCACTAAAGCCTGCCTCCTAAAACTGCAGTTTTTTTATATTTCTCATGGTTTCCGGAAGTGTTGAAGACTTCAAAAAAAATGATATAGATACCTATGGATGCCTTCTGATTATCGTCGGTTATTCCATCCCAGCTAAAAACCCCTTCGGTACCAAGCAATTCATTGTTTACGAGTTTGCGTACCATCCTCCCGCGCGAGTCATAGATGCTGATGTCAGCAATGTATCCAGGCTGTTGAAACTGATAGGAAATATTGAGCACATCATCGTTGCCGTCCATGTCGGGTGAAAATATTTCAGGGTCTATTGTTACGGGATCATCCACCTGTATTGCAGTTGCAAATTGTGAATTTTGGTATCCAGGTGTTGCGTAGCCGGCATCTTCGGCAGCAGAATGCCAGTTGGTGGGATCGCCGGTTGGCCGGTCGTAATGAATGCGTTCGAGCGATACACCTGCTGCTGATGTGAGTAAGGGAATGTGCATGTTTTCGTTGTAAGCAAACCGGTCAATAATCTGAAGTCCTTTGGTGGCAAGTACCACAACGCCCCCGGTATTTGCAAACGAAGGCATGGCATCCATCCGGATGAAAGCTTCCGGATTTTCGGCTGAATATTGCAGCATGACGATGTCCGGATCGGTAGTCAAAACCAGAAATGCTGAAGGGAACAACAACAATCCTGCCTCCGAAATATTTTTAGCAAAAGCAGTCTCACCTGTAATATCATCTTCGGTAGCCAGCACAAGTGTCTGCATATCTATAATTTTGCCGGAGCGGTTGTAAACTTCAACAAATTCAACACCTTCCGCAAAGGTATCTTTGGGATTGACCAAAATTTCGTTGATGACCACATCATTTTGTTCAGCCACAGCAGGAATCCCGAATCTGACCGTATGTAAAGGATCAATCAGATTTCCGCAACAATCAGTGAGATCAGCTGTAACGCTCAGGGTGTAAACTGTGTTCGCTTCAACCGGTCTGCCCGGATTGAGGTGCAACATCACCCTGCTGTAATCGGGCTGCAAAGGCACTGCTGATGATGGATTTCCCAAATCAGGTTCTATCAGGTAACCAGTTGCTGAATGCAACAGGGTGCTGTCCATATATTCGGAAAAATGTACGATAATTGTCAATGTATCAATGTATTCCACCCGGTGAACATAAGGTGAAGCCACATCCGGATTTTCAGCCAGTACTGAGTTTACCATACCAGGCGTGCCTCCTGAAGTACTTACAGATGCAGTCCAGTTGTTTTTCCCACCGCACGGATTTGCCGGATCGATCTGCTCAAGTGACCAGCCTCCCTGTTTTTTGATTTCGCTGTCATACCATTCATCTGAATAATCAACGCAGGAAATTACCTGGCCGGCTGCATTTTTTAAAACTGTCATCTGACCGGCATTGGTCAGTGCAAAACCCGAAAAACCCCAGAACGGACCGAATGTCTCAAACTCTTCAGCAGCGTTGATATCGCCGACCAGCAAAAATCCCTCCGGTAAAACAGCAATTTCCCCGAATGTTCTGGAAGTATATCCTGTAATCAATGTCCAGCCGTTCAGGTTTATCTCCTTGTCGGTCCGGTTGTAGATCTCAAGGTATTCTTCAGGAGGAAGTCCGACTGCCGGATCAGGATCAGCCATTATTTCACTGATTTGCAGGTCGAAAGTCAAAGCAGTGAACCAGGTGAAAAATCCCTCAATGGAAGGAGCCACATTTCCCGAGAGATCAGTCATGTTCTGGATGGTTATTTTCAGTTCCTGCCCTGAAGGAAAAGTCCGGTCGAAGGTCAGGCTGACTTTTCCGGGATTCTGTTCATCCTGAACAGCTACGAGCGGATAGGCAATACTGTTGTTTACGTAAAAGTTCTGAATATTTGTAGCTTGTTCCGTTTGCAGGGCTTCATTAAAATAAACTTCGAGCAGTTGATTCGCTGTTGCTTCCAGTTTAACCAGCTGAGGCGGTTCGGTATCCACAACCACCGGACCTGCATAGAACTGATCGAAAATGAAATTGCTGACATTGCTGGAGGTGTATTTGCAATAAATGCCAAGAAATGAAGATGATGCAATTTCATTATCAATCCCTGTAGCCTCTGTTTGATAAGCGCCAAATCCGGTGTTATCCACCCCGATTGTCCACAATCCGTTGTTGTCCCTGCGCACCCTTATCCAAAGCTGAAAAGCAGCAGCAATCAGTCCGTTGTTTCCCCGGCAGATGAGGCTGATCTCAGCACCATTTTGCCGGTACAGCTCAATGGCATCATCCGAGAGGTTTTCACCAAATTTCAGAAAATATCCGTTCAGTGGTTCTTCAACATTTTGCTGGTCACTCATCAGATAAACCTTGGTCATGTTATTATCGGACGGGGAAAAATCACAACAGATCAGAAAACGCCATTCTTTTTCGCCACTCATATCGAATGCGGTTACCAGATGCGATGTACCGGCTTCGGGAGCATTTAGCTGAAGCTGAAAACTGCTGTTAACAATAAAATCATCAGTATCGCCAGACCAGACAGGATCAGCAGTAAAATCACCATCGCTGAAGTCGTCGGTTACCTGAGCCAGAATAAAAAATGGCATCAGGAAAAGTAGAGTAAGCCTGAACCTCATTTTCTGCAGGATTTATAGTGAAAAATGAAATTGTAAATGTAGTACTTTTGCCAAAATTCAAAGTTGAAATTCATGAAAATTGCTGTTGTTGGAGCAACCGGTATGGTAGGCCGAAAAATGATTGCTGTTCTTGAGGAGCGTAAGGTTGCTTACGAACATCTGATACTGGCAGCATCCGAAAGATCAGCGGGTAAGCTAATGTCTGTTGGCAACTTGCCATATCCGGTTGTGACGATGGATCAGGCACTTCTGGCACAGCCTGATATTGCTTTATTCTCGGCAGGGGCTGAAACTTCGCGCAACTGGGCGCGTAAATTTGCCCGGCAGGGTTGCTATGTTATTGACAATTCGTCGGCATGGCGTCTTTTCAAAGATATTCCGCTGGTTGTGCCCGAAGTGAACAGCCACGTCATTAGCCGTGAGCAACGGCTGATTGCCAATCCCAACTGTTCCACGATACAGATGGTACTTGCACTGGCGCCCTTGCACCATCATTTCCGTATCAAAAGAGTCGTCGTTTCAACCTATCAGTCGGTAACAGGATCAGGAATGAAAGGAAAAAACCAGCTTGATGCCGAGATAAGCAACCTGCCCGTTGAAAAGTTTTATCCTCATCCGATCGACCTCAATGTAATTCCGCAGGGAGGTAGTTTTCAGGATGACGGTTATACTACCGAAGAACAAAAGCTGGTGGATGAAACCCGTAAAATCCTCGGCGATGAATCCATACAAATCACGGCTACCGTTGTAAGAGTGCCAGTGTACGGAGGGCATTCCGAATCAGTCAATATTGAATTTTATCAACCGTTTGAAATCGGGGAAATAATTCGTCTTTTGACCGAAATGCCCGGAATTGTCATTCAGGATGATCCAAAACAGTCCATTTATCCAATGCCGCTTTATGCCGAAAACAAAGATGCTGTTTTTGTGGGTCGGATCAGAAAAGATTTTTCGGTGCCAAACGGATTGAATTTATGGATTGTAAGTGACAATTTGCGCAAAGGAGCTGCCACCAATGCAGTTCAGATTGCTGAGTTTCTTATTTCACACCATTTTGTCGGATAAATCTGCATTTTCCTTCAAATTTGCAGCCTGGTGTCATAACATAAAACAGGCATATTGCCGTTGTTCAGTAGTTAATTTATTATTGATTTTCGAGCATAACCGGTGAAAATTTACAAGGACGTTAAAGATTTCGAAAAGATAAAAAATCCGGTGGTAACCATCGGAACATTTGATGGTGTTCATATTGGACATCAAATGGTGATTGCCAGTGTAATTGAATCAGCAAAAGCTGCAGAGGGCGAAAGTGTTCTCATCACTTTTGAGCCCCATCCCCGAAAAGTTGTTCAGCCCGGTTTCACCCTTCGGCTCATTCTCTCAATGGATGAACGAATCCGGTTTTTTGAACAACTTGGGATTGATCACCTGTTCATCATTCATTTTACCAAAGAGTTTTCGCAGCTGAGTTCTGAGGAATTTTTTCAAAAGTACATTTTCAAACCGCTCAGACCGGTGAAAATAATTATTGGTTACGATCATCAGTTTGGGAAAGACCGCAGCGGCGACATCCATTTTCTGAGGCAAATGGCAGGCAGGCATGGTTTCAGCATCGAACAGGTGGAAATGAAAGGCATGGACAACCAGCCGGTCAGCAGCACCCGTGTAAGGGACGCCATCAAAAAAGGAGACATGAAACTGGTAAGCCAGTTGCTTGGTTTTCATTATTCGATCAGCGGGACAGTAGTGCTCGGCAATCAGATCGGGCGCACACTCGGATTCCCGACAGCCAATATTCAACCGGATGAGTCCGAAAAACTTATCCCCTATTACGGAGTATATGCTTCGCTGGTAGAAGTTGAAGGAAAGATTTACGAAGGCATGAGCAACATCGGGATTCGCCCTACTTTGAACGAGCACCATCTGACCATCGAAGTACATATTTTCGATTTTAACGAGGATATTTACGGTAAAAAAATCAGACTGTTTTTTATTGCTCACACACGCGACGAGAAGCGATTCCGCGATCTCGACCTGTTGCGGCGTCGCCTGGTTATCGACCAGGTAAAAGTGAAAAAAATCCTGAGAGAAGAAAAAAAATAAAGTTGAAATTTATCTGTTCCGGATGATAATCTCCGGGGGTACACTCGTTTCAGCCAGTCTAAGAATTCATTTTCAGCAAATCAAGACCTATGCTGCAGGACAGGCATTTTTTCTGATTGCAGTAATTGTTTTTCAACTCAATCAGCGCCTGACTTTCAAATGCATTTTTGGCATCAATTCCAACAGCTTTCCACCCCTTGATTATGGAATTGATCTCAGGTTCGATCTGCATCAGAAACTCAACAGCTTTCTCCTGATAACGTTCATCAGCTTTCACCAGACTATAAAGAAAAAGCATTTGAACAACAGTGTTGAGCAAAAGGTTTTGGATAGCCTCCTTGCCGAGTTTTTTTGTGCTCCCTTCGGATGGTTTATCGAACACAAAGTGATTGTCCCAGTAAGAGGAAGCCTCAACATCGAACAATTCAATAAGTCCGGCAATGCCATCGGTCTCAATGATCTTCATAAAAAGCCGCTGCGACTTGTGCACCAAAGCAGCAAACTGAGCGATGCGAATGGTGGGAAAATTTGGTGGTCGTAAGCGCATAAATTTCCATAGATGCCCCTGAACAGGAACAAGCTGATATTTATTTCTCAGAAATTCAAATTCTTTCTTCAATGCCCGCGGGTATTCATCCTGAAAGTCTGCATTGAGCAAGCCGGCCGAGCCAAAAAGCAGTGCTTCGATCTGCATCAGGCTGTTTTTGTGCCTGCCCAGGATTTGCAAGGGCAAAACAGCAGCCAGCATCCTGAAAGGCTGTTCATTGATTTTAAAGCCAAAATTTCCGGCAAGTACCTGATAAAACGTTTCTTCAAAATTGTTTTTATTGTGCTCAAGAAGTGACCGTAAATTAGCTGCTTTGCGCTCCATCCGGCCTATCAGCAGACTGTTCAGCCAAATGTTCACTTTTTCAATGCTCAGGTAATGAAGGTCTTTCTCACACGGAATCCAGTTTTTATTGTTGAGATAATAGAAATATTTCTGGAAGATCGACTCACTGAATTTACCTTTCAGCTCGAGTGTGGGGACTTCTCTGCCGTTGCGATCGTAAACACTGCGGTCGTGCTCATACACCACATGCAGGATGATGTTAGAATAAGCGTTGTCGGTGTGATGACCGTGAACATACCATTCGGAGGATTTCACGTGAATTTCGGTATTCCCTGCCCAGCGTGTTTTCCCCAGCCGTATCTGAGCGTTAGTAAAATCAGGACCGGCATCAGCATTGTGTTGACCCGGATGAATAACAATCAGCTCTTCTCCGCCGGTTGTGTAAAGTTCTTTGGTGTAAAGACGGAACTTCCAGATAAAATGCAAAAAGTCTTCTCGCATGGTCATTAAGTTTTAACAAAACTAAATATTTTGCAAAAAAGAAAAACTTCAGCCAACATTTATTCAACTTATCTGTTAGTTATACTAACATTTACTGCTTATGTAAAAATAAGAAAATAAATGTGTTACGATCAGATTTTAAAAAATGAAGCAAAACAAAACAGATGAAGGAAAAAATATTTTGTCTCATTTTTTAATTCATAACAAAATTTTATTAGCTTTGTCAGGTTTATGATAATATCAAGGCACAGGAAATGGACGATTTGATTACCCTGGTGAGTGGAATAGAATACAGGGCAAGAGCTTTGGCAGCCCGCTTTGATGAAATCAGAAACGAAAATGAAGAGCTGAAACGTGAAAACAAGCAGTTGTTTGACGAACTTAACGAATTAAAACTTAATCATAAACAATTACAATATAAAAATCAGATAATTAAAATTGCAAAGGCAATTGAGAAGGAGAAAGGATCAACGAATGCAAAATTACTCTTGAACGAACTTTTGCGGGAAGTTGACAGGTGTATCGGTCTTTTGAATGATTGAAATATTTTCAGATAATCCTCATGGATAACATTTTAATAACAGTAAGGATAGCTGACAGAGAATATCGTTTGAACATTAAAAGGGAACAGGAAGAGCTTGTAAGAGCAGCAGGCAAAAGGATCAACGAAAATATCAATAAATATGCTGAAAACTATGACTTTAAAGACAAACAGGATTTGCTTGCAATGGTTGTTTTGCAAAACACCATTAAAGCGATGGAACTGGACAGGCAGGTCAGTTTTCAGCAAAACCAGTTATCAGGAAAACTAAATGAAATCAATGAGGTTTTAACCGATTGTTTGTCAACGAAATAAGTTCAACACTTCGTTCTTTGAAAAAAACAGCATCATATTAAATTGATACTAAAAATATTCCCGCATTAATTCTCTTAATGTTTGTAAACTCAACATTTTACACTTTGAGGGCGATCTCAGCGGGTGTAGAACAGGCCTCAATCCTTAACGGGATTTCGTAAATTACGGACAGTGGACGTTTGAAACCTGCGGTAACCCTTACCTTAGAGGCTGGGGTTTACTGAACTCCGATTGTAATTAATGCGGGATTTTTTTCCTCCACAATTGTCGCTAACCCTAAATTAAACTTATAATGGAAATACTATTTTGTGTAGTTAGCGGAATTGCCGGAATCATCCTTGGGGTGATTCTCTCCACCACAGTTTTGCGAAAAAAGCTGGAAGAAAAAGGCAGGAAAGTGCTTGAAGAAGCTCAGGAAAAAGCAGAAGTACTTAAAAAAGAAAAAATGCTTCAGGCTAAAGAACATTTCCTGAAATTAAAAGCCGAACACGAACAAATGGCTAACGAACGAAACGCCAACATCCTGAAAAACGAAACCCGGCTCAAGCAAAAAGAAGTAACACTCAATCAAAGATTTGAAGAATACAACAAAAAAGACAAAGAGGTAGAGCTTATTCGTAAAAACCTTAACCAACAGCTCGAAATCCTCGAAAAGAAACAGGAAGAACTTGACAAATCCATTAACAAACAACTGGAACAGCTCGAAAACATTTCGGGGCTGACTACTGAAGAAGCCAAAAAACAGCTTATTGAAAGCCTCAAAGATGAAGCGCGTTCAGAGGCGATGGCCCACATTCAGGATATTATGGATGAAGCAAAACTAACTGCAAATCAAAAAGCCAGAGAGATCGTCGTTGAAACTATTCAGCGAACTGCAGCCGAAAACACCATCGAAAACACAGTTTCGGTTTTTAATATCGACAACGACGAAATCAAAGGCAGGATTATAGGCCGCGAAGGTCGTAACATCAGAACCCTTGAAGCAATCACAGGTATTGAAATCATCATTGATGATTCACCGGACGCCATCATCCTGTCCGGTTTTGACCCTGTAAGACGTGAAATTGCCCGTCTGTCGCTGCATAAGCTGGTTACCGATGGTCGTATTCACCCTGCACGCATCGAAGAAGTAGTAAGCAAAACAAAAGCACAGATCGAACAAGAGATCATTGAAACCGGAAAACGCACCTGCGTTGATCTTGGCATTCATGGTATGCATCCCGAACTGATCCGTCTGGTCGGAAAAATGAAGTACCGCTCCTCTTATGGTCAGAACCTTCTGCAACACTCCCGCGAAGTTGCCAACCTGTGTGCTACAATGGCAGCCGAGCTTGGTTTGAATCCCAAAAAGGCAAAACGTGCCGGCTTGCTCCACGATATTGGAAAAGTGCCGGATAATGAATCGGAATTACCCCACGCATTGCTTGGAATGAAACTGGCCGAAAAATACAAGGAACATCCTGAAATATGCAATGCCATCGGATCCCATCACAACGAAACTGAAATGGAAACCCTGCTGGCGCCCATTGTTCAGGTTTGCGATGCCATCTCAGGCGCTCGTCCCGGTGCCCGTCGCGAAGTGGTAGAAGCCTATATTCAACGGCTGAAAGATCTTGAAAACCTCGCCATGTCTTATCCTGGTGTAGTTAAAACCTACGCTATCCAGGCCGGAAGAGAACTCCGCGTGATTGTAGCTGCCGAAGATGTTTCTGATGAACAATCCAATACGCTGGCATACGATCTTTCCAAAAAAATTCAGGATGAGATGACCTATCCGGGACAGATCAAGATCACAGTGATTCGCGAAACCCGTGCCATCAGTTACGCAAAATAATACCGGGTTCGGTTTACATCATCTTTTATGACTTTAAAATCACAAAGGCTGTTTCAAACGTCGGTCCCATGGATTTTAAACGCTTTGCGTTAAACCCAGACTTTTGAGACAGCCCCATTTTTTGCAGGCTTTGAAGTGTCAAAGGATTCTTTTACATGTAAATTTTTTTGATCATTACCGCCAAAAAATGCTTGCTGCTTTTAGCCATAAAAAAACCCGGCAGAATAACCGGGTTTTTTGTTGATTTTAATAAGTATTCCCTGCTTACTATGCAGGATGAATGGCTTCTACCGGACAAACATCGGCACAGGCACCACAATCGGTGCAAATATCCGGGTCAATCTTGTAGATTTCGCCTTCGGAGATGGCCTCAACCGGGCATTCATCAATGCATGTACCGCAAGCAGTACAATCTTCAGAAATTACGTATGCCATTTTGATAAATGTTAAAGGTTAAACAATTTGTTGCAAAGGTCAATATTTTTTTTATCCTGAGAACTTTTTAGGAAGGATTTTCCCATATTTATAGACAGTCTAAATTGATAATTTCTATCTCATTATATATCATGTAATTATCTGTTTTCAAAATCCTGCACTATGATCATTTCAGTTACTTCAAACAATTACAATCGCTCTTTATTGTAAATTTGCAGCAAATCTAAAAAATACAATTCACATGACTGAATTTCAACAAGCAATTTTGCAGGGAATACCTGAGATATTGCCCGAACCGGCAGCACGTGACACTTCTGTTTCGCATGCACCTGTCAGAAAGGAAATTTTAAATCCGGCAGAGAAAAAACTTGCTCTGCGTAATGCCTTGCGTTATTTCGACCGGAAGCATCATGCTATTCTGTCGGCAGAATTCATGCATGAGCTGGAAACGTATGGCAGGATTTACATGTATCGTTTTCGTCCGAAGTATAAAATGTATGCCCGCAGCATCAGTGAATACCCGGCCCGGTCGCAACAGGCAGCAGCTATCATGCTCATGATACAGAACAACCTTAATCCGGTTGTTGCCCAGCATCCGCACGAACTGATCACCTATGGAGGAAATGGCGCTGTTTTTCAGAACTGGGCCCAATACCTTCTGACCATGCAATATCTGGCCACCATGACCGACGAGCAAACCCTGGTAATGTATTCCGGCCATCCATTAGGGCTTTTCCCCTCACATAAAGATGCACCGAGAGTTGTAGTTACCAATGGCTTGGTGATTCCTAATTACTCCAGACCCGACGACTACGAGCGGTTCAATGCACTTGGTGTTTCCCAGTACGGACAAATGACTGCCGGGTCGTACATGTACATCGGACCCCAGGGCATTGTTCACGGAACTACCATTACCGTGATGAATGCAGGTAGAATAATAGGGAAGCAGAATGAAAGCCTTGCCGGAAAATTGTTCATCAGCTCCGGTCTTGGAGGCATGTCGGGTGCTCAGGCAAAAGCTGCAGTGATTGCAGGTGCAGTGGGTGTAATCGCCGAAATCAACGAGATGGCAGCTACCAAAAGGCATTCACAAGGTTGGGTAGATGAGCTTTTTTACGATTCTGACAAACTGATGGAACGTATCCGCAAAGCAAGGGATCAAAAGAAACCTGTGTCCATTGCTTATGTAGGTAACATTGTTGACCTCTGGGAAAAACTGGTTTCAGAAGATATCACTGCAGATCTGGGATCGGATCAGACCTCATTGCACAATCCCTGGTCAGGTGGTTATTATCCGGCCGGACTAACCTTCGAAGAATCCAACAGGATGATGAACGAAAATCCTGTTCTGTTCAGGGAAAAAGTGCGTGAGTCGCTGCGTCGTCAGGTAGCTGCCATCAACAAGCTGACAGCCAAAGGGATGTACTTTTTCGATTACGGAAATGCCTTTCTGCTTGAGTCAAGTCGTGCCGGCGCTGATATCCTCGATGAAAAAGGAGCTTTTCGTTATCCCTCGTATGTGCAGGATATTATGGGCCCGATGTGTTTTGATTATGGCTTCGGCCCGTTCAGATGGGTTTGCACTTCCGGCAGACAGGAAGACCTGGACCTTACCGACCAGATTGCAGTTGAGGTAATGGAAAAAATTGCCCTGACAGCACCACCGGAAATTACCACGCAGATGCAGGATAATATCAAATGGATAAAAGAAGCAGGAAAAAATAAACTCGTGGTTGGCTCCAAAGCACGTATCCTTTATGCAGATGCCGAAGGCCGCATCAAAATAGCCGAAGCTTTCAACAAAGCAGTGCATGACGGCAAACTCGCCGGGCCCGTAGTACTTGGACGGGATCATCACGATGTATCGGGCACTGATTCTCCATTCAGGGAAACCTCTAACATTTACGATGGTTCTCAGTTTACAGCAGATATGGCAGTGCAGAATGTGATCGGTGATGCTTTCAGAGGTGCTACCTGGGTATCGCTGCACAACGGAGGCGGAGTTGGATGGGGAGAAGTCATCAACGGCGGATTCGGGATGGTGCTCGATGGAACACCGGATACTGACCGCCGCCTCAAAATGATGCTTTACTGGGATGTGAACAACGGCATTGCCCGCAGAAGCTGGGCAAGAAACGAAGGAGCTGTCTTTGCTGCCAGGCGGGCAATGAATGAAAACCCGATGCTCAAACTAACACTCCCTAATTTCGTTGATGATGATATTATTGATAACCTGTCGAAAGACTGACCAGTACCTATCATTTCTTAATTTCATAAAATGGCACCTCTTGCGGTAAAACATTTTGTCCGCCGGTTTGTTTTTCATACAGAAGCCTTAGTTATCTGATGGAAGAAAAAATGATAAACGATGAACTGAATGCGCTGATCAGCTTACTCGACGAACCTGATGCCGAAATTTTCAGCAGGATCAGAGAGCGTCTTTTTTCGTATGGTGTTTCAGCCGTTCCACTTCTTGAGAACGCATGGGATACTTCCTACAATAATAGTGATGTCCAGAAAAGGATTGAAGATATTATCCACGATATTCAGTTCGACAATGTTTTTCAAAGCCTTATCAAATGGAAGCAGACCCCGCAGCAGGATTTGCTTACAGGTTTTTTGCACATAAGCCGTTTTCATGACCCCGACCTGAATGATACCGAAATTACCAACAAAATTGGTCTGATCATTCAGGACATCTGGCTCGAACTTAACGACAACCTCACTCCCCTTGAAAAGGTGAAGGTTATCAATCATATTTTATTTGAAGTACATGCATTCACTTTCAACAAAGCTGACGTCGATTCTCCGGCAAATTCCTGGCTAAATCTGCTGCTTGAAACCAAAAAAGGCAATCCGGTATCCCTGGCGATTCTCTATATCATAGTTTCACAAAGTCTTAAGGTTCCCGTTTTCGGAGTAAATCTCCCGCAAAATTTCGTACTGACCTATATTGATCACATGCCCGAAAAAATCAGGAATCTGGACAGAAGAAATATTTTGTTCTATATTAATCCGGCAAACAAAGGAGCAGTTTTCACACAGAGGGAAGTTGACCTGTTTCTTCGTCAGATCGGCCTGGAGGTAAACAATAAATATTTTCTGCCCTGCGACAATGTTACGATCATCCGGAGATTAGTCAATACCCTGATTGTATCGTTTGAAAAAAAGTCGAACCTTGAAAAAGCCGCTGAACTGAAAAAGTTGCAGGAAGCGCTGGAGTAATTAGGAGCTGCTGAGAAACTCCAAAAGGCATTCGGTCTGACAGACACTTTTAGAGAATGTTAATATTACGGTGCGCCTGTCCCGTCTTTCGGGGCTGCACCTGTTGAATTTCATTTCAATCCTTTGTTCTACCAATATTTCGCCACGCCTGCCCCGTCCATCCGGGGCTGTGGCTTTTGCTTCAGCTATGTAGCACTGAATTATCATAGCTTAAACATTCCCGAAATTTCTCAGCATACCCTAATTGAAAAAATCAGCCAACCGCCCAACACTCTGCGCAACGCATCCCTCAACCCTTCAACTTTTAAACTCTTAAACCTTTCAACCCTTCAACTCTTCAACCTTTCAACTCTTCAACCCTTCAACCTTTCATCCCTTCAACTCCATTTCAATCCTTTTTTCTACCTAAATAACTCTTTGCAGATTATTGTTGATTTGATCCTGAGTATCATCCAGCGATGGCGCCTTAAAGTCCAACTCCCTGAAT
>RZYY01000414.1 GCA_009930115.1 Sphingobacteriia bacterium | reverse complement strand
GTGGTACCGGGGAGTCACAATTCGACTTTTCCGTTCACTACCAAAAATGGGAAAACCTGATTGGTTTACCGTGGCGGAATGACTACCAGGGAAGAATATTGGAACACTACGACCGTGGTTATCTTATTGCCGGAAACACATTTTCTGGTAACGAAGGTTTCCAGGGATGGCTCATCAAAACGGATATCAACGGGCAACTTTTGTGGGATAAACCAATCATCAGCTATTCTCCTGATCAGTTAGCAATTTTCAAGTTACTTGTTGACAATAACGGAAACATGTATGTTTTCGGATTTTTGCTTCAGGATCAGCCACACGAGTTCCCTTTCGTTGTAAAACTCAATGCATGTAGTGAATTGCAATGGTGCAGGCTGCTGGCCATTGATGGCTACGATTTTGGATTCTTTAATGATGCCATATTTCTTGACAATGGTGATGTGTTGGGATTAGCAATTATGCCGGAGGATGACCCTTCAAATAACAACAGAATTATTTTGTTCCGGATTTCACCGGAAGGGGACCTAGTCTGGAAAAAGGGATATGCCACCCACGAAAATCATCCTTATTATGGCGATCCGTATGGAGCAAGTATCCACCAATTTGGAGATATTTATATGATATGTGGTAATGTTTATTCTCCATACCCCAACAGTCCCAATCCCTACCATGTTTATCAGCGACCGATGTTCATTTTTATCAATGAAGTCTTTGAGGAACAATGGATAGTTGAATTTGGGATAAATGATTCTCTTCTGGGTAGGGCCGAAACAGTTGTTCCAATTAACGATACACTTTTTATGGGCGTGGGACGTCACAGGTTTATTAATGAAAATGGAAATATGGATAAAAAGGCATGGTTAATGTTTTTTAATAACCAGGGAGAACAGATTGGCTACAAGATACTGGATGATGATCAATTCGGACCTGAAGTTCTGGAAACTTGTCTCTACGAAGTAGCGCATATTGAGGATGACAAATACTTGTTATCAGCAGGATATGTAAATAGTGAGATTTCTGCAAAAGGTGATTTGGTGGCAGATACTGCCGGCAATGTGTACAATTATACAATACGGGAACACACAACAAGTGGCGGTAACATTTACCTTGAAAAAACCTTTGATAAAAAATACATTTTAGATGCAAACTACCAACTTCCCAACCAAACCACCTCCGATATTTATCTTTACAAAATCAATGAAAACCTGGAGCAGGATACCATTTATCCGGGCAATTACACTTATGACAGTTTGTGTAAAAATCTTCCAATCGCATCAGGAATCATCGACCTGGGCGGGTGCGATGTAATTACTGC
>RZYY01000413.1 GCA_009930115.1 Sphingobacteriia bacterium | reverse complement strand
AAGATATCCTTCGCCTTCCAGTATATAGAAGAAAACATCAATGGGAGTAGTATGCAATTTCAAGCCTTCGCCTTTACCCAGGGAAATATGGACTACCTGTACGGCCTCTGTATTGAAAATGACACGGGCATCCACGCCGTGCTGGTTTGGAGAAGTGTCAAAATCTTTGAAAGAAGTGATTTTCATTGCTCGTGTTTTTTGGATGTGTAAAAGTAAAAATAAAGATTTTTAGTGAATTGTGAATAACTTGTTAAAAATTTATTTAATTTCGCTGAGTTCAAAAAATCATTTCTAATGAATGTCCCGGATAAACGCCTTGTTTATGTCACATTGCTTGGAGGTCTGCTGGGAATTTCCGGCGGTCTGATTTTGTTATTGGCAACCCCGGCTTTACAGGTAACTTTGCTCTCCATCATGTTCATAGTGGGAGGGGAAGCTTGTTTTATCGTGTGGGGTATCAATAAAACGAACGATTGCGAAAACAGCCGCAGACCCGTAAAGATCCTGTTTTACCTGGGCCTGGTAGCAGTGCTGGCAGCGGTGGCGATCCTGTTTTTCAGAATATACCTGGAAATGTACGTAATACAGATCCTGGCATTTGGTCTGATCCTGTGTCTTATATTGCAATGGTACAATGCCGGAAAGATTTATTTTACTACAAAAAAAGTGTTTGCCCTTGTTTTGCTGATCATTTCCATAACCCTAATGATTTTGGCCGTTCCGTTTGCCTTGCACGCACCGTTTTTTCTGGAAACCCGTACCCTGTTGCTGGCTCTGTTGTGTTTTGCTTATGCACTGCTGGTTTTCCTGAGTTTTTCCATGATGTTGAAAATCGTCAACAATTATTCAAAATAATTCCTTTACGTATTAAACCATTTGTGTCTGTCAAAGTCTAAACTTTGATAAACTTTTATCTTTTTTTAACAGGACAAGTTATGTCAAAACGTACAAGATGGATCGTAGGTGCCCTGACCTTATTGGTGTTGGGCTTTATAATATTTTTTCCCGTGCTGAAACGAATGGTGACCGGAAATGATTCGGGACCTGTTCCCGGACAAAGAGGCGGGCAGCAGGCACTTCATGTAAACGCAGAAATACTCAGACCCCATGTCATGTCCGACCATACAGTAACCACCGGGGATATCCTTCCGGCCGAAGAAGTGAACCTGACTTTTGAAACTTCCGGAAAAGTTGTCGCTATCTAATTCACGGAAGGTGCTTATGTTAAAAAAGGTACCGTTCTGGCAAAGATCAACGATGCCCCCCTGCAGGCCCAGCTGAAAAAACTGGAAACCCAGGTGAAACTGGCCCAGGAC
>RZYY01000412.1 GCA_009930115.1 Sphingobacteriia bacterium | reverse complement strand
TAAGAAAGCGGGATTTATGGCATCTGCTGCCTATGTTCATTTATTTTGCAGCAGCATCCAGATATATTTTTTCTCCGTGGTCTTTTAAAATTGAAATGACTGAACAGATCATTGATTCAGGTTTGACACTGCACAATTTCGAATCAGGAACAGGGTGGGTACAACAGCCTGTTTTTGCCTTGTTTGTTTATCTGAGCAGGCCGGCACTGGTCATTGGATATTTGCTATGGTCAGTAAATCTGCTGCTTCGGTATAACCGTGAGGGAAGAGAATCTGCCGTGCCGGGGAAGCAACAATTTAAGATTAAATGGATATGGGTTTTGTTAGGATTTTTGTTTATTTTTCTATTAAGCCATTCGCTGCAAATGGTTATCAGCTTAGAAGTCAGGAATATAACAGTATTCAGAACGCTCAACATCTTACAGATGATTTCAGCAATTGGTTTGGCCGGATTATTATTTTCTCCATTTTTCTTTTCTGATATTCTTTATGGTTTACCACGGTTTTCCATGACAGCTATTCATCACGAATATTTAGCTGTAGTTCCTGAAGTCAAAGCTTCGAAACAAAAAACAGCTTCTTCAAAATTTGAAACCAGCTATCTTGACCTGATCGCTCATAAAACTGAAATGTGCATGTCAGAGCACCATCCTAATCTTCAACAAGACTTCAACCTGACGCAACTTTCAGTGCTTATAAACATTCCGGCTCATCATCCTGCGTACTATTTTGTTAAGGATGAAAAATCTTGTTTCAGGGAATATAGGGATAAATGGTGGATAAAATACGCAAAGCAGCTTATCCTTCAGGGAAAAATTAACGAAATGAGTCTTAAAGCTATTGGTCTGTTGTCAGGTTTTTCTTCGCACATGGCATTTACATTCGCTTTTCGTAAAAACGAACGAATTACACCTGCCGGTTTTGCAAAACTTTGTAATTCAAGATCAGGATAAAAATTTACAACTAATTGAAAATTAATCAAATTCAAAATATTAAAAATAAAATTATGAAGTACATAATCATTTTAATGGCATTTGTTGCAATCAGTATCCATGCAATGGCTCAGCCAACCGCTATCACTTGGCAGGGCAAACTGCTCGACAACAATGGCAACGCCATCACCCAGAACAACGTGGCCATGACTTTTGCCATGTTCGATGCTGAATCTGATGGAAATCAACTTTGGCCTGAGTCAGGTGTGGTGGCCAAAGTTATTAACGTTGTTAACGGTCTTTATTCTGTACAATTAGGCACCGGAACCGGCGACGACATCGCTTTCATTGCCGCCATGTTCAACGGTAAAACGCCCTGGCTGGAAG
>RZYY01000411.1 GCA_009930115.1 Sphingobacteriia bacterium | reverse complement strand
GTTTAAAACCAAACGAGGGATTATTAAAAATGAAAAACAATTAGTCTTTCAATAATTTCACTTTTACTGCCACATCTTCACCTTTTTCATTTTTGGCAATTTCGAACATAACCTCGTCACCGGGTTTCAATTCAGTCATGTCTGTTTCAACAAGTGTATGGAAGTGAAAAAAGAGGTTATTGGGCGGATATTTGATGAAACCATATCCATTCTTAAGCGACAAAATGCTTGAAGTTCTTTCAATGCCATCGCCCTGCAGTTCAATAAAATCTTCACTTTCAAAAAGGTCAAAATCCTTCTTTTCAGATCTGGGGACAAACAATCCATTGATAGTGGGATTGGATATGAAATCCGGATCTTCGATAAGGTCGTGCATAGCCACCGGATAAGTTACTTCGCGAAGCAAATCCTGAGAGGTACGGGTCATTTTCTGCTGTCCGAAATCATCCACAAACTCAAAATCCCAGCTAACAAGCATGACTTTGGTTCCAAGAGCATTTACCTTTCGCACAAGCGGAACATAATCGCCATCACTGGCAATAAGCACCATGACATCGAAACGATGCGCCAGATTCAGATCATAGGCATCCAGGGCAAGCCATACATCAATACCTTTTTCCATTTTAACGCCTTGAACGGTTCGGACAGGAAAATAATGCGTAGTGATTCCTTCCGACATGAGAATGTCATCAAAAAGACGATCAAAATAGAGCTGATTTCCTTTCATGCTGGCCTCTTTTGCGCCGGGTCGGCTGCGGAAATAATGAGCATCGACAATCTGACAATACTGTGGGTCAATGCCCTCTTCCTGACCAACGTACTGACGAATGAATGTGTGAAGTCCACTAATGCTGATTCTGCTCTGACGGTTGTGCACGTAATTGTAGTAATTGCTGACATGTAGAAAATAATTCCCGTCGTAGAATACGCCAATACGTGTTAAATTTGTCTTACGATCCTGATTCATAGTAATGTTTATTTTAAATATTTATTTGCGAGTGCAAATGTAAAAGAATTATTATTAAATTTACAAGCAGAAATCTGTATTTTATCATTTTCCGACTCAATAACACTATTTTAACTCTTGAAGTATGATTGAAATAGTAAAGGGTGACATCACCAAACTGGGAGCAGAATGCATTGTAAATGCAGCAAATACAAGTCTGCTGGGCGGTGGAGGCGTTGATGGCGCCATTCATCGTGCGGCCGGACCACAATTGCATGAATTCTGCAAAAAACTCAAAGGGGCTCAAACCGGTGAAGCCAAGATTACACCAGGTTTCCGGCTACCTGCCAAATATGTGATTCACACACCCGGAC
>RZYY01000410.1 GCA_009930115.1 Sphingobacteriia bacterium | reverse complement strand
GATCAGTTGTTCAACAACAATGCCTTCGCTTCTCATCAGCTCGTATTCGGCAGGAGTAGCACTTACATAAATGGTTTGACCGGTAATGGCTTCAAACTCATCAAACTTCAGCGGACGGTTGTCCAATGCCGAAGGTAGTCTGAATCCATATTCAACCAGGGTTTGCTTGCGCGAACGATCACCCCCGTGCATTGCTCTGATCTGGGGTATTGTTACATGACTTTCGTCCACTACCAGCACAAAATCATCAGGAAAATAGTCAAGCAGGCAAAAAGGTCTGGACCCCGGTCGTCTGCCATCGAAATAGCGGGAATAATTTTCAATCCCCGAACAATAGCCCAGTTCGCGCATCATCTCAATGTCGTAGTTCACCCGATCTTCCAGCCGTTTTGCTTCAAGCTGCTTGCCGTTATCCCTGAAATACTCCGCCTGACGAAACATATCCTGTTGAATATCAAGGATGGCCGATTTCATTTTTTCCCTGGATGTAACAAAAATGTTAGCAGGATAAATGATGATCTGACGGTAGTCTTCCAGCACTTTTCCATTCACCGGATCAAAACTTTGCAATTCTTCTATGGCATTGTTCCAGGTAACCAAACGATAGGCAAAATCAGCATAAGCCGGAAAAATATCAATGACATCACCTTTCACCCTGAAATTTCCGTGTCGGAATTCGGTTTCGTTGCGCGAGTACAATGATCCTACAAGACTCAGGAGGAAATCGTTGCGATGAAGTGTTTGTCCTACTTCCAGCCGGATAATATTATTGGTAAAATCATCGGGATTGCCAATTCCATAAATACAGCTTACCGAAGAAACCACAATGATGTCACGGCGTCCTGACAATAGCGACGATGTAGTGCTCAGGCGCAATTTTTCAATCTCGTCGTTGATCGAAAGGTCTTTTTCAATATAGGTGTTGGTGCTTGGTATAAAAGCTTCAGGCTGATAATAATCATAATAGGAAACAAAATATTCCACAGCATTTTCAGGGAAAAACTGTTTAAACTCACCATAAAGCTGTGCTGCAAGGGTTTTGTTATGACTCAGTACCAGAGCCGGGCGGTTCAATTTATTCAACACATTGGCGATGGTAAAAGTTTTGCCCGATCCGGTTACACCCTGAAGTACCTGTGCCGGATCGCCGCGCTGTAAACCGTCCACAAGCTGCCGTATAGCCTCAGGCTGATCGCCGGTTGGCATAAATTCGGAAGTGAGTTTGAAATTCACTGGTTTAAAATTGTTTTTGGCAAAAGTAACAGGAAATGTCAAATTGCTTTGAAAACAACCGGAAAATCCATCAACCGATGGTATCGC
>RZYY01000409.1 GCA_009930115.1 Sphingobacteriia bacterium | reverse complement strand
GATAAACCTGAAAAATGGAACCTTCGACTTTGACCCCGAAAGCGGAAACAGGCTGCGACCCTTCAGACAGTCGGACTTCATGACATATCAACTTCCCTTCAATTACGATCCGGACGGTACAGCACCGATATTTCAAAGATACCTTGACAGGGTACTTCCTGAGTTGTCAGCGCAAAAAGTCCTTGCTGAATACATGGGTTATCTGTTTGTAAAAAATTCGACCCTGAAATTGGAAAAAGCATTGATCCTATTCGGGACGGGTGCAAACGGGAAATCCGTATTTTTTGACGTGGTCACAGCGCTTTTGGGAAGTGAAAACGTGTCAACTTACACCCTGCAAAGTTTAACCGACGTGAACGGATACTACCGGGGAATGATCCAAAACAGGATTGTTAATTATGCAAGTGAAATTAGCATGAAAATGGAAACTTCCTATTTCAAAAGTCTGGTGTCCGGTGAACCTGTGGAAGCAAGGCATCCATACGGACGCCCCTTTCAAATATCCGATTATGCAAGGTTGGTATTCAATTGCAATGAATTGCCCCGTGACGTGGAACAGTCCCATGCATTTTTCCGAAGGTTTCTTTTGATCCCTTTTGGGGTCACAATACCACAAAAAGAACAGGATAAGCACCTTGCAAGTAAAATCATTAAAACAGAACTGTCAGGCGTCTTCAATTGGATATTGTCAGGGCTGGAACGCTTACTTAAACAAGGTGACATCACCGATTGCGACCTTACAGACAAAGTGCTTTCTGAATATCAGATTCAGTCTGACAGTGTGAAGTTATTCCTTCAGGAAAATGAATATACCCCACATCCAACTGATTACCAATTGATTAAGCAATTATATTTTGACTATAGGGCGTTTTGTATTGAAGAAGGGATGAGGCCAGTCAACAAAAATAATTTCCGGAAAAGACTTGAGGCTGCGGGCATTGTCACTGAAAAAATTGCAGCGGGTAACGTGGCCTACTTACAAAAAAGTTATGAAATTTTTTAAATTCGAATTGGACAGGACTTCAAAGAAGTACACCTGTCCTGGATGCGGAAATCGGACTTTTGTCCGGTACATTGACACCGAAACCGGCGAGCTACTCCCGGAAAAATACGGGCGATGCGACCGGGAAATTTCCTGCGGGTATTTCTCAAAACCTGAAGGACAATCAAAGACAATCCGACAACACCATGCCCCCCCGACCGAAGTTAGTTACATTCCTTTTGAAATATTAAAATCACCTCTTCGGGGTTATGAACAGAATACTTTCATTCAAAATCTATTGAAGACCTCCTCCCCTGCGGACGTGGAACGCATTATTTC
>RZYY01000408.1 GCA_009930115.1 Sphingobacteriia bacterium | reverse complement strand
AATCAGAATTTTGTTTTAATTCAAATGAAAAATTTAAAGGCCGTATTGTACAAAGACAAATACGGCCATAAACAATTCAAAAAAAATCTTTAATAAGACTATTAATAAAACATCCCAAAGAATCTCCGGAAGAGCTGCTGTCTGAATTATTGTCTTTCCATGCAGGAGCAAGTCTGAGAATTATTTTTCCGTTCACCAGAGAATCCATATCTTCTTCTTCACCATCCTGAAATGAAACAGAAAAAACTGAATCCGAAACAGGGTTAAATGATAAGTCTTTCCATAATTCACTGCCGTTGGGATTATAGACAAAAACTTTTTCAGGTGCTTTTGTTTCTCCATGCAGATTGAAATAAATCTCGGCACTGCAGTTTTCACCAATGTTTTCAAGATTAAGATTAAAAATTCCATGGGACATTAAATAGCCAGAAGGTACTGAGTCTTCTTGAACAGGAGTTATAACTTCTATATTAGAAAACCTGCCTGCTCCAGTGCTTATAGTTGCATAACCTCCGCTTAATCCCGTATGAAGAGAAACTGTCTGTGCCTGTTTCCAGTCAGCAATACCGTCTGAATTTCCGTCAAACTCTTCTGTTGTTCCTGATGGACCCTTTTCTATTACATCTGCAATGCCGTCTTTATCAAAATCAGCTGTGACTGCAGATTCAAAAGAAGCATTTATTGTCATGTCTTTGCTTACGTTAGTCAGTGCAAGAGGATTTTCAGTTCCTGTATAATCACCTGTCCATCCTGTAAAGACATAGCCTTCATCAGGAACTGCAGCAACTTCAGAACAAGTGCATAAAGAAGTAACAGACTGAACAGGCAATCCTTTTAAATTTCCGTTTTCCCCCGGTACAAATTTAACAGTATACAGAGTTCCGGCTTTTATATCTGCCGAATCACTGCTGTTGTCTTCATTGATATCTTTTTCAAATATCCTTGCAACCCGGGCACTTGTCCTGGTATTCCCCTCAAAATCGCTGCAAACAGCCTCTATGAGCATGGTGCACGATTCACCGGGTGCAAGACTGCCAATGGTCCAAATGCCTTTATCAGCACTGAACAAACCCATATCGCAATAAAAGGTTTTGTATGCAAATGCAGGGTCAAGATCAATTCCTATCTGAACAGCGGAAGCAGGATCAGGCCCGTTGTTTCTCACAATCACTGTATAAATAATATTTTCTTCTGATTTAATATTTTTTGTTCCTGAATGGATCTGAACAGCAAGATCAGTGTTAAAAGGTGTGGTTGGATTTAAAATAACTGAGGAAGTATTATTCGTGATATCAGGGTCATTTCCTGATCCGTCCAGAGT
>RZYY01000030.1 GCA_009930115.1 Sphingobacteriia bacterium | reverse complement strand
AATTGGCGGAGCAGCAAATGTGGATGAAAGTGTTATCGGGAATTTTATGGCGGCACGATTCAACAAACAGGGACACCTTGCTGGATTTATCCCAATGGTTGATCCCGGACTGAAATTTAAACCAAGTATTCGTGTTGAGGCAGCTTGTGCTTCAGGCGGTATGGCTTTAGTAACGGGAATTAAAAATATTCTGGCTGGTGCTGACACTATTTTAACAATAGGTGTGGAAGTGCAGAATACTATGAAAGCGATTTATGGTGCTGATGTGCTTGCCGGTGCAGGTTGGTTCGGAAGACGAAAAAACGGTCATGCTTATTTCTTTCCTGGTCAGTTCAGCGACAGAGCAGGTGCTTATTATGAAAAATATGGGAAAGATTATACCCGAAAAGGATTTGCCAGATGGTACCGTAATGCTATAGAAAATGCCAGGCTATGCCCTACTGCACAGGAGTTTCATAATACAAACCCCGATCCTGAGGGTACAAGTTACAAAATGGAACCAAATGGTAAGAATTTCGTAGATCATCTCAATGTTCTGGACTGTTCTAAAGTTTCTGATGCAGCCTCTGCTATTGTTGTATTATCTGAAGAAGGACTTACAAGGTGCGGAATATCCAAAAAAGATGCTGTCGAAGTTATTGGTTTTGCCACATCTGAGCGCGACCTTACAAAAGTTCCTACTGATCTCACTGTAATGGAAACAGTCAAAGATGCTGCTCACAAGGCACTGGCCAACGCAGGCATAACCATTCATGACCTGGCTACTATCGAAACCCATGATTGCTTTTCTATTGCCGGAATTCTTGCAGTGGAAGCACTTGGTTTTGCCAAACCCGGCGAAGGTGCCGATTTCGTGTACAAAGGAAATACTGCCCGCGATGGAATGATCCCGATTAATACCACAGGAGGACTTATCGGTTGGGGGCATCCTACAGGAGGTACAGGTGTACACCAGGCCGTAACCATCTGGGAACAGCTTACCGGCAGAGCCGGCGATGCTCAGATAGAAATTCCGTCAGACAAACCTTACGGACTCACATTAAATATGGGTGGCGATGATGTGAGTGTGGCAGCTATCGTTTACAAAAAGTGTGAATAATCAGTTTTCGCGGGAAATGGTTTAATTTTCTGAATTCAGTTTTTAGTCATTAGTTTCAACACTACAACTGTCACTATATAGTTTACGCTTTGTTTTGCATTATTTTAATCTGAGCAGCACCATAAATGAAACTCCAGGTTAGAATCAGATTCCAGATTGCTAAAAGCATGTGAAAATTGCTTATTTTTACGCAATCATTTTTAAACTGAAGATTGATTCAAACATCTGATTTCTATAAACAAATCAAGGACTTTTCAATAAAGCAGGCATTATTAAACCTGACTTTAGCTTCGGTTATTTGCTTTTTTTTCGCATTCCCAGAATCACAATCACAAAGCAGATATCAGGTGGTGAGTTATGGGAAATCAATTCATGGCGGAGGCAATCAGAATTGGGGAATCAGTATCAACAACTCCGGGGAAGTTTTTGTTGCTAACAATTCCGGATTGATTGTACTTGATGGTGCGCAAACAAAACTTTTAAAATTACCGGCTGAAACTATCATCAGATCTGTTGCATGCATTGGCGAAAGAGTTTACACAGGTTCGTTTGAAGAATTTGGCTATTGGCAACAAGAAACCTTCGGCGACTGGAAGTATTATTCTTTAGTCCCACTTTTACAAAATATTGAGTTGAACAACGACGAAATATGGAAGATTATCGAACATAATAATGCAGTGTACTTTCAGAGTTTCGGAAATATCTTTGTTTATGACGGACAGTCTATTTCAGCATTAACAATCCCGGGGCCGGTACTTTTTTTGTTGAAAGCAGGTAACCGTCTTTTTGCTCAGGAGATCAACGGGCCACTTAATGAATTGATTAATAGTCAATTGGTCAAGATACCTTCAAGTGAAATTTTTAGTAGTACCGAAATTAAAGCTATTCTTCCGTTTCAGGGTGATTCTCTTTTAATAGGTACAAGCACGCAGGGTCTGTATACATTTTTTAATCGCGCCTTCTCACCATGGAATTCAGAAGCAGATCAAGAGCTAAAGGCGTATCAGCTTAATAATGGAATAATGCTGAACGACAATTATGTGTTTGGAACATTGCTGAAAGGAGTATTGGTTGTCAATAAAAACGGAGAAGTGAAACACCATCTGCATACCGGAAATGCTCTTCAGAACAATACGGTGCTTGCTTTACACGGTGATATCGATGATAATTTGTGGGTATGTATGGACAAAGGATTGGATTATGTCTGGTTCAATTCACCGGTTGAGGTTTATAATAATCCTGATATGGAGCTTGGTGCAGTTTATTCAGCCTGTGCCCTGAACGATAAGTTGTATGTTGGCACAAATCAGGGTGTTTATGCTTTTAATTTTCAAAATGGATATCGCCATGGTTATCCTTCACTGCTTGAAAATTCACAAGGGCAGGTTTGGTTTTTGAAAAATATTGACGGACAGATCTATTGTGGTACCAACAATGGAACATTTGTTGTTAACAAGGATAAAATGTTGAAAGTAAGTAATGTAAATGGTGGTTATAACCTCACAAAATTGACTACTTTCGAAAAGGATTATTACATACAAAGCACCTATAATAATCTGGTACTCTTTGAAAAAAATGATGGTTTTTGGAAACAATCGGAAATATTGAAAGGGTTTGTTGCTCCTGCCCGTTTTTTGGAAACGGATTATTTAGGAAATCTTATAGCCGGACATACTATTTCGGGAATTTATATGCTGCAATTATCAGCAGATTTCCGCACTGTGGAAAACAGTAAAAAATTAGGACCTGCAGAAGGATTTACAAAAACCACTAACAGGATTTTTAAAGTCAGCAATAGAATTTTAATTCCTGGTGGGAATGAAATTTTTCAATGGAGCGCTGATGAAGGAAAGATAGTAACATTTTCAGAACTAAACAGACAGTTGTCGGAGTTTACAAAATCTAAAACCATAGTGCCCGTCAGCAACAGCTTTTATTGGTTTATTACAAGCAAAGCAATCGGAATGTTTGAACTCAGGCTGGATAAAGCTAATCTGCGCTACAGGCTTATTCCTGAAATGTTCGGCCTGGAACTTGTTCAGGACTATGAAAATATAATACCTCTTAACGACAGTTTACATCTCATTGGACTTGAGGAAGGATTTGCGCTACTTAACACTAAAAAACTTGATGAATTGGATGAAACAATGAATCCTCCTGAAATTAAAGAAATATTATTTAGTGAAGATAACTTTAATTTTAAACGCATTCCGTCTGATTTAACAGGTTTCCAGATCAATAGTAATTTTAATAATTTCAGGGTTTCATTTTCATCTGCTGAAACAGTTGGCTGTAAAAAGTATTTTCAATACAAACTGGAAGGAATTGAAGATAAATGGAGTGAATGGTCGGATAAAACGCAGATTCTCTACTCCCGGCTACCGCCCGGATATTACACATTCAGGGTGCAAACACTGACTGCTAAGGGCATGGTAACTCCGGAGGCATCAGTTAACTTTATCATAAGGCGTCCCTGGTTTTTGTCAATTGTTGCATCTGTTTTCTATGTACTGATATTTATTGCAACAGTTGCTGGCCTTCGAATTTTGTACAAAAAGCGAAAATGGAAGCAACAAGAAGCTGTATTGCTAAAGGAGAATGAAAAAATTCGCCGGCAAAAAGATTGGGCTATTGCTGAAAATATCAGATTAAACAATGAAAAACTGCAATCAGAGGTTGCCATGAAAAATATGCAACTGGCAAAAAATACATTGGCTATTATTCGAAAAAATGAAGCCCTGATAGAAATTAAGGATGAGTTAGAACAACAAAAGACAGAATTAGGGTACAGACTTCCTGCAAAATATTATGAAAGTCTTCACCGTCTGATCGAAAGAAATATTTCACAGGATCATGACTGGCAAATTTTTGAGCAATTATTTGATCAGGCTCATGAGAATTTTTTTCAACGGCTAAAAAACTATTACCCCAATCTTACATCCAGCGATCTTAGACTATGTGCTTACCTTAGGATCAACCTATCTTCAAAAGAAATTGCTCCTTTACTCAATATTACAATTCGGGGAGTTGAGGAAAAGCGTTACCGGTTGCGCAAGCGTTTGAATCTTGAGTCCGACCAGAGCCTGACAGATTTTATAATTCATTTTTAGTCACCATTTCTTTTTCGCTGGGTTACTTCTAAAATCATTATTCTGTTTTTTTGCAGGAAAAATTGTAGACTTTTTTATAAGAAATATGAATAGTTAAAAATCAATTAATCAATTAAATATGAACATTAAATATTTTTTGATGAGGTATTATTGTAGCTTTTGAAGAGGTAAAAAAAGCTTGTTGTATTTGTTTTGAGGTAAGGTTTTCTTATAGCATTGTTTTAACCTTTAATTTTGGATTTCAAAGCGAAAACTTCTTAACGAATTATTGGTTTATTAGTTCAGAAAATCATATATTTGACCAAAACTTTTTTTAATTACTTAACTCATTAATTATGGCAAAACTTTTACTTGGAATCAGACCAAAAGCAGGATGGTTTGCCCTGATTTTGATGATATTTATGTCTTCACCGGCCTTCTCTCAAAGGGTAATTCAGGGAAGAGTTACCTCAGCAAGTACAGGTGAAACACTTCCCGGAGTAAATATTGTTTCTCAGGGAACAATTAGAGGAACAGCAACAGATATTGACGGGAATTTTACATTTGAAGTACTGCCGGAAGACAGAATATTGGTTTTTTCATTTACCGGTTATGATGAAAAAACTATTGAACTGACTGCAGAAAATTTTTATGAAGTGACGCTTAATGAAGCGCAGTACATGCTTGAAGAGCTGGTTGTGATAGGATACGGAACTGTACGAAAAAGTGATCTTACAGGATCAGTAAGCTCATTGAAGCAGGAAGACATCCTAAAAACAACAGCCTCCAATCCGGTGCAGGCATTACAGGGTCGCGCAACAGGCGTTCAGGTAACTACTACCAGTGGAACTCCCGGTGCGGGAGTCTCCGTTAGGATCAGAGGTGTTGGAACATTTAACGACTCCGAACCAATCTATGTGGTAGATGGAATGATATTAAGTGATATCACATTTTTAAATAATGCTGATATTGCATCTATGGAGGTGCTGAAAGATGCTTCAGCTACAGCGATTTACGGTTCAAGAGGAGCAAACGGAGTCATTATTATTCAGACAAATAAGGGTAAATCGGATATGACCAAACCGGTAATTAATTTTTCAACTGAGGTAGGTCTGCAATCGCTTGCAAAAAAAATAGACCTGTTAAACGGAAAAGAGTTTGCAATTATATCCAATGAAATAAAACCTGGTTCTTACAACAATGTCGATGTTGTTCCAAACACTGATTGGCAGGATCTTGTTTTTCAGAATGCGTTGATGCAAAGCCATCAGTTTTCAGTGGCAGGAGCCTCTGAAATGATGGATTATTACTTTGGCCTCGGTTATTTTAAACAGGAGGGCATCGTTCCAAAATCTGACTATGAAAGAATTTCACTAAAACTGAATAATACTTTTCATCTTGACGAACATGTCAGAATCGGGAGTAATCTCACTATTGCTCCTTACAATCAGCAAATTGCACCTAATGTAACCTATTCTGTTTACAGGGCTCAGCCATTGCTTGACCCGTATTATACAGATGGTAGTTTTGGAGTCGTATACAATGTTGGGAACCCATTGGCCGATCTTGAGTATTCCAACAATTTTGTGAAAGGTTTACGTGGTGTCGGTAATCTTTACGCCGAGGCTGATCTGGGCGATTTTCTCTTAAAAAGCAGTTTTGGTATTGATGGTTCGTACAACAAATCGGAATCCTTCACCCCGTCTTATGCTGTGCTTAATCCAGATGGTACACAATCGCAGCAATACAACGAATTCAGTGACATCAGCAAGGGAACTTCCGACAATCTGACCTGGCTTTGGGAAAACACTGTGAATTATTCGAAACAGTTTGGCATTCATCGTATAGAAGGAGTTGCAGGTTTTACCATGCAAAAACTTCGGTCAGAAGAATTCCGTCTCGCTGGTCAGAATGTAATCCGCAATGAGAGTGACTTTTGGTATGTTTTGCCTTCATACATTTACGATGAAGGAAACAATATCAATATGATCCAGAATATATACAACGGAGTAAATCCCGGGTACTATTACAATATGGCTTCTTTGCTCTTCAGAGCGAATTACACCTATAATGACAAATACATTCTCACTGCTACCTTCCGCCGTGATGGTTCTTCCAAATTCAGCAGTGAGAATCGTTATTCAAATTTCCCTTCTTTTGCACTTGGATGGAATGCCGGAAATGAAGAATTTATGAGAAATGTTGATTTTATTTCTACTTTGAAAATTCGGGCAAGTTGGGGTAAAATCGGGAATGAAAAAATTTCATATTTCGACCGGTTTGCACGAGTTCAGTCAAGCCTACAGGCTATTTTTTCTTATCCTGATGCCCCTTATCCTGCAGCATCTTATGGCACGAGCGGAAATCCCGATCTGAAATGGGAAACTACTACTCAAACTGACATCGGGCTCGAAATCGGATTTCTCAACAACAGACTAATCAGCGAGTTTGATTATTTTCACAAAACGACCGATGATATTCTTGTTGAGCTGTCAACTCCGGGTCATTTGGGTAACGGTCAGGGGCAGAAAGTTCGTTACAATGCCGCATCTGTCCTGAACAGCGGAGTTGAAATGAATATCAGATGGCGGGAGAAACTCGGTGATTTCAGTTACGGAGTAGGATTACTTGGAACATTCCTTCATAACGAAGTCCTCAGCATCGGTGGAAACAGCGGCATCGACTCTACCCTGATCGGTGGTGGTCTTGCTAATGGTCAGCAGGTAACGCTAAGCAAAGTCGGATTGCCAATCGGCGCATTTTACGGTTATGTAACTGACGGAGTTTTTCAAAACCTGGAAGAGTTGGATGCTTATCCGCATTCATCGCTCGCCGAAGTTGGTGACCTCAGATTTGTTGATGTCAACAAAGATGGTAAAATCAATGGTTTGGACCGGACTTACCTTGGTTCACCAATTCCTAAATTCATTTTCGGAATCAACGTTGATCTGGCTTACAAGAATTTTGACTTTGCCCTGGATTTACAAGGGCAAACTGGTAATAAGATCTTTAATGGAAAAGATGTAGTACGGCCTGACCCGTACAATTTTGAACGTCACGTTTGGGATCGCTGGACAGGGGAAGGGACCGGCAACACAGAGCCAAGGGCTTCATTCGGAGGCTACAACTATACACCTTCTGACCGGTTTATTTATAACGGATCATATCTGCGTGTAAGAAATATCATCGTCGGATACACTTTACCGCAGAAAGTAAGCGAAAGTCTCAGGTTAGCGAATATCAGATTTTACATGAAAGGCTCTAACATTTTAACGCTTACGAAATGGACCGGTTACACACCAGAAATCGGAAGTTATGACGTTCTTTCAAACGGTATTGATTACGGCGTGTATCCCATTTCAGCAGTTTATTCAGTTGGTTTAAACGTAACTTTTTAAACTATTAAATCATGGCAAAATATATTAAATCAATTATAATAATTTTCGCTTTTGTACTAACTGCATGCGAAGATTTTCTTGATGTAAAACCTCAGGGAGAACTTACTCAGGAGGCTTTCCCTACTTCTGCAGCTGATGCTCTGTTGTCGACCAATGCAATTTATGCTTCACTACGGTCATGGTATTATCACTCAGGTGGTTACCCTATTCTGGATATTATGTCAGACGATACACACAAAGGGAGCAATCCAAATGATCAGTTAAATACACTGGGACCTTATGACAATTTCACCATCACACCAACACAGGATGGTTTGGATCGTTGGTGGGCCACCCTTTATCAAGGAATTAAACGAGCTAACGTGGTTATTGAAAAAGTCCCGTTAATCCAAATGGATGAAACATTAAAAAATCGCTATATTGCCGAAGCATCTTTTTTACGGGGGTTATTTTATTTTGATCTTGTTCGTGCATGGGGAGGTGTTCCTATTGTTACTACAACTACTCCTCCATTGAAGCTTGAACGGGCTGAGGTATCTGCTGTTTATGACCTGATCGTTTCTGATCTTACTTTAGCTATCAATTATCTTCCGGAAAAAAGTCAATACGGATCTGCTGACCTGGGGCGGGCTACATTGGGAGCTGCAAAGTCTCTGCTTGCCAAGGTATATCTTTTTCGTCGTGAAACTGCAAAAGGTGATTTTACCAATGCCGAAACGCTGTTACTCGAAGTTATCAACTCATCGGAGTATGACCTGGAGTCTGATTTCGCAAATGCCAACAGCAAATATGGTGAACACGGCGTTGAATCTGTTTTTGAAATAGGAGCAATGGAAACAGAGGGAGCTGTAGGAAACCAATATGCAAACACACAGGGTGTAAGAGGTACACCAAACCGTGGCTGGGGATTTAACAGACCTAGTCTGGACTTACGGTATTCGTTTGATGAAAATGATCCAAGGCGTGATGCAACGATCATTGATCTGGGAGATGTGCTTGATGGAATCGAAATCCTTGGTGATGGCACCACTCCTGATATTACTTATGATGACGATGGCAATATTATTGAAGTAGAATGCTATAACCAAAAAGTGTGGATTCCAGGAACATCTACCAATACGCAGTTTGGCCATAATCGCCGCTTGATAAGGTTTGCTGACGTGCTTTTAATGGCTGCTGAAGCATTAAACGAAAACGGTAAACCGGATCAGGCTCATATTTATCTCAACCGGGTAAGAGAACGTGCGCGGGGCGGAAATCCCGATATTTTACCCGATATCACGGAGACTGACCAAAATCTGTTGCGTAATCTGATCCTGCTTGAACGTCGTCATGAACTTGCTTTGGAAGGTCATCGTTTCTGGGATTTGGTAAGAACCGGAAAAGCTCCTGAAGTGCTTGGTCCTCTGGGATTTCAGCCGGGTCAACACGAACTGCTTCCAATTCCTCAAAACGAAATTGATATTTCACAGGGAACTTTATTACAAAATCCAAATTGGAATTAATTTAATCTTTCTTTATTGTTTAACTAAATTTTTAATTTTATGAAAAGTAGAAAAGTGTTTTTAGGTTTTATGGCTGTTTTAGCCATGTTTGCAATCACCCTCAACAGTTGTAAGGACGACGACCCGGTTGAACTGGTGTTAACCTCAATGGTATCCGGTGACATAGATCTTAATGCGGCGACTTCACCGAATGATGTACCCGTTACTCCGACCATTGTAGCAACATTCAGCACAGATGTAGATCCTGCATCTGCCAATGCCAATACTATCACTCTTACCCAGGATTATGACAATGCTAATATTCCGCTGACAATCACAGTTGCAGGGAAAACTATTACCATTGTACCTGAACAAACCCTGAGTAACGGTGCGCTTTACAAACTGATGATGACTGCAGATATTAAATCTACCGAAGATAAGTATCTGACAGCTATTAGCAGAAACTTTACCACTGTTGGCACTTTCGTTCCTGCCGGAGCTATTGCTCACTGGAACTTCGAAGACAATGCCGATGACCAGATTGGACCATGGGATCCGGCTGCCAGTGCTATTGTCGATATTACCTATACTGATTCACGCAATGCTGTTGCAGGCAAAGCTGCTACATTTAATGGTACTACCAGTATCATCGAAATTCCTAATGGTGACTTGCTGGTGAATACTGAAAATTTTACCTTGTCATTTTGGGTTAAAACCCAGTCGGAAGGTATAACCCACGGTCATTTTGTTATGGGACTCGGAGCTTATTACGGACTGCAGTTTGAAATTTTCGGTGCATATGACGGAGCTAAATTTGCCATCAGTTATGAACTCGAAAATGGCGAAGGCGTTTCAGAAGATATGTGGTTCCCGTTTGATGCTCAGGATGCTTCGAATGGCGGCTGGCAGGGTTGGGATTTTGCAAAAAGCATTCCACAGGAAGATATGATTGCTTTGCTAAAAGATAACTGGCTTCATATTACCTATACTTACGACGGGGCTGCTAAGAAAGGCACCTTATACTACAATGGTGAAAAAATGAAGAGCTTTGATTTTAACCTTTGGCCGGAAGATGACCCGAAACTTACCGTAACCGGAATGAAATACCGTGGAGTAGCACCTGAAGTTCTCAATGAATTTGCTCTTGGTTTTATCCAATCACGCGGCGGTACATTGTGGGACAATGAGCCATGGGGTGGCTATGATTTCCCGGAAGCTAATCATTTCAAAGGACAGCTTGATGATATCCGCTTTTTCCACAAAGTGTTGACACCTACTGAGATTTCATTGATGTACGAATCAGAGAAATAATTCTTGTAATTAATTATTGAGGGGGGAGGTTCATCCTTCCCCCTTCATTTTTAATAGAAACCCGATATGAGATTAAAAATTCAACCGGCGGTTTTGCTGTTCCTTATGACAATGTTTTTGTATTCATGCAAAGATGAGGAAGTAATTACTTATCATGGCGTATTACAACTTACCAGAGCAGAAGCAAACAATGCTCTTCTTAATGTTGGGACTGTAGCTGCAAATATTCCGGTTGATGCTTCTTTTTCCTTCACATTTTCCAGTGTTTTAGATACAACTTCAGTCAAATCGGCAGTTTCCATGCAGCATGAAAGTAGCCAGGCTGTCGAACCGTTGCGCTATAGTTTTACCAACAATGCCACAGAAGTTACAATAACACCCTCAAACAACCTTGAGTTTGCATCAAATTATACCATCACAATCAGCAATGCACTGAGAGGGGCTCAAAAAGAGTCATTTTCAGGTGTGAATTATCAGATAATCACTGAGAACGGTCAGTTGAAAATCATTGAGATTTCTATTAACGATTTGCCTTTTCAGTCAGGTCAAACCCCCAAAAATATCGATTTTGACAGCCTTTTTGTTGAAATACATTTTTCAGATGAAATTTCCGTTTCGGACCCTGCTCAGATTTTTAGTCTGATCCCTTACAGCCAATTGAATTACAGTTTTTCAGAGGATCAAAAAACACTAACTGTTAGCAATCAAACCAATCTCGATTATTACAGAAAATATACTTTTTATATATCATCCCAGCTTGTTTCCGCAAGCGGGTTGACTTTTAACGGATTTAGCAACCAGTTCATAACCGGACTTGATCCATCCTACAAAATGCCTCTTATCAATGATGAAGAATTACTCGACCTTGTTCAATACCAAACTTTTCGATATTTTTGGGATTTTGCCCACCCGGTAAGCGGACTTACACGCGAGCGCAACAGCTCAGGAGATAATGTAACTATTGGCGGAAGCGGTTTTGGTTTGATGGCCATACTGGTCGGTATCCACCGCAATTTCATTTCACGGTCTGAAGGAGTTGAGCGGCTCGACAAGATCGTAGATTTTCTGACCGATGCTGACCGGTTTCATGGAGCCTGGCCGCATTGGATGAATGGAATTTCCGGGAGAACAATTCCTTTCGGGACCAAAGATGATGGCGCCGACCTGGTTGAAACTTCATTTATGGCAGCCGGATTGCTTACTGTCAGACAATTTCTTGACGAAAACACTCCTATTGAATCAATATTGAAGTCGAAAATAGCTAACCTTCTGGAGAGTATTGAATGGAATTGGTTTACCCGCAGTGGGCAAAATGTGCTTTACTGGCACTGGTCACCCAATTATAACTGGGACATGAACATGCAGATCAGGGGTTACAATGAGGCGTTAATTACATATTTTATGGCGGCAATGCCCGGACAATATACTGTTCAACCGGAGGTTTACCATCAGGGCTGGGCAAACAATGGCAGTATTATCAACGGTAAGACTTTTTATGGAATACAGTTGCCAGTGGGATACGACTATGGCGGGCCGCTCTTTTTTGCACATTATTCGTTTCTTGGTCTGAACCCTGTAAATCTTAATGACATGTATGCGAACTACTGGATTCAGAATGTTAACCATACACATATCAATATGGCGCATTGTCTGAACAATCCATTTGCGCATGTTGGTTATGGCGAAGACTGTTGGGGACTTACAGCCAGCGATGATCCTCAGGGTTACAAAGTACATGAGCCTGTAAGCGGACGAGACAACGGAACAATTACTCCCACAGCAGCGCTTTCTTCCTTCCCTTTCGCAACTGAGGAGTCCATGAAGGCTATGCGGCATTTTTACTTTGTGCTTGGCGATAAGCTTTGGGGTGAATATGGTTTTTACGATGCTTTTAACCCGGGTGAAGGTTGGTGGGCCAATTCTTATCTTGCTATCGATCAGGGACCCATAATCGTAATGATCGAAAATGGTCGTTCGGGCTTATGTTGGGAATTGTTTATGTCAGCGCCGGAAGTGCAGGAAGCAATGATAAAATTGGGATTTTCAAATTGACAGGTTATGTATGTAACTGGGTTGTCGTTGAAAATTCATGATCCGGGACAAATATTTATTTTTCTTAGTTCTAAAACACATTAAGCTTAAAAATATTAAGGTTTCACCGAATAAAATTATGATGAAAATCAATATTTTAGTATTAATTGCTGCCCTGTTTTTTTTATCCTGCGAACAACCCGAAGAAATCATCTATCATTCGAAAGGTAAAGTTGGGTACCCGATTACCCGGACTGACGAAATGATGCTCGATTCCATTCAACGGGTCACATTTGGGTATTTTCTGAATGAGCATCATCCTGAATGGGGAATTGTTAAAGACCGAGCTGCCGCGTGGGCACCTTCCAGCATTGCCTCTACCGGTTTTGCCATACCATGCTTTGCAATTGGTGTGGAACGTAACTGGATTCCCCGTGACGAAGCTGCAAAGATTATACTCAACATGCTCAACTTTTTCATGAATTCTGAGCAAAGCAATGATTCGCTGGCCGTCGGTTATAAAGGTTTTTATTACCATTTTCTACGAATGGATACCGGTTTGCGTGAGTGGGGTTGCGAACTTTCCACTATTGACACAGGTCTGTTGATGATGGGAATTATCTTTGCCAGGAATTATTTCAACCGGGATGACCATATTGAGACACAAATCAGGTTATTGGCCGGAAAATTACTCAGCCGACTGGACTGGAATTTTTTTGAAATGGCTCCTGATAGTAAACATCCCTGCACGATTTCTATGGGTTGGACACCCGAAGGAGGTTTGCATAACTGGGGGTGGACCGGTTACAACGAGGCCCTTTTTCTTTATGTATTGGCTGCCGGTACTGGTATGGAAAATGTAGAAAGAAGCTACAACGCATGGCTCTCCACTTATAAGTGGATGACACCTTATGAAGGGTTTTCCCATGTAGCTTTTCCTCCTTTGTTTGGTCACCAGTTTTCTCAGGCTTTCATTGATTATAGGGGATTAGTGGATACTTACATGAAAAAGAAAGGAATGGATTATTTTGAAAATTCACGACGTGCCACTTATGTGCAGCAATTATACGCTATTGATAACCCACACGGATGGATTGGCTATGATTCATTGTGCTGGGGAATTACAGCAAGTGATGGCCCCGGAGAAATCTATAATTTTGAGGACAAAAAGTTTTTTGGCTATGCCGGAAGAGGTGCCGCTGGCCCTGATTACAACTATTTTGACGATGGAACTATTGCTCCTTATGGACCTCTTTCCTCTTTACCTTTCGCACCAGAAATTGTGATTCCTACTGCAAGGTATTTTATTGAAGTGCATGGTGATAGCATCTGGGGAAAATATGGTTTCCTGGATTCTTTTAACATGACAGCTAAATGGGTAAACAATGATTACATAGGCATTGACCAAGGACCGATGATGATCATGATCGAAAATTTCAGAACCGGTCTGGTTTGGAATTATGTGATGAAAGACCCGGTTATTCAGAATGGACTAAAAAAATTGGGATACGAGTATCTGCACTAAGCAACTGTTAATCGATTGAGTATTTAATATATCATATTGATAATGAATTATATATCTAAATTTTTTATAGTTTTTGGAATTATTTTATCCGTTATTAACCCGGCGGTTGCTCAAATACTTACGTTGGATGATTTTGAAACAAAAAATGGCTGGGAGTTTATTCAATCTGATGGCGTAAATCTCAGCTTATCCATCGACAAAGGATTGACAGGCGATGCAGTCAGGTTCGATTATGATTTCAGTAAAGGGACCGGTTACGGCGGAATCCAGAAATTTTTTCCAATGGATTTACCTGAAAATTTTGAATTTACATTTTATCTGAAGGCCCAATCACCCGAAAATAATTTTGAAATCAAATTTATTGATAGTTCCGGAGATAATGTTTGGTGGGTGAACAACAGGAATTATGATTTTCCTGGTGACTGGAAAAAAATTCGTGTAAAAAAGAGGCACATCAGCTTTGCCTGGGGGCCGGCTGAAAATCATGAACTGAAAAATATTGACCGGATTGAATTTACCGTGGCTTCTTTTGTGGGTGGGAAAGGAACCATTTGGATCGATGATCTGAAGTTTGAACCTCTCCCTGCAGAATTGCAAAGCTATCCGCCTGAAATTCTTATTGCATCATCGTCTGAAAAAGAGAAAACCCCGAATCTTATGATTGATGGGAAACTTGAGACTTTCTGGCAAGGCAAAAGTAATTCGCCTCAGGAAATTATAGTAGATTTTTCTTTGCGAAGAGAATTTGGCGGGCTTCATATTGTATGGTCTAAAGGATTATCAGCCAGGAATTTTGAAGTTTTTACTTCTGACGATGGCACAGATTGGGAAAAAGTATACACAGTTACGGGAAATCTTACTAATGCGAGCTTTCTCAGAATGCCTGAATCGGAAGCTAAATACATGAAAATTAGTTTATTACAAGCGAATAACGAAGAAGGTTATGCCATAGCTGAACTGAAATTTCTTGAAGTGAAGAATACATTGACAATGAACGACTTTCTGATCTATGTAGCCAAAAATTCTCCAAAAGGTGACTATCCGCGCTATTTTCTGGAGCAGGCAAGCTACTGGACAGTTTCAGGAGTGAATAACGATTCAAAGGAAGCTTTGATCAACAACGATGGAATGATAGAAGTGGATAAAGCGTTGTTTTCAATAGAACCGATGATAAAAAGAGGTAATACAGTTTACAACTGGAATAATGTAAAATCCTCGCAATCTCTAAGTCTTCAGGATAACCCGCAAGAGCTTGACTATTCGCCGTCCGTGGTGTGGGAGTTTGAAAACCTGAAATTTGTAACCAGAATCATTTCATCCGGAGAAGCTAATATAAATTCAAGACTAAACATCCGGTATTCCATCGAAAATCTTTCCAATAAGTATGAAGAAATTGAGCTCTACCTTTTGATCAGACCATATCAGGTAAATCCTTACTATCAATTCCTGAATTTGAGTGGTGGTGCTGGCAGAATAAGTTCCCTGAGGGAAGAAAATCCCGGGAAAATTGCTGTGGATGATAAAGTTGTATTTTTCACTGAAAAGTATGATTTATTTGTCGCTGCAACATCGGATAACGGTAATATTACCGATTTAATCCGATCAGGAATGCTTAATGAAAGCAAGAGCGCAGTTGACCAAAATCGTCAGGCAACAGGTTTTGTGAAATATTCCATAAGCTTAAACCCGACTGAAAAGCGCGATTTTTATATCGTTGTACCCTACCATACCAATGATCTCCATATCAATCTGACCAAAAATGCTGTTGCTGAAGATTTTTTGCAGGCATCAGATTGGTGGAAACAACGGCTCAGTCATATCCGGTTCAATCTGCCTCCTTCGGCAGACAGAATTCTTGCGGCTTACAAAGCAAATCTGTTTTATATTCTGATTAACAGAGATCATGTTGGCATTCAGCCAGGCTCCCGATCCTACGAGCGAAGCTGGATACGTGATGGTTCGCTGACTTCTTCGGCACTTCTAAAGTCAGGAATTGTTGAAGAGGTAAAAGATTTCACCGAATGGTACGCCGGTTATCAGTTTGAAAACGGCAAAGTCCCCTGCGTGGTCGATTTTCGTGGTCCTGATCCGGTGCCCGAGCATGACAGCTACGGTCAGCTTATTTACCTTATCAGGGAATATTTCAATTTTACACACGACACGATTTTCCTCCGTTCAATGAATCAACGTGTGTTGAAATCAGTTGAATACATTGAATCACTCATTGCAGAGCGGTCAACTGACGCTTTCAAAAATGGTAACGACAGTATCCGGGCATATTACGGAATTGTTCCGGAATCCATAAGCCACGAAGGTTATTCGGCAAAACCCATGCACTCTTATTGGGATAATTTTTTTATCATGAAAGGATTAAAAGATGCAGTGGAAATACAGAAAATATTGGGTGAAACCAGTCACGAAAAGAATATTACAGGAATAAGGGATGAATTCAGGAAAAACCTTTATCAATCCATTGACCTGGCCATGAAAACCCGAAATATTGACTTTATTCCCGGATGTGTTGAACTTGGTGACTTTGACCCCACAAGCACAACAATAGCACTCACCCCATGCAACGAATTGAAAAATTTGCCTAAACCACAGGTTTATAATACTTTTGAGAAGTATTATGAATTTTTTCAGGAAAGAAGAGACGGGAAACTTGGGTGGATCAACTACACACCTTACGAAAACCGGCTTATCGGGTCATTTATCCTACTTGATCAACCAGAGAGGGCACATGAACTGATTAACTTTTTTCTGAATGACCAGCGACCGCAGGGTTGGCACCACTGGGCCGAAGTGGTTTGGAAGGATAAGTCTCATCCCGGATTCATCGGTGATATGCCGCATACCTGGGTGGGAAGCGATTTCATCAATGCTGTACGTTCCATGTTTGTTTACGAAAATGAGTATGATGAATCTCTTGTTCTGGCACCGGCACTTTATCAGGAGTGGATTGATTATCCGGAAGGAATATCTGTGGGAAATCTTCCAACTTATTACGGCGATATTTCTTTCTCAATAAAAAAAGAGGAGGATTCTTACCGTTTCATCATTAACGGCGATTTGAGTTTACCAGTTAATGGAATTCAAATCAGGAATTTCAACAAGTTGAAAACTCCGGCAAAAGTTACCGTTAATGGAATTGATATTAAGGAATTCAGCAATAAAGAGATAAATGTAAAAGTAATCCCGGCTGAAGTGATGATTTTTTATTAAAAACCAAATTCAATATTTCAAATGAGTGATCAGGGACGGGGATCAATAAGTAAAGACCGGTTGAAATTCTCACAGTTGGCTGCTTACGGAGCTGGCGGAATTATACCCATAGCACTATTCAATATTGCCGGAATTCTGGTCGGTTTAATGGGAAATATCAGTCTTGGTCTAAGTGCCTTTTGGCTTGGTGTCATCCTGATCATTCCCCGTTTGTGGGATGCCGTTTCCGATCCTTTGATTGGTCATATCTCCGACAACGCACGTACACGTTGGGGGCGTCGCCGGCCTTTTTTGCTGGTTGGCGGAATTTTGGTTGCATTAACATTTGTGTTGATGTGGTGGATTCCAAAAGGGGAACTGGTGCGAGAATGGTTTCCCACTGAGGCAGGCTTTCAGGCTTTTCAACTGGGGTACATACTTTTTTCATTGTTGCTTTTTTACACGGCATGTACCATTTTCGAAATTCCTCACGGAGCTCTCGGAATGGAAATCACAAGTGATTACCATGAGCGCACCCGGTTATTCAGCGCAAAAAGCTTTGTCGGGAATCTATTTGCAATGAGCACTCCGTGGTTGTTCGCTCTGGCCAACATGGAAATTTTCAAAGGAACCGGAGGTAACGAAGCCGACGGGATGCGTTATGTTTCTCTGATGATTGCTGCTGTTTTGATTCCGCTTTCATTTTGGTGGACTTACAAACTAAGAGAACCAGGATTTGTGAGAATACAAAAACAGGAAAAAACTCCTTTCTGGAGAGATATGAAACATACTGCCGGCAATCGTAATTTCATCATGCTTACACTCACCATTTTTACCCTGGCTATGGGATTCAATTTTGTAAACCTGCTGGGCTCCTATATTCCCATCTTCTACATTTTTGGCGGAGACAAAGTAGCAGGTGCCTATCTGCTTGGTATCAACGGAACGGTATGGGCTGTAACCGGTGTACTGGCTGTTTTCCCGCTGAATATTATTAGTCCCAGACTGGGGAAAAGAACAACCCTGATCATCGCGATTTTACTTATGAGTGCTGCACAGTTTTCCAAAATCTTTTGTTACAATCCGGAGTACCCTTACCTGATAATCATTCCAACCATACTTTTATCGATGGGCATGCTGTTCTTTTTTACTCTTGGATCATCGATGGTTGGCGACATTTGCGATGAAGATGACCTGAAAACAGGAAAGCGAAACGAGGGAAGTTTTTACTCTGTTTTCTGGTGGTTCATAAAAATGGGAACAGCACTGGCAAGTTTTGTTGCCGGAGCACTCATTGTTTTTACGCAATTTGACGAAATTCAGGTAACCAAGGTAGATTCTCTGCAAGGTAGTATAAGGGTGCTTAACAGTGCAATAATATCAAAAAAAGAGGGAGAATTGCAAACAGCCAGTTTTGAGGAATTAATTGAAAATTCAATAGAACGATCAAAGGATTTACTGTCTCATCTGGAGAGTAAAACTGTAAAAAATTCTAAAGCTGCTTTGCATAATAAGGAGTTAATCGCATATGCCAAAACCGTTAATCAAAAAATTAGCAAACTTGATCCGGCATTTTCTCCGGAACAGTTGGAGCAAAAAATCAGTGTTATTGAAAATGATATCGTCAGACTTACCATTCAGTCTCCCTACACTCTGCTAATGATGCGTGTTGTGGAGATCGGGTTGCCCTTGCTGCTTAGTTTTTTTTCAATCTTCTTCATATTGCGCTACACCCTTACCGAGAGCCGTTCACATGAAATTAAAAATCTCCTGCAACTAAGGAACAAGGAGCGTGAACACACTGTCATGATTCATGAATAAAATGATTTATTTATATGATATTCAAAATATTAGAGAATAATTTTATTCTCGATAATCAAAAAATTTTTCTTCTATCAGGAGAAATCCACTATTTTCGAATCAGACGTGAACTCTGGGATAAACACCTTGCTGCCGCAGTGGAAGCAGGATTAACTGCGGTGAGCACATATGTCCCGTGGGCCTGGCATGAAGACCAGGAAGGAGTTTTTGACTTTAATGGGACATCTCATCCTGAACGTGATCTTAATGGATGGTTGAAGCTGTGTAAGGATTATGGGCTGAAATGTATTGTGAAGCCCGGTCCGTTTATTCTTGCCGAATTTCGGGGTGCCGGGCTGCCCGATTGGCTTACCGGCAAATATGGCGAAATTCTGAAAATGCGCAATCGCAAAGGTGAGGTTGTTGCAAGTGATGGTGTTCAATTATTTCATCCGGTATTTCTTGAAAAAGTCAGCCAGTGGTACAATCAGATTATGCCGGTTATTCGACAAAGCGAACTTGTAAACGGAGGCTCAATCATAATGATGCAGCTTTGCAACGAAATTGGCGTTTTTTCATGGCTTGCCCACCAGGCCGACTACGGAAGCGGCGTGAAAGAGCGGTTTATCCATTATCTTGAAAATAAATTTAACAGAATAAATGAGATCAATCACCTTTGGGGAACAGATTATAAGGGCTTTGATGAAATTGAATTACCCCCTGATGGCAGGCTCCCGTTTGCTTCCCGGGGTGACCGCAGCCGGGATCATGAGTGGCACCTTTTCTGGCGAACATATTATGGTGAATATCTGCGGATGCTTTCTAAAATGGTAAGAGAACGCGGAGTTACTGTTCCTTTCTATCATAATCTGCCAGGATGGATTTTCGGTCATGGATATGAATTCCCGGTTAATATTACTATGTATGAAGATTTGTTTGACGATAAAAGCAACATCATTTTTGGGGTGGATCATATTCCGGAATTCCTTTCCTATAGGAATATGCATGATGACCGGATTATCAACGACATTACCTGTGCCATGCAGGGCAATAAACCTCTTTTTGCTGCTGAATTTCAAAGCGGTTCACGGGAATATCACGTGGTCACCAACCCTCGTGAAATGGAGCTATTTTACAAAGCAAGTATATCCAATGGCCTTACAGGCTGGAACTATTATATGTTTTCCCAGGGAAGGAATCCCAAACGCAAAGGCTACTCCGGTGAAACTTTCTATTGGTTTACCCCGCTTACACCTGAAGCTGAAAAATCAAGCGCGTTTTTTCTGGTGAAGCGAATGAACCAAATTGTAAAAACCAGTGAGCATCTCATTGTTAATTCAAAACGAACAGCAGATGTATGTGTGCTTTTCTATCCTCCTTACTATGCCACCGAGCTTGAAAGATCTGAGGAAGGTGCCTGCAATCTGATCTTCAATGCACCATCAATCCGAAGGGCAGCCTATTTCGACGGTCTGCTCAAGGTGCTTCAAATCCTGAATATTGATTATGATATGGCCGACCTGAGTAAAGTTTCATCTGAAGAATTAGCAAAATACAGTCAGGTTTGGGCTTTTACTACAGATGAAATGAATGCAAAAGATCAGCAAACCATTGTGGATTATACAAAATCAGGTGGCAATGTGGTAATTTTCCCTTACCTCCCCGATCGTGAACTTTCACAAAATCCCTGCTCTTTTATAAGGGATGCTCTCAAAATAGAACCTGCCGGAGTAGAAACCATAGATTCACCATTGATTGATGTACTTGGCATGAATGACGTTAAGTGTGCTAATCCACAGGTGATTTATAACGAAAAGCAGCTTGCAGGCGCTGATGTTATTGCCCGTACATTAAGTGGAAATATCTGTGGATTTGAAAAGAAACTTGGGAAAGGGAAAGTTTTACACCTTGGGACCTGGATGGGGTTCGACACCGAAGGTCACAAACCTGTTTACCAGGCGCTGTTAAATCGTTCAGGGGCAAAACTGAGGAATGTGATTTCGTCCAACGATAATGTTACTGTGAGAGAGCGTTTTACGAAAGACGAATCGGCTATGTTGTTTATAGGTAATTATTACAATGAAGAGCAAACAGCTAAAATTTCATACCTGCATCCAGTTACTAAAAATCCTGTTCCCATTCCTTTTGCCGGTAATGAAATCATATTGCCACCTCTGTATGCCATTCTGACTCCGGTTTGTATGCCTGTAACCAAAGAATTGAAAATTCTTCACTCTACATCAGATTTGCTTCAAATTACCTTGGAAAACAAACTGCTGAAAATTGTCCTTTTCGGAGATCGTGATTTAGAAGGGGAGTTAGCATTCGAAAGTGAAAATCCTCACACTATCCTTTGCGCATACATTAATGGAAACCCACTCGGAATGAAGAGGATAAACAATGTGGTTTTAGTAAATTATCCACATCAGCATAAAAAGGAAATGACAATCACTCTAAATTTGATATAAATGATTATCAAAAGTTCTTCCGGAATGTCAGTAGAATTCCTGAATAATGCTTCCATCAGAAGCATTGAAGCCGGTCAGATCAGGGTCAGCCTAAAAGCTGCCAACGCATATCAAAAGCCTGGAATCAACATCTACTTAAGAAAAAAAAATCAACCCTTAAAGTTTTTTGGATTGCTTGGTCCGGGGAAAGGAAAAAAATTTCAGATTAACGGGGATGCTTTCTTTTTAAAAGGCAGCTGGGAAGGGTTGGAGTACCTGTTAACAATCAGACTTTCAAAAGATAATTGGCAGTTTAGGGTAGATTTAACCAATAATACTGCTGAAGCTGCCGAGCTGGATTTTATTTATGTACAGGATGTTGGGCTTAAAGAAGTGAATGCCGGGCTGATCAATGAATACTATGTAAGCCAGTACCTGGAACGAAGAATATTGTGGGATGAAAATTTTGGTGCAGTAGTCTGCTGTCGGCAAAATAACCGGGAGGTAACCGGTCATCCCTGGCTGATGCTTGCCTGCAAAAATGGTGCTGCTGACGGAACTACTGACGGAATGCTGTTTTATGGTAAGACTTTTCGTGCAACAGGTATTCCTGAAACTTTGCTCCACGACAATTTACCGGGAGAGTATGCGGGTGAATCATCAGTGGTAGCTCTGCGGGAGAAATTTTTTATGCTGAATTCTGGTCAAGAGCATACTTCATTTTTTCTTGCTCATTATCAGGCTGATCACCCAGAGGTAACTTCTGAAGAAGACCTAAAACTCATCCCGGAGTTGTTTTCAGGTTTTGAAGAGTTTAATAGATTTCCGAATGAGCAAGATTGGAAATTACCGGTTACCAACATTTTTAATGATTCACCTTTTCTTCCGGCTGAAGATTTGACTAATGCCGAAATCACTGAATTTTTTGGGACTGGATTTCGTAACAAAGAAACAAAGAATAACAGACTGCTTTCCTTTTTTTGCGGGAATTACAATCATGTTGTACTAAAAGCAAAGGAGTTGATGGCCGACCGGCCTCATGGTCACATTATGCAGGCGCAGGCAGGTTACACTCCCGACGAATCCATAATTTCTACTACTGCATACATGTCAGGAGTTTTCAATTCTCACCTTACACAAGGTAACACAAATTTCAACAGCCTTCTTTCTATTTTTACCAGCCAGTTTAATCTGTCTCCGGAAAGCGGCCAGCGGATTTTTGTCCGGAGTAATGGCAAAACTTTCCTGCTTGGTGTTCCGTCGGCTTTTGAAATGGGATTGAATCATTGTCGCTGGATTTACAAATTTAAAAATCAGATATTTCAGGTTCGAACCTGGACATCTAAGCAAGCTCCGCAGGTCAATATGGACTTCAAAGTGTTGAAAGGTCAACCGGTTAGCCTTACAATAGCTCATCACTTTGATCAGACCAATTGCTGGAACGTCAGCGCTGGTGAAAAGCCCGGCGAATTTATTGCTGTTGCGGATAATGGTAGCCCGATTGCTAAAAAATTTGATAATCCGCAGTTCAGGATAATTCTTCAAACAGAAAATATCAACTGCAAATTTAATGTAAACAAGCAAGAATTTTTTGAAACAAAAAGCCATTGTGAAGATTTTGTCTTTAAAATTGAAACTGAAGAGACCATTGAATTCTGTATGAGTTTCCTGGGTGAAGTCGTTACGAAAACGAAGCCGATAAAATTTAAAAATCCCGATCAGCAATGGATTTCCGACGTTAAAGATGCTGAAGAAGCATGGAAGCAAATGTCTTTGCAGCTTAGTATTGAAAGTGAAGATAAACACATCAGGGCTATTCGTGAAATTCTTCCCTGGTATGGAATGAATGCTCTTACACATTTTCTTACCCCATATGGTCTGGAGCAGTTTGGCGGTGCAGCCTGGGGCACACGTGATGTTTCGCAAGGGCCAATTGAACTGTTGCTTTCCCTCGAAAAATACGATGAAGCGAGAAAAGTACTGTGTACCATCTTCGAAAACCAGCATAGCGATGGGAGCTGGCCGCAGTGGTGGATGTTCGACAGCTATCGCGAAATACGTGCCCATGATGCGCACGGTGATGTGGTTTACTGGTGTATCATCGCACTGAGCAATTATATCAGGGCAACCGGCGATCTGTCTATTCTCGATGAGCACCTTGCCTATTTTGACAGTCCCAATAAAACTTCGATAAATGAGCACCTTGACAGGGTAATCAACATGATTACCAAATCATTCATTCCCGGTACAGCACTGGTTCCTTTCGGAGGTGGTGACTGGAATGATTCGTTGCAACCGGTGAACAAAGATTTGGCACAGCGACTTATTTCAAGCTGGACCGTTGAGATGAATTACCAGGCTTTTATCTGTTTTATGGAAGTTTGCCAACAGTCCGGAAATACGCAAATGGCTGAAAAAATGGCAGACCTGGCTGAACGTATTAAAAAAGATTTCAATACTCATCTTATTAAAGAGGGGATTGTAGCCGGATATGGGCTTGTGGAAACGGACGGAACTATCAGTGTCCTGCTTCATCCTTCCGACAGGCTGACGGGTATTTCATACAGCCTTTTGCCCATGGAAAGAGGTATCCTCAGCGGAATTTTTACCAGCGATCAGGCAGTATTCCACAGAGAATTAATAGAAAAAAAACTAAAAGGCCCTGACGGTGCAAGACTGATGGATCGTCCGCTTAAGTACAAGGGTGGAATTCAAAAAATGTTTCAGCGTGCCGAGAGCAGTACGTTTTTCGGTCGTGAAATCGGGCTGATGTATATCCATGAACACATTCGATATGCAGAATTACTGGCTTTGACCGGTAACGCCGAACAATTTATCAAAGCTTTGCGCCAGGCTATTCCGGTCGGTTATCACGAAATCGTGCCCAAGGGTGACATACGCCAGGCTAACTGCTATTACAGCAGTTCTGATGTTGCTTTCAAAAGCCGGTATGAGGCTGACGAAAGATATAAAGAACTAATTAAAGGTAAATTCGTCCTCCGTGGTGGATGGCGGGTTTACTCCAGCGGGCCTGGTATTTTCATCAATCTGATTATTACCAGATTATTGGGTTTGCGAGTTGAATCAGGGCATATCATTCTTGACCCGGTGTTGACCCGATCAATGGATAAACTGTCTTTTAAAATGAAACTGCTGAACTATCCGGTCGAGTTTATTTTTCATGTTATACTCAATTCCTTCGGCCCACAAATGATACTTATCAACGGGGAAAAAGTGATTTTTAAGATCGAAAAAAACAATTACCGCTGTGGAGGTGCCATAATCCCAAAATCTGATTTTCTTGCTCTGATGAATACCAAACAAAACAAGATCGATATTTTTCTATGATTTAGTTTATTAGGGAGTATCTCAAAAACAAAGATTTATGAAGTTGAATAATGCTTTACTTGCAATCCTCATTTCTGCCCTTCTACTTGCAGCTTGTTCCCCACAAAAAGAGCATCCACCCAAATCAGCATTGGATAGTTTTGTCGATTCACTGATGCTGGGAATGACACTGGAGGAAAAAATTGGTCAGATGACACTTTTTGCAGGTGGGATGAGTCAGACAGGTGCATATTTGAGACCTGAATTTGAGAAAGAAGTAAAGCAAGGAAGAGTAGGGGCTCTTTTTAATATTTATGGTGAAAGCAATATCCGCAGATTGCAGGAAATGGCTCTGGAAAATAGTAGGCTGCGCATTCCATTGCTATTTGGACTTGATGTAATACACGGGTTTCGTACTATTTTTCCGGTTCCTCTTGCCGAAGCAGCAAGCTGGGACATGGAAGCCATTGAAAAATCTGCTCATATTGCAGCCTCGGAAGCAAGCGCTGTTGGGCTAAACTGGACTTTTGCACCAATGTGTGACATTGCACGTGATCCACGTTGGGGAAGAATCGTTGAGGGAGCAGGCGAAGACCCTTATCTGGCTTCGATGATCACGAGAGCCAGAGTAAGGGGTTTCCAGGGAAATCAACCGAAAAAAAACAATACCATAGCTGCATGTGTAAAACATTTTGCTGCTTATGGTGCAGCTCAGGCAGGTCGCGATTACCATAGTGTTGACATGTCGGAGCGAATGCTCAGGGAAGTGTATTTGCCCCCCTATAAAGCTGCAATTGATGAAGGTGCTTTGACAGTCATGACTGCTTTCAATGATCTGAATGGAATTCCTGCAACAGCAAATAAATTTCTGCTTAGCGATATCTTGCGCAATGAGTGGGGTTTTGAAGGGTTCGTAGTAACCGATTACACATCAATTCTTGAGTTGATACCTCACGGGGTTGCTTCTGACACAACTGATGCAGCCGGAATTGCCCTTCAGGCTGGTGTTGACATGGATATGCAATCTGGTTACTTTCAGGCAACATTGGCATCCCTTGTTAAACAGGGTAAAATTATTGAGACTATGATTGATGCTGCAGTCAGAAGAATTTTAGGGGTTAAGTACGAGTTAGGTTTGTTCGAAGACCCGTTTCGTTATTGCAATCCTGAAAGAGAAAAGAATGAATTGATGACTAAAGAAAACCTTGAAAATGCAAGAGAAATGGCAAGAAAATCAATGGTTCTGCTGAAAAATGAAAATCAAATTTTGCCATTGGGGAAAGACATAAAATGCATTGCTTTAATTGGGCCTTTGGCCGACAGCAAGCGTGATATGCTGGGTAGCTGGGTTGCTGCCGGTAATCCTGAAAATGCAGTTACCTTGCTTGAGGGATTGAATGAAAAATTTCCATTAACTGAAATTCATTATGCCAAAGGTTGTGAAATAGACGGCAATTCAAAATTATTGTTTGACGAAGCACTTAAGGTAGCATCCGGTGCTGATATAATAATCCTTGCGTTGGGTGAGGCAGCCTGGATGTCAGGAGAGGCAGCAAGCCGGTCAGAATTAGGATTGCCCGGAGTTCAGGAAGAGCTGGCACAGGAAATCAAAAAAACCGGTAAACCTGTAATTGTTGTATTGATGAATGGCCGCCCACTTACTATTAGCTGGATGGATGAGCAAATTCCGGCGATTCTCGAAGCATGGTTTCCCGGTACTATGGGTGGGCATGCCATTGCGGATATTCTTGCCGGAGATTATAATCCCGCAGGAAAGTTGCCGGTTACTTTTCCCCGCAACGTCGGCCAGGTTCCTGTTTATTACAGTGAAAAATCCACAGGACGCCCTTTTGACAAAGACAGTCGTTTTACTTCAAAATATCTTGACGTATCCAATGATCCGCTTTATGTTTTTGGTTTCGGCCTGAGTTACACCGAATTTGAATATAGTGAAATAGCGCTTGATAAGCCTTATTTTTATGAAAATGAAGTACTTTCAGTAAGTGTTGAAGTTACCAATACGGGTAGCATATCCGGTGAAGAGGTCGTCCAGCTATATCTGCGCGATCACATAGCCTCGGTTACAAGATCGGTTAAGGAATTGAAAGATTTCAAAAAGATTTTTCTTGAGCCTGGACAGTCAAAGGTAGTAACCTTCATCATCAACACGGAAAGTTTGTCCTTTTACAGGTCAGATA
>RZYY01000407.1 GCA_009930115.1 Sphingobacteriia bacterium | reverse complement strand
GTATTCGGCTCAGTCGGGCATGACCGCTGGAATTATCATGAAAGTATTTTTCGTGATTTTTGTTGTGCGCGGATTCAAATACATGAAAGAATTCAGAGCGGAGAGACATGTGCAAAGTTGAAACTTTGCATAGCTGGATCGCTGATTGAAACTTTGCACAGGAAAACAAAAAAGGGCTGCAAACATTTGCAGCCCTTTTTTGTTGCGGTTTTCCGAAGATCAATACACGATGATATTTTGTTCTTTCGGAAATTTCACGGAGTATTTGATGGTGAGTTTTTTCGTTTCACCCGGCTTTAGTTTCAGATTCCACGACACTTTCCCAGTGTTTTCGTCAACAATGCCTCCACTGAATTCAATTTTTTCGATTTCAATCTCTTTATTGGTTGTAATCGGGAACTGGTCATCGATTACGATATCAATTTCCTTACTTTTATTGTTGCGAACAGTAATCTCCCAGCCCTTGGTGACCTTGCGTGAGGTGCCGATAAATTTATCACTGGTGTAATCTTTAACCATTTCACGTTTTATTGAAATTGATTTATCGCGACCCAGCGAGACCTCAAGTGTATCGAGCGCTGTAAGCGGATTTACATAAGACTTTCCAACATAGGTTTCCTGAAAAAACACATTGGATTCGCCCGGCAACAGATTGTATTTTTCCCAGCCGGTTACACGCGCCAGAAGGAATGCATCATTATCAAGTTTCGGCGCAGCATAATACTGATACAATGCAGCCAACTCATATTCCTTCACCTGAACAATACGCGCTTTGCCATTTGTTTCAACACTATAAGGAAGATCAATGGCATATTCAAAATTAATTGGATACTCCGTTACCGATGTGTAAGCCACAGCACTTTCGAAGTTTTTATCTTCATCATATTCCTCTTTTGAAACTTCGGCTTTTGAATCAGCAACAGACATAGGAACAGCCGCGCGATTATTTCCGCTCTGATTCCTGTAGGAGTAATTATTGAAATAAAGATACCATGGATTTAAAACCGGTTTATTGTTGCTCTGATTTGGATTGGCTGTTGACAAAGTAAGCTTCACTTTTTCCCAGTTTTCGCCGGTGCTCTGATAGATACCAGCTTTGAAAGTGAGTTTGACCGGATTTCCGAAATCAGTAGCACGAATATCATACATTGGTGCCCAGCCGGCATTCTGTACGTTGTAGCGTGTTACAAAAGTTGCATTGCCAGCTGCATTGGCAATAACCCTGACTATAATTTCGCCCGAGGGCTGATTCTGTTTTGCATTATATTCATTGAGCTGTTGCTGAACACGCGCGATATCTTTATTCAATCTGGCAAGCTTGATTC
>RZYY01000154.1 GCA_009930115.1 Sphingobacteriia bacterium | reverse complement strand
GGGAAATAACGCGCAGTAAAAGCTCTCAGGTTTACCCACGGATTATGAAGAGGCTTTAGAGGGGGTAAAATAATACCATTATCTTCCATCTCTTTTATTTCTCCGGCTGTTAACTTAAAATCCGGGTCAACGGGTGCCTTTTCGGGAAATGGCTGAGCATTTGCCAAAAAAACAAGAAACACCATACTTAAAAAGAGATGGAAGATTTTCATAATTTGATGATCCTGTAACACTGATTAAATTCCCCATGACTACTCTTGTATAGGTGAAGGTTAAGCAAAAAAATTCCCGCAGGTAAACCACTGACATTCAGTTCCTGTTTACCATTTCCCGTACAGCGGCAGCTCAGCCATTCCTTTCCGGTATAATCGAAAAGCTGATATCTCAACAATTGTACATCGGGGTTTTCCTGAAGTTCCAGATAAAGAAAATCATTGACAGGATTCGGGTAAATGATCAGATTAACTGATGGCAGCTTCTCGTTTCCAAATCCGGCCGGAGGAGGTGTTGTACCTGCAAAAAATGACAGCCCGCCCGAAAAATTCCCCACAATCATATCCGGGTATTGATCATTATTAAGATTTTTTACTGCAACCGCTGTCTGAAGCCCTTCGTTTATCCACTGATAATTGTTCATCACCAGCTTAAATTTTCCGTCCAGATTTCCATCAATACCGGAATAATAGTAAATATGGCCAAATTCTGATCCTGCAAAAAGATGGGTTTTCCCGGTGCTGTCGCGGAAAAAATGCGGAATGCAATTACCATAAACAGAAAGGTTTGGATCGCGGACATCAACACTGCCGAGGCTGTCAGTTATAAAGGTAAAAACCGGATTTTCCACACTGCCCGAATTTTCATAAAAGCTGATTGTTCCATTGCGTTTGCCAATGACCAGATCAACAAGTCCGTCGCCGGTCAGATCGAAGAGCTGGGGAGCACTGTAAGTACCAGCAACAATATTTTGATAATTTTCTCCGGCGAGCACGAAATCAGCAGGTTGGCCTGGTTCAGCTACATTTTGGAGAAAGAGGAGATTGCCCCAGGCATTCCCAAGCAGGAGGTCAGTATCGCCGTCGCCATCCAGGTCAGCGCCGGCAGGCACAATGGCAAAAGGACGCTCACCTTTGGGAAAATAAGCAGGCAATCCGGCAAAATTGCTGTCAACGAGTTTAAAAGCCGGTGCTCCGGCCTGCCCTGTATTTCGCAACAAGGCAAGTTGCCCGCGGTAAAGACAATTCAGATTGAATCCCATTCCGTAAAAACTACTGTCGAGATAGCCGAAATTCCCTACCAGAATATCCTGCAATCCATCAAGATCATAATCAAAAAACAACGGAACAGTACCGGAACCAAAACCAAGCATATCATCCTTGAGAAATGATCTGGTCTGCAGCCTGAAATTAGGGGCAGATCCCTGGCTTACATTATCATAAAGCCAGATATTATCTTTATTTTCCGATTTGATAAGACTGGGATCAAATACCGAAGCAATGAGGTCTTTCGTTCCGTTATTGTTCACGTCAATCAGAGCCATTACCGGAAATGACCACAGGTCCACCGGTGTATCATAGGCCGGCCAGTTAAAGGTATAAGCTCCCATAACAGCTTCTTCGGGAGTTCCGGCATTGGTGAGAAGCGCAGGCACAGCATAATCAACATCGCCAAGCAGAAGATCGTCAAGACCATCGCCGTTTTCGTCAAGGATAAGAAATGTTGAACCTGTGTGTCTGAAATCATCTTTCAACGGGTCCAGACATCGTCCGGAGAGCGCTGTCTCCCTGTATCCGGTTTTTTCATAGGCAAAACAGGTATCCAGATAAATCATGTTTGATTCCTCACTTTCGGCAAACCGCCCCCAACAGTTCTCTGTTTTCCTGAAAACAAGAGAATCGGGTGTCCCGTAAAGCTCCATTGATTCGTTGGTGTGCATCTCGACGAATGACCCAAGCCCCCAGAAAGTGAGGATATCCAGATCACCATCTTTGTCTATATCGACAATGGCCGGATAATCAACATAGGTTACCAGAATATTTACGTATCCTGATCCCTGATATGAAGTAAGATAAGGAGAAACCACCAGTTCAAACTGCTCTTCAGCTTCAGCGCCATTATTCCGGTAAACTATGATACCGGCAAATCCTTTGGAGTAGGTAAAAATGTCATTCAGGCCATCGTAATTGTAATCGGCAAAAATTACCCAATCGTCAAAACGGGGAAGCTTTCTGGCCAGATCAGGCAGAAATTCATAACTGATCTCTCCTTCTATTCCATGGTTTTTCCATGTCAGGGTTCGGTTGCCATACCGGTCGAATCCAACCAAATCTCTGATTCCGTCAGCGTCAAGGTCAATTTCGCCAAACTGCACTGCATACATTCCCCCTGTCCAGGGATCGGGCAACTGCATATTCAGACTGTCATAAACAGAAATATTGTATTTTTTTTCAAATCCAAAGGGCAGATCAAATTGCGCAAAAGCAACGTTCACAAAAGCAAAGGCAGTGATCAAAAAACAAAGCTTTTTGATTGTGGCCGTGTAGATGTAGTTGAAAAATTTCATGATTTTTATGATTTCGTTCCAGCAAATTTACACTAAAAACTATTGGTGTCCGATAAACTTCAGAAATCCATATAATTTGAAAACGGATCTCTTACTCCATCCTTGGATACAGGATGTTCCTTGCTGAAGAGGGGTTGATTGCGGCAAAGCAGCACCAGTTATCAAAATTTTACTTTAAAGCCATAGAGATTGCGACAATAGGGAGAAATACCTAAAAAAATCCCCCGGATTGCAGCAGGTAAAAACAATTAAATTTATCTTTGAAAAAAAAAGCTACACACCATGACTGTCAATAAATTGCTCTTTCTTCTGTTTTTATTGCCATTCGGCCTTTACTCACAAACACTTACCGGTGAGTTTCAATTTCTGCGCAATGGTAAATATGTACACGACTCCACATACATTCATATTTGGGATGAAGCAGAAGAAGACTGGAAAAACACGGAGCGATACGTAATAACAGCACGCGACCAGTATGGAAATCACACAGTCGGTTACACCAGGGTTTTCAGGGATGAAAGCCAGACATGGGAAGATTATAAAAAATATCAGAATTTTTATTACGACAGTGTAAATCTTCATTCTTATCAGGCTTATGTATGGGATTCGTATGCCGGAAACTGGAAAATGTCGGATTCGGTTTATTACAATCTCCACTATTTGCCTGCCGTTTCATGGTACAAAGTGTGGGACGAGTCAAAATTCCGGTTTTCACGGGGAGAAAAACGCTGGTACGCCTATTCTGCCGAAGATATTTTAATCAGTGAGGAAGCGGACAGATTTGATACCCTCAGCGGAAGCTGGAAAAACGATCTGTTGATCAATTATTCCTACCTCGAAAACGGCCTGCTTTGTCAGCAAATTACAAAAAAATGGAAAAACGATGCTTTCTGGGCTGACAGCCTTCGGATCACTTATACATACAACGATCAGGATTATATGGATACTGTCCTGACGCAGCTTTGGAACGAAAATGGTTTTTGGGAAAATTACCAGTTGTCCGTACAAATTCAAAACCTGTCGGAAAATAAGGAGGAGTTTTACAAGTATAACTGGGATGCTGAGAGTCAGGTCTGGTTAAACTCAACATACAAGCTGGTTGTCTTCAATGCCGGGGGTGTGATTCGCGAGATACATCAAAAATTCTGGAGCGAGTACCTCAACACCTGGGTTGATCAGTCTCTTCTCACCAATGAATACAATCAGCAGGGGCAACGGATTTCAACACTGATAAAATACTGGGATGCTTTTGGAGAATTTTGGTACAATGTATCCAGCACCAGTTATTACTATGATGAAAACGGAAACCGGACAGCGTTTCTATTTCAATCCTGGAATGAGGAATCCAATAGCTGGCTGAATGTTTACAAAGAGCAATACTGGTGGTCATTTTTTGAGCCTTCATCCATAACCGGCAGCGAAATCATTAAATTTTCGGTTAATCCCAACCCGGCAAACGATTTCATCCAGATCAGTTTCGATAACCTTTTACATAACTCCGGTTATACCCTTTTCAACAGCAGCGGCGTTCCGGTTATCAGCAAAAGAGTATCCCGTCCGACGGAAATCATTGAAGTTTCAAATTTTCCCAACGGCATTTATTTTTTGAAAGTGAACGATAACCTTTCTGTCCGAAAAATTGTAATTTTCTGATTCTTCAACCTGCTGTATTCTCTCACTAATCATTGGCCTCTAAAAATCAGACAGCAAGAAAAATTTTTGTTTCAGGAAAAACATTTCGATAGCTGACCATCCGGTTTTTAAAAGCTGTCTGAATTATCGTCACAGAGCAGCAGTTCCTGAAAAAAACCGAATCAGAAATACAGGCTGATGATTGAAAAAAATCCTGAATTTTTACATTCAGCATCTTTACAAAGTAAAATTCATTTACTTTTGATTGTTGAAAAGAGAGATAAATTACGAACCATAAAAGTATGAGACAAAAGTTACTATTTCTGCTTATTTTGCTTTTTATCAGCACATTCGCCATTTCGCAGGAATCTTCAGTAAGCGGAACGGTGATTTCTGATGAGGATGATCTTCCGATGATCGGTGTTACTATACTTATAAAAGGAACACTTAAAGGTACTGTCACCGGTATTGACGGGAAATTCCGGATCGAAGGAGTAAACCCCGAAACAGTTTTGGTTTTCAGCTATGTGGGGTTTGAGACGATAGAAAAAACCGTTGGACTTAACCGGACAATCGATATCCGTATGCACCCCAGGCTTGCCGAGTTCGAAGAAGTGGTTGTAACCGCACTCGGGGTAAAAAGACAGGAGCGTGAAATCGGCTATTCGACCGAAAAAATTGGAGAGGATATTCTAACTGAATCAAAAGCACCCAATGTGCTCACCGCTATCTCAGGTCGTGCTGCAGGAGTGCAGATTTCGCAACCTGACGGTGTAGAAGGCGGTTCAACCAGAATTGTAATCAGAGGAAATAATAATATTGGCGCTGACAACCAGCCGCTGATCGTAGTGGACAACGTTCCCATGGAAAATGTTCCCGGGCTGACAAATATAGGCCGCGGTGTTGACTGGGGCAGCGCCATCAACGACCTGAATGCTTACGACATTGAGAGCATGACACTGATGAAGGGCGGTGCAGCTTCGGCATTGTACGGTTCGAGGGGTGCCAACGGGGTACTTTTCATTACCACCAAACGAGGTAAAAAACAAAAAGGTATCGGCATCACTTACAACATGGACTATAAAATCACCCAGCCCTACCGCTACCGTGAAGTACAAAATGTTTACGGGCATCAGGGACCAATATCGCTTACCCCCCCGGCTTTTCCCATGTCAGGCGATACACTGCTTTACCCGGGAATCTATGGTAACGAAAACCTTATTATCAACCAGGAAGGCGAAACTTCGAGCACCTCGGCCGAATTTGGCTATTACGGTTCAGCAGTTTCGTGGGGGCCAAAAATGGAAGGACAGATGGTAAAATGGTGGGATGGAAAAATGCGGCCTTATTCGCCACAACCCGATAACCTGGAACTTCCCTATCAGACAGGTCATACCGTTACCCACAATATCTCGGCTACAGGTGGAGGTGACAAGGGCACAATGAGGGTTTCAATCACACGTCAGGAAAATACCCCCATTGTCGAAAACAGCAATTTCAACCGTACCACCATAAACCTCGGTGCCAACCTTAACATCAGCGATAAATTGCGCACTGACCTGACCATCTCTTTTATTAATTATCAGCGTTTAAACAGCCCAATGCTTGGCGAGGACTGGAGTTCATTCAGTAAGGGACTTCTTTACTCCTGGCCCAGAAGTTACAAAGGAATTGACAAACAGAATTATGCCAACCCCGACGGATCAAAAAACCAGCAGGAGGACTATCCTTTCCTTTACCTGAGTGAGACCATCTGGTGGGAATATTACAACAACAACACTACTCTCGACCGGGACAAATACACAGCTGCTCTTTCACTGATCTATGACATCACTCCCTGGTTGCAGGCTTTAGGCCGAATGGGAAGAGATTTTTCCACCGAACAGTTCGAAACACGTCATAAACCAACCGATGTCATCGGGCTGATGAATGGTTATTACAGCAACAGACTGGCACGGAATATCGGCGACAATTACGATTTCACCCTTACCGCCAAAAAAGATGAGTTTCTCGGGTCAAAATTCAATGTAACCCTCACCGCAGGTGCAAGCCGCTGGAATAATGATTATTACTACATCGGCGGGAATTCGGGTACCTGGTATTACCCCAACATGTACACCTTCTTCAATTACACTGATAATGTTTACTCCACCGATCCCAACAACAATACCATCGTTGAGCAAATGGGCAATTCGCTTTCGGAGGTGGTGGCCAAAGAAGGAATTATACGGAAACGGCACAACTCAATTTATTCATTTCTGAATCTGTCGTACGACAATTTTGTTTTTCTGGAACTCACCGGTAGAAATGACTGGTCATCCACACTGCCTGACGGGAACAACTCATAT
>RZYY01000153.1 GCA_009930115.1 Sphingobacteriia bacterium | reverse complement strand
CACTATATCCGATCGCGAGAAAAAAGAACAGGTGCTTGATAGTATGGATCTGGAACGCGAAAGAGGCATTACTATTAAGAGTCATGCCATTCAAATGATTTATCTGCACGAAAACACCGAATACGTGCTTAATCTGATTGATACTCCCGGACATGTTGATTTTTCATATGAAGTCTCACGGTCAATTGCAGCTTGTGAAGGAGCATTGCTTATTGTCGATGCAACTCAGGGTATTCAGGCACAAACCATTTCAAATCTTTATCTGGCTCTTGAACATAATCTTGAGGTAATACCGGTGCTCAACAAGATTGATATGGAAAATGCAATGATAGAAGAAGTCAAAGATCAGATTGTTGACCTGCTGGGATGTGACCGGGACGACATTATTGAAGCCAGTGGGAAAACTGGTTATGGAGTTGATCAAATCCTTGAAGCAATCATCAACCGCATTCCTACGCCATCCGGCAATCCAAATGCCCCTTTGCAAGCACTGATTTTCGATTCGGTATTCAATTCTTACCGGGGAATTATTGCCTATTTCAGAATATTCAACGGAACCATCAGTCAGGGAGATTTTGTAAAATTTATGGCTACAGGCAAAGAATATGACGCCGATGAAATAGGTGTTCTGCGCCTGGGATACCAACCCCGTACAACATTACAAAGCGGTGACGTTGGCTATATTATTTCAGGCATCAAAGTTTCTTCTGAAGTAAAAGTCGGGGATACCATCACCCATACTGAGAATCCAAGTAACAAAGCCATTGCCGGTTTTGAAAACGTAAAACCAATGGTTTTTGCCGGGATTTATCCGGTTGATGCTGACGATTATGAAGAGCTAAGAGCTTCGATCGAGAAACTACAATTAAATGATGCTTCACTCTCTTTTGAACCGGAATCATCAGCAGCTCTTGGGTTTGGCTTCAGATGTGGATTTCTCGGACTCCTGCACATGGAAATCATTCAGGAAAGACTCGACAGAGAGTTCGATATGGATGTGATTACCACCGTGCCAAACGTCTCTTACAAAGCTTACACACGTAAGGGTGAAGTTATTGAAGTGCATAACCCTTCCGGATTGCCTGATCCCAATTATCTTGATTTTATCGAAGAACCGTATATCTTAGCGCAAATCATTTCAAAATCAGAATTTGTCGGAGCCGTAATGAATCTGTGCATCAATAAAAGAGGTATTTTAAAAAATCAGGTTTATCTGACCAGCGATCGGGTGGAGATATCTTTTGAAATGCCTCTTGCCGAAATCGTATTTGATTTTTATGATAAGCTAAAAAGCATTTCCCGTGGTTATGCTTCTTTTGATTATCATATTTCCGATTACAAAGCTGCCAAACTGGTAAGACTTGACATTTTGCTCAACGGCGAACGGGTTGATGCCCTTTCCACACTGATCCACCAGGACAATGCTTACAATTTTGGACGACGGATGTGCGAAAAACTTAAAGAACTGATTCCCCGTCAGCAATATGATGTAGCTATACAAGCAGCTATCGGGGCAAAAATCATTTCAAGAGAAACAGTTAAAGCACTGAGAAAAGATGTAACGGCAAAATGTTATGGTGGTGATATCACACGTAAACGCAAGTTACTGGAAAAACAAAAAAAAGGAAAAAAACGAATGCGGCAGGTGGGTAACGTGGAAGTACCCCAGTCAGCTTTTCTTGCTGTGCTCAAACTTGATTGATCCTGTAGTCAGTTATTGGATTAATCAAAATTCTGCCTGCATAATCCATTAAAAAAAAATTCGATGAATAGCAACGATCAGATGATTTATGGCATCCGCCCGATGATTGAAAGCATCAAGGCAGGAAAAGTATTCGACAAAGTATTTATCCAACACGGACTGAAAGGAGAACATACCGGCGAGTTATTCAAATTAATGCGCGATGCTTCAATTACTTATCAACATGTTCCCCTGGAAAAACTCAACCGGCTGACACGGAAAAATCATCAGGGAGTTGTTGCATTTACTTCAATTATCGACTTTAATTCTATTGAGGAAATAGTTCAAAATATTTATGAAACAGGCAAAATTCCGTTTCTTCTCCTCCTCGATCGGATTACCGATGTCCGAAATTTCGGAGCAATCGCCCGAACAGCTGAGTGTGCGGGCGTGCATGCCATTGTTATTCCCAGTCAGGGAGCTGCGCCGGTCAACCCTGATGCTATGAAAACCTCAGCAGGTGCATTGAATTTTATTACAATTTCGAAAGTAAAAAATTTAAGCCGATCAATTGATTACTTAAAAGAAAGCGGATTTCAAATTATTGCTGCCAGCGAAAAGGCTGCCCGGTTTTATACAGAAATAGATTATACAGTTCCAACAGCTATCCTCATGGGATCAGAAGAAGATGGTGTTTCACCGGCTTACCTGAAAAAAACAGATCATATGGTAAAAATTCCTATTGTCGGCCACACGGAATCCCTCAACGTTTCAGTAGCTGCAGCAGTGATAATTTTTGAAGTTGTAAGGCAGCGAAAGCAAATCTGAATTCCCTGATTAACAGATGGTGACTTCCTGGTACTTTGAAAACATTTGGAGGGAGAAACTTTCAATTCAGAAAAATCAACCAGAAATTCATCAATACCAAAAAGTCATCTGACTTGCTGTTTGAAAAATGGCAGGTTTGTTTACACTACCCGATAATTTTTTCAAAAACTTATCTTTCGGAAATAGTTTCGATCGGAAATTTTAAATTTTCACCTTTAATATAATAGGCTTTTACAGAACCAACCAGAATCTTTGCCTCTACAAGTACCGGAATTTTATTACCGTCATCAGTAACCCAGACAAGTAAATCCTCGCCACCGCTGAAAATTGTACCTTCAACAAGCAACACTGAGAATTTATGGCAACGATACCTTTGCCCATCATGATTTTCAATTACTTCTACCCCGTGATAACGACCATAGATATCATAGTATGCGCCATCAATAATCATTTTGAAGTCGATTTTTTCGCCAGGTTTCATATTTCTGAAATTCAAGGTGCGGGCATAATAAACAGCGGTTTGCACATCCATCAGGCCATGTTGAAACGGCAAAATTGTTTTCGTCAATGGTTTATTGCTGGTTTCTACCTGTGAAATAATTCTTTTGCCCGGATAATCAAAATTATACTTTTCATAAGCTTTGTAGCCTCCCTCGCTGGTATTTCTTTTAAACCAGTATGGCTGAAATGTAATAGCATTGGCAATAGATTCAAAATGATCCCTGACCTTAAAAAACCAGTCATAAGCAGGAAGTGTTCTTCCAAAACTTTTAAAATGCAAAGCAGGGTGATGGTCGTATGTGGTCAAATCAACCGAAAACTCGGCCTTTCCTGCCTCAACCCATAGAATGCGCCAGTTATACGCTACTTTGTAATAAAGTTTCTCGCCCGACTGAAAAGGCAAATCACTAATGCTATCTGCCTGAGGATGAGATACCAGCGGCCAAAATAGAAAAATTATCAGCAAAAATCTAAAATTCCACATTTTAAGTTAATCAGAAAAAAGAACACTGAAAACGTTTCACCATCACTATCTTGTTATCTGATCCGTTTTTTCGATTATTTCCAAAGAAGTTAATTCTGAACATTTTTTTCATCTGATTTATTTACAAGCCTGGCAATTTTAATATTCATCACACCAAAAAATACTGTCATTACCGGGCTGATGATATTAAAAAAGCAATATGGCAAATAGGTAAGGGTTGGTATACCGAGGACAGTTGACTGCGTTGCTCCGCAGGTATTCCAGGGCACAAGCACCGAGGTAACCGTTCCGCTGTCTTCAAGTGTGCGACTTAGGTTTTGAGGAGCGAGGCCGCGTTCGCGGTAAGTATCGGCAAACATTCGCCCAGGAACAACAATAGCAAGGTACTGGTCGCTGGCTGTTATATTGAAAAAAATACAGGTAGCTGCTGTTGAAGCAATCAGTGATCCCTGATTGTATGCCCAGCGGATTACAGCCCTGGTAATGCGTTGAAGCAGTCCGCCCGCTTCCATGATCCCGCCAAAAATCATTGCACAGATAATCAACCACACAGTATTTAACATGCCGCGCATTCCACCTGTCTGAAGCAGGCTGTTAACCATTTCATGGTCAGTATTTACACTGATATTGGTGTACATGGATTTCATTATTGCAACATAAGCAGCAACATGAAATTTACCATTTATGCCACTTACCTGTTCCACTATCTGGGGTTGAAAAATTAAAGCAAAAAGCGCACCTGCCAGCGTTCCTGCCAACAATGCAGGCAAGGCCGGAACCTTCTTTACGATCAGAGTAATAACCAGTACCGGAACAATAAACAGAAAAGGTGTAATATTAAATGTCCCTTTAATGGCTGATAAAATGGGCTGAATATCTTCCAAACCGTCAGGCTGAACTCTGACAAAACCAACAACAAGATAGATAACCAATGTAATGATAAAAGTTGGAGCTGTTGTATAAACCATGTAACGAACATGAGTAAACAGGTCGGTTCCGGCCATTGCAGGCGCCAGATTGGTTGTGTCAGAAAGCGGTGACATCTTATCACCAAAATAAGCACCCGAAATTATGGCTCCTCCAATCATTCCGTCAGGCAGCCCCAATGCACGGCCAATACCCAGCAATGCAACACCCAGCGTAGCTACAGTGGACCAACTACTGCCTGTTGCAAGCGAAACAATAGCGCTGACCAGGCAGGCTGCTAATAGAAAAATCGTAGGATTCAGAATCTGAAGTCCATAATATATCATTGCTGGAACAATGCCGCTTAAAAGCCAGGTTCCGGCCAACGAACCGATCAGCAGTAAAATCAGGATAGCTGACATGGCAGACCCGATGCTCCGGACAATGCCGTTGTGCAATTCTTCCCAGGAAGTTCCTGAAGCAAACGAAACAATAGCTGCCACTGTCGCCGAAAGAATTAACACCATTTGATTTGACCCAGAAAGTGAATCATCACCGAATATGAAAACGTTTATGGAAATCAGAGCGGTGAGAAAAACTACCGGGGTCAGGGCTTCTGTAAGTGTTGGTGGTCGCTTTATTCTTGCCATAAATTTTCTTACAAAATTCAATCCTTTTAATGGGTAAAGTAAATGGATTTTTTTTACATGAAATAAAGAAAACCATGAATCGTATCGGACTACCCGGCTTTTCAGTCTGGTTAAAAGCGCAAACAGCCATTTGATAACCGAGAAAATTGTTATCTTCGCACCCTCAATTTTTATAACCTACAAATGTTTTCCTGATGGACAAAAATACAGTCATTGGACTCGTTTTCATCTTTGCTATTTTTATAGGATTCACCCTTTTCAACCAACCGTCAAAAGAAAAAATCGAGCGTCAGCAGCAAGTAAAAGATTCACTTGAATTGGTCAGACTGCGAGAGGACTCCATAAGGCAAATGCAACAGGCCAAAACAATTGCCCAACCTGAGCAGGAAACACTTCCTGAACGTTCCGATTCTCTTTCACCCAACAAAGACAATATTCAGACTTTAACAGATAAGCTTGGCGTTTTTGCTTTAGCAGCCAACGGTGAGAAAGAAGAGTTTGTTATCGAAAATGATCTGATGAAACTCAGAATCTCAAACCTTGGAGGAAAAATCATCAATGCCGAGCTTAAGGATTACAAAACTTATGACTCACTGCCGCTGTTGCTTTTCAATAATGACGATGCAGTATTTGGTTATACTTTTTTTGCAAACAGCCGCAGAATCAACACCAACGAGCTTTTTTTCCTACCCCATTTTCAGGATAGCACAGCAAGCATAAATAAAACTATGAAAGTTTCCGGGGAAGACTCGCTTCACTTTGCCATGCGACTTTACACAACAACCCCCGATGGAACAACAGACAGCAGCCGATATATCGAATACTTGTATGTGGTTCATGGTAATAATTACATGATTGATTACAGGTTGAATCTGATTGGCATGAACAAAATAATAGATCCCGGAACGGGATTTATCGACCTGACCTGGCATGCTGAAATGAGACGACAGGAACAAAGCCTTGAAAACGAGCGCAATGAATCTACAATTTACTGGAAATTCGATAAAGAATCAGTGGATTATCTTACCGAACGCAAAGACGGTGAAAAAGAGCTAAACATGCCAATGAAATGGGTTTCTTTTAAAACTCGTTTTTTCCTCGCTACCCTCATAGCCGATCAGTCATTTACAAATGCTGAACTAAAAACATTTACCGACCCGCAGGAAACCGATAATTATTATCTGAAAACCATGTCAGCCCTGATTGGCGTACCATACAGCTATCTTCCCAATGACGGATTTGATATGAAGTTTTATTTTGGCCCAAACAAATACAAGACTTTAAAAAAATACAAACTCGACCTTCAGCGCCAAATCCCGCTCGGATGGAGTTTTTTCCTTATGGCCTGGATCAATATTTATGCAGTAATTCCTGTGTTTGACTGGTTAGGTGCATATGGGTTAAATTATGGCATCGTTATCCTGATTCTGACAATTTTACTGAAAATTGTTTTGTTTCCCATTGCTTACAAAACTTATAAATCATCCGCAAAAATGCGGGTGTTGAA
>RZYY01000152.1 GCA_009930115.1 Sphingobacteriia bacterium | reverse complement strand
AGGGGGGTCACTTTTTAAATCATCATAACGTATTGTTGATAATCAATATGTTAGACCTTTTTAATGCCATTCCTAAAAATTAGTCGGACAATAGTGATTGATTATAAAATAGGTCATTATGTTAAAGTAATGATGGATGATGTTTTTGGAATAGGAAATTTTAGAAACGATATTACTCGTGTTAAATGCAATCCTAAAAATTTTGATAGAATTGGTTATGGAAATATTAAGGATTTAATTTTATTTTACACAAAAACACCAAATCCTATTTGGAATGAGCCAAGAGAGAAATATAATGAAAATGATTTAATTAAACTATTTCCAAAAATAGATAAACAGGGGCGAAGATATACTACCGTTCCAATTCATGCACCAGGTGAAACAGAAAACGGAAAATCAAATCAACCATTTAAAGGAATATTACCACCAAAAGGAAGGCATTGGAGAGTTGATGTTGAGACATTAATCCAATGGGATAAAGAAGGTTTAATTGAATGGTCATCAACAGGAAATCCAAGAAAAATTATTTATGCTGACGAGCGAGAAGGTAAAAGAGTACAAGATATATGGGAATTTAAAGACCCCCAATACCCATCTTATCCAACAGAAAAAAATTCAGATTTATTAGACCTAATTGTTAAAACATCTTCCAATGAAAATAGTATAGTTTTAGATTGTTTTTGTGGTTCCGGAACGACATTAAAATCAGCCCAAACAAACAATAGAAAATGGATAGGAATTGACCAGTCAGACCATGCTATTAAAGCCACGAAAGAAAAAATAGAATCAATTAAAGGCAACCTTTTTATTGCTAAACCAGATTATGAATTTATCCAATTGACAGACAAGATTGAAAATTTGAAACATAGCCTGAATGCGATTAACCAGTAGGTGAACTTGTCAAAAAAATACCATGAAGAAAATAAATTCTTTATAATTATTGAAAAATGCCCGGCATTCCTGAGTATAAAAAAGCGAAATCAGCTATTAAGCTGACTTTTTTGAGCTATCAGTCATTAAAACCGGAGGGCCAGTTCAGGACACAAATGGGCTAAAGCAGATTTTTTACCCTGAGTTCATCCTTCAATGCGGGCAGTTTTTGAGCAAGATCGCGATAATGGTTGATCAGCTCATTGATTTGATCCTGAGGTAATGGAACTATTGTGGCAAGTTGAAGACAATCGGCAAGTCTGGCATAGCCTTCTCTGTGACGATGATTTCGGTATATATGCGCTGCTGCTTTGCCGATAATGTTCAGGCATTCCCCGGGGAAAACCTCCATAATTGGAGGCAAAAGCTCATGAAGTTTATCGAAAGCTTGTTTTGAGTTTGCCATCAGTTTTATTTCGTCCCAGGCTTTTTCGTGCTTCAGTATTTCAAGTTTGAAACTAAAATCCGGCTGATCTTTGGCAAAAGCGATTGCTTCCTCGCGTGACAGACATTTTCTGGCCTGCACGTAGTGCGTCATGGAGTTTTTACTGGCAGCGAGTTCCATTTGTAATTGACAATAAAGAGCACCTTCAGGTTTAATTTTTCCTTCCAGATAATCAGCCAATAAAAGTCCAAGATGCTTGAAAGCAATCATGGCATAATGATCGAAGTCTTCCGGTATGTTCTCAAAATAATAATCCAGTAGTTTTTTGGCCAGTTCCGTATGTTCCGGAAATACAGCCTTTGCAAGTTGCAGCCAGGTATTGATATCTCCGGTTTTTCGGGTAAGCAGATCAGCCAATTCGGGAATGATCTGTAAAGGTATTGAATTCTCTTCCAGGCTGTTAATAATTGATTTTGCCTGATTTGGGGTTTTTACCAGATGACTGAAAAAATTGGTGAGATTGTTCAATAATTTAAGCTGGTGATTTAAGGCGAATTGAAAAATACTGTCAGAAACTGCAATAACATCCTCATCATCGGCCGCAATGGTAGTAAAGCAGGTTGCAAAAACCTGATTTATTTCAGTATTAATTTTGTTATTAAGAAAAATATTCAGTGAGTCTGAATCTTCATCACCGGCACCAGTTCCGAAAAATTCGGTGTTGGCTGCCATCATACCGCACAGGATTGCCAGTGCCTGAAAGTGATAGTCTGCACTGATTTCGGTTAAAATATCCACACGCCAGGCTTCATAAAATTCGTTGGCTGCGTCCTGAGCATCTTTGGACATTAATTGCCGGCCGGAATTTTCAATTCTGTTCAAATGATCTTCAAGTTCTTTTAATCCTTCTCTGAAAGCATCATAGGTTTCTGCTATTTCAGTTTCAAAATTCAGCACATTCAATTCGCGACGGGAATGATTTCCGCCCTGACTAAAATCTTTGACAAATTCCTCAAAACGATCAAGCAATCTGTCGTTATTGTGCATCATTTCAAACAAAAAATCATCTTTTGCCTCCACAGAAGCTGAGCGAATCAGCTCTCGTTTCTCAAGAATTGTTTTCATCACAATATCACCTAAAACTTAAATTTTATGTCATCAAAGATAGCAAAATTATGAATAAAAATAATTTTTCTTCTTCATTAAATTTTTAATCCTATCATTTTAGTTCAATTTTACTATTCCGATATTATGACGGAGATTAACATGGCAGTCACTAAATCTTTTCTTTTTTGCGTGAAGCAAGCTTTCGGGGCAATATCCATGCTATTTCCACTGATTTTTCATTTCAGTTTAGCGTGCATTTTACTTTCACGCTCTTTGCTTTCTTTAATCCACTGAGGTACAATATCTTCATAAAATTTCCTTTTATAATTCCTGAGTTCTTCCATAGGCAGGTTGATAAATTCCTGAGCTTTCTCCTTCGTGGAAATATCAGGCATATCAATTGGGATTTCCACATTGTGACGGGTAAGGATTTCGGCAAGCAGAACGCGTGCTTCCTGGGATTTTTGAATAGAAGTTCCAAGTACTCTGAGTGCTTCAACCGGAGAGTGGAATCCCATTGCATTGGCAGCAGCCACCCAGTCCCAACGCCATTGTGCATGACGGATAAGCTTCAGCACCGGCGACATTTCTTCTTCGGAAGCACCTGCATCCCATGCAATTTTTGCTTCAATGTGTGTACGCGCCAGGTTGGCTTCAGTAATATGTCTGAGTTCAGCAACTTTATCCTGACGTTCATAAACATTCTCACGCAGTTTTTCTTCACTTTCGCGGTGACAGACCTGACAAGAGCCCGAAATATTTTGAAGCGGGCTAACCATAAAATGGCTGGTAAACTTTATTCCACCATCACGTTGATAAGGCATGTGGCAATCGGCACATGCAACTCCCCTGTCGGCATGAACACCTGTCATGTGTAGTTCATAATCCGGATGCTGAGCCTTCAGCATTGGTGTACGGCTAAGTGCATGGGTCCAGTCGGCAAATTCATACTCGTCGTAGTATTTTTCCATTTCATCTGCACTAAAGCCTTTATCCCAGGGAAAAGTCAAATATTTTCCTTCACCTTTAAAATAATATTCCACATGGCATTGTGCACAAACCAGAGAGCGCATTTCCTGATGTGTGGCATCGTTGACATTTCTTCCCTGGCGTTCAAAAGCTTCCACCAGCCCCGGACGGGTTATTCGCAGGTTCATTGTTTTCGGATCATGACAATCCTGACATCCGATATGATTAACGATCTGTGCTCCCATATCAATCCAGGGTGTTTTATAAAACTCAGCTACTCCGATCTCATTCATAACCCTTGGCACATCAGTACTTTTGCAGGTCCAGCAGGTGGATGGCTGCATGAAACGAGAAGTTGTTCTGAGTGTTTTTCTGTTATCTTCAACTGCCCAGTAATGTCCACGACCCTGATTATAATCACTTGAAAAAGAATAACCTGCCCACATTACCACCATTTCGGGGTATTTGGCCAGGTAGTCAATGTGTTTTGAACCGAAGTGTTTGCTTTTGAAACTGGTATCGGATGTTTGAAGATAAGATTCATATTCACGCGGAAAATTCTGTCCCCAGACTTCATTACGGGGTTCCCATTCAGGAATTTCACTAACCATCTGAAAATATAACTGTGACTCGCTCCGGCGTTCGATAATGGATGAAGCAAACAATCCAATAATAAACACAATTACTACAGTAACCAGAAATATCATCCAGTTTACCCAGGGTTTCCTTTTTGCTGTGTGGTCATTGTTTTTCATCTGTACAAATTTTAGTTGGTAATGGAATCTTTTTTACTTTTCAAATAAGTTGAAAGCCAGTCAGGAAGCACGGATGGCATGCGCGGAACCAGAGAATAAGGTGCCGATGATAAACTCTGAACCGTTCCGTGAGGCACTTCGCTGTGGCAGTCCCAACAGAATCTTCCTTCGCCGTTTCGTGCTGTTCTTCCTGTATGTTCAGTCAGTTGTACCATATCAATCAAATCCTGATGGCAACGTTTGCAGTTCTCCTGTACAACATTTTCACCGGCTTGTTTTATCAGAATAACCTGCGGTTCTGCACGAGCAGTAAAAATGCTGGCATGGCGTGCCCCATCTGAAGCTTTGAAATAATAGGTCCTGAAAATATTGTCCTGTGGAACATGGCAATCATTGCATGTTGCCCATTCCCTGTGACTACTGTGCATCCACGATGCATATTGCGGATACATCACATGGCAATTGATGCAGGTTGTCGGTTCATCTGAAAGATAGGAGGTTGCTTTACTAATGTGGAAAACAAAAAAACCCATCCCAACAATGATGCCTGTAACTATCACGGCTGCAGTTCGCCATTTTGGTGGTGGAAGAAGAAAAAGGAACAGCTTTTTCATATATGCAACATTAAAAAGTAATGTACTACTTAATCACAAAATTAGAATATAAAACCACTTAAACAAGAAAAAAGGGAAATTTTTACTGATTCCAAATAAAGAGAGCTCCGGGATCATTCATGGAAAGCATCAATAAATCAACTAATATTAAGGTTTTCTTGTTTGAAATTCGGTGTGCCTTCAAAATTTAAGTAAGAAGTAAAAATTATTTACCTGGTGGTATTCAACCGAATTAAAGATTTAAAGAGGGTGACGATTTCAGGAATTACTCATCCGTGTTTGTGTTTTGTTCCAGTTCGCTGAGAATTTCGGCAGATTCGTCGGTTGGAAGAGCCATAACATCCTTAAGTTTTCGATTAATGGCGTTGGTTCGGGTTCCTTTAAGATGCTCAATGGTCTGACCTGCACTTGTTATTTGTTTGTGTGCCTTGTCGAGCAAGCCGCCAAATTTTTCAAACTCAGCTTTCACAGCAGCGAGAATGTTCCACACCTCACCACTTCTTTTCTGTATAACAAGAGTGCGGAACCCCATTTGCAGGCTGTTGAGAATGGCAGCGAGTGTGGTTGGGCCGGTAACTACAACTTTAAATTCGTTGTGTAACTGATCGAATAAGGCCGATCGGCGGATAACCTCGGCATAAACTCCTTCGAAAGGCAGAAACATGATGGCAAAATCAGTTGTGTCGGGAGGATCAAGGTATTTGTCATGAATATCTTTTGCCATTTTCTTGATTACATTTTCCAGATTACGATTGGCCAGGTCAATGGCATTCTGGTCTCCTTTTTCATATGCATCCACAAGATGCTCGTAGGTTTCTGCGGGAAACTTTGCATCAACAGGCAGATAAACAACATTTTGATTTTCTTCTCTTCCGGGCAGGCGAATAGCAAATTCGACACGGTCGTTGCTGCCTTTTTTTGTTACCACATTTGCTTCATATTGCTCAGGAGCAAGCATTTGTTCAAGCAACATTCCCAATTGAACCTCACCAATACCTCCGCGTATTTTTACATTGCTTAATACTTTTTTCAGTCCGCCGACATCCTGGGCAAGGTTTTTCATCTCACCCAGTCCTTCCTGAACAGCCTGTAATTGTTTGCCAACAGTTTCAAACGACTGGCTTAGCCTTTCGTTCAGGGTTTTTTGCAATTTTTCGTCAACGGTTTCGCGCATCTGTTCCAACTTTTTCCCTGTTGTTTCAACCAGTTCTTTTTGCTGTACCTCAAGCAAACCAAGTTTTTCACGAAGTTTTTCTTCTAAATTCCCGAATTTCTGGCGAAGTTCTTCTATCAATTGTCCAAATTTTTCGCGTTGTAAATCATTGAACGACTTTACATTCTTATCAAAAGCATCTTGAAATTCACGAATTTCCTTTTGCATTTCATCCCGCATTTGCAGGTTATCTGTTTTTGCCTGGGTTGTCAGCTCTTTCAGTCGTTCCAGCACCTGCCCGAAATTTTTATCAATCTGTCCAAGCAGCTGACCTGAAAATTCCAGAAATTTACCTCCGAGTTCTTCCCTGTTTTCTTTGTTTTGGCTGCTGTTTTCTTCCCGGCTGATTCGAAAATCATCTTTCATGCCGGATTCGAATTTTTGCAATAATGCCTGAAAGCTGGCAATACTTTTCAGGATTTCATCTTCTGAGTTCTTTTTTCCTGGACGAAGAACGATAATCAGCACTATGACGGCCAATAACAGAATAACATTCGTAATAAGCAAAATATCAGTCATTTGATTATTGAATTATCAGTTAAGCACAGGTTTTTGGCAAAATTATAAAAAAGAAGCCAGGAGAATGA
>RZYY01000406.1 GCA_009930115.1 Sphingobacteriia bacterium | reverse complement strand
GAGGGTATTTGAATCACTTCTTTCCTTTTTGTTTACCGAAGGTTATTGTATTTTTGAAGACAAATTTACTTAATCTAATTGATTCTTGTCCTATGAGAAAGAATTCATTTGTCACACTGCTCTTATTTTTTTTCCCCGCTTTACTTGTGGCGCAGGCTGATAAAAATTTTACGGATGGGGAAGGGTTGAAGCAAGGCCTCTGGGAAAAGTACGATGACAACGGTAAATTGCTCTACTCGGGTCGCTTTCTGAATGATGCGCCTGTGGGGATATTTACCTATTATTTCCCTGATGGCAATATAAAAGCCCTTATGACCCATTCTGCTGACAGCGCTGGAATGGCGGAGGTGATCAATTTCCATCCCAATGGAAAAAAAATGGCGGAAGGGAAATATTACCACAAGAAAAGGCATGCAAGATGGGTGTTTTATGATGAAGAGGAATTGTTGCTCAGTGAGGAACAGTATAATCATGGCCAAAAAACCGGCCTTTGGGTAGTGTATTATCCCGATGGAACTATCAATGAACAGATAAGGTATCAGCAGAATAAGAAACAGGGGGAATGGAAGCAATATTTTACCGATGGTGCGCTGAAAGTGCAGGGAAGGTTTGATAACGGACTGCTCGAAGGCCGTGTGGATTATTTCCATCCCAATGGGAAAATTATGGTTACCGGCGAATATGTAAAAAATCTGAAAGAAGGAACCTGGAGGTTCTTCGATGAAGAAGGAAAACTGGTTAAAGAACAGGAATATACAGCCGGTCGATTGCTTACCGATCCACTTAAAAATTAACCGGCTTGAACAAGGGGTTTATGTTTTTTTTACTTTTAACAGATTATTGAAATATTTATTCCAATTAATTTTTTTCGGATGAAAAAAAAAATAGCGTTACCTGATTTGTTCCTTGCCGATCACATGGCGCAGGGATTTTGCCTGCACCAAATGATATATAAAAATAAAATTCCGGTTAATTATCGAATTTTACGCGTTAATCGTCAGTTTGAAAAATTACTCGGCATTCGGGCGGCTGACGCTGAAGGGTTCCTCGCAACGGAGGTATATAAAACCGAAAAACCGCTCTACCTCGATCAGTACCACCAAATTTTTAAATCGGGAGAGCCTGTTGATTTTCGGATTTTTTTTAAGCCCATCTCCGGTTATCTTTCTATTCATGCTTATTCTGTATCCCCGCATCAGTTTGTTACTCTTTTTACTTTAGATAACAACAAAACTGATAATCTGCTTCAGGATGCTTCTTCCGATAAATACCTTCGGCTTATCGCCAGCCATGCCTCCGATGTGATTATTGTTGTGGATCATAACCTTCAGG
>RZYY01000405.1 GCA_009930115.1 Sphingobacteriia bacterium | reverse complement strand
GCCGGATTGGTGGTAAACACTTCCAGCACTTTGCTCATAAAGGAATTCCTTGACAGTTTATGAATGGTTTTTTTTGTAATACTTTTCTTTTTCGGCATAAGGTTAATTTTTTATAAAGATAATCTTTTTCCTATTTTTTGGGAAATAATCCGATACAATGCCTTGCGCTTTTGCTGTTTCGTATTCCGATTGACGGCGTTGCAGTCCGGTGTACGATAAAAACGCTCAAACTTGGCGGTTTTCCCCAATGGGAAAAAGAAGGATTACTTGGTTTTTTTTATTCTTTTGATTATTACCCGGATAAGTAGAACAAAAAGAAATACAATGACCAGAATAACAGCGTATGCCACGAGGGTAACCCCATTTCCTGAAGTGAAAATAGTACGCAAAGACGTGGAATTGCTTTTTTTGGGGCTGCGTGTATTGATAATTTGTTGATTTTGGTCGTTTATCATGCTGCCGGCATATGGATCGGTGTTATTCACCGAGGTGTTCAATACGAGCATGTGTTCTAAGCTGTATTGTTGAGGGATATCCGGAATACCATTATTGTTGATATCGGGGAAACCGGCGCAGAATTCCATCAGAGCAGCCCATTCTTTGGCTTCCTGAATACCCGGGTTTTCCGGTTCAAGGTCGACAAGAGCTTCTTCGATATGTTGAATGGGTATTCCCTTTTTATTTTTTGGAATTACACTCAGAATGCCCTTGCTGAGGTCTTTTATAAGGCTTACAAATTCGAGCAAATAGGCATTGGCGCCCAGGCTGTAGAGGGTTGAATCATTTTTTGAAAGTGAAATTTTTGAAAATCCGTTCTCTTCCGTCCCAAGTTCCACTTCATAAATTTTATCGAGCGGTAATCGTAAAGGGTTTGTAGCATAGCGGACGCCAGTCCAATAGGGATAATTGGAAGTACTCAGGGAAGGAGCTATCTGCATGATTTCCAGAATATTTTTTAGTTCTCTGCCGGTAATATAAATTTTTGCCAGAGAATACCCGGGGCTTGTTTTGTCGGTTATTCCACGTCCTAACGGGAGTATCCTGTACAAATCGGAAACGTATTGAAAGCCCTGTTTCCCCGGAAGAATATCATCGCGGAGTAATCCAGCGGCCACAAGTGTAATGTCTACACCATCGGGATCGTTTTTTTGGAAATAATGATAAATTGCGTCCGCCACAAACGGCCCCAGATTACTGTTTTCCAGCAGGTTTTCATCGTTTATACGGATGGGGAAAGCGCTTTCTACCAGCAAACTGTCGGCACGTAATCCCAGGTTTCCAAGTACCTTCTGGTTAATCAGCTCCATTTGTGTTTCTATGGCTTGTTGAATTTCCGGT
>RZYY01000151.1 GCA_009930115.1 Sphingobacteriia bacterium | reverse complement strand
GAATTGAAGGTGTCGGTTCAGTCTCGTTGATTGGAGCGCCAAAACGGGTTATTTATGTGGATGTTGATCCCAGACGTCTCGATGCCTACAATCTGACCATTGAGCAGATCGGTGGGGTTGTTTCTGCCGAAAATCTGAATCTTCCTTCGGGAAATCTTAAAATGGGAGTTTTGGATTATCAGCTTCGCGTGCAGGGCGAATTTACCGAAAGCAGCGAACTTGAGAAACTTGTGGTCGGTAACTATAATGGTAAAACCATTCTGCTCCAGGATGTTGCTGTAGTAAGAGATTCGTTGAAAGATCTCATGCTGGATGAAAAAATCAATGGCAAAACCGGAATGCGAATGTTTGTAATGAAACAGTCCGGGGCAAATACCGTTAAAGTTGCAAAAGAGGTAAATAAAAATCTGGAAGAACTGAAGAAAGATCTTCCTCCTGATGTTACCATTAATGAAATTCTTGACACATCATCCTTTATCAGAGGGTCAATCAATAATCTTTCGGAAACCCTTATGTTCGCCTTTATTTTTGTGGTTATTGTAGTACTTTTCTTTTTGGGCCGGTGGCGTGCTACTTTTATTATCGGTCTTACCATTCCGATATCACTGATCGTTTCATTTATCTATCTCTACCTCACCGGTAATTCGATAAACATTATTTCATTATCATCACTTTCGATTGCTATTGGTATGGTGGTTGACGATGCCATAGTTGTTCTCGAAAACATTACTAAACACATAGAACGGGGAAGCAGCCCGCGTGAAGCAGCCATTTATGCAACTAACGAAGTATGGCTGTCGGTCATCATCACAACGCTTGTAGTAGTGGCAGTTTTCCTGCCATTAACCATGGTGGGTGGTCTCACCGGGGTTATGTTTAAGCAACTTGGCTGGATCGTGACCATTACCGTTGTAACATCAACTATCGCAGCTATCTCACTGACACCCATGCTTGCTTCACGTATGATGAAATTGTCCAAAAAAATCGCAAAGCCAGGAAGATTAAGTTATGACCGGACTATTGCCCCGTTGCTCAACCGACTGGATGATTTTTATGTGGTTTCGCTTCATTGGTCGTTAAAGCATAAAACTTTTGTAATATTATTAAGTATAGGAATATTTGCTGGTTCGTTGTTTTTAATGCGTTTTATCGGAACGGATTTTATTCCGCAATCTGATGAATCAAGAATTATGCTCTCAATGGAATTACAAACAGGGACCCGGGTGGAAGAAACCATGAAAACAGCCAGAAAAATGGAAGAAATCATCAGGGAAAAATACCCGGAGGTGGAATTGTATGCTTCTTCCTCAGGAGCTGATGATGAAGGAGGTATTTTCTCCCTGTTTACTACCACAGGTTCTCATGTGATTAATATGATGATGCGGCTTCAGGATGTTGAAAAGCGTGATCGTACAGTATGGGAAATTGCTGATGAAATGCGTGAAGATATTGCTGGATTCCCTGAAGTTATAGTTTCCAGTATTACCACTTCAAGCGGAGGAATGGGAATGGGCGGTGAAAACCAGGTTGATGTCGAAATATATGGTTATGATTTTAATACAACCAATGCCCTGGCAGAAAAGATCAGACTATCGTTGGGTAAACTCCCGGAGGCTACTGATATTGCTGTCAGCCGCAAACCTGATAAACCTGAGCTTCAGGTCAGACTTGATAAACAAAAACTTGCACTTAACGGACTGAACAGCGCAACAGTTTCTAACATGATAAGAAACCGCATTAATGGATTAATTCCCTCCCTTTATAAAGAAGAAGGCGATGAATATGATATTCGCATCAGACTTGCCGAAGAATTCAGAAATTCCATTACTGAGCTGGAGGAACTCACCATTATGAATAATCAGGGAAAGAAAATCAAACTGAAAGAAATTGCAACAATTGAGGAATACTGGGGGCCACCTTCAATACAACATAAGAGAAAAGAACGTATTGTTACGGTTTCAGCAAAACCAAAGGATGTTTCTTTGGGAGAACTGGCAGTTAAAATACAGGACATTGTCAAAACTGTTGAAAAACCCCAGGAAGTTCAGATTCAGGTTGGTGGTGCTTATCAGGATCAGCAGGAATCATTCACTGATCTGGCACTTCTCATGATGTTGAGTATTGTTTTGGTCTTTATTGTGATGGCTTCACAGTTTGAGTCTTTCACAATGCCTTTTATAATCATGTTTTCAATCCCGTTTGCATTTAGCGGGGTATTAATCGGTTTGTTCCTTACCAATACAACCTTGAGTATTATCGCTGCGTTGGGAGCAGTATTGCTCATAGGAATTGTAGTGAAAAATGGTATTGTACTCGTTGACTATACCAACCTGATGCGTGACCGAGGAATGAGACTTTATGATGCAATTGTTGTTTCAGGAAGATCAAGGCTGCGTCCTGTACTGATGACTGCATTTACCACTATATTGGGTATGTTGCCATTGGCTCTGAGTGTTGGTGAAGGTTCAGAAATATGGCGACCAATGGGTATTTCAGTTATTGGCGGGTTGATCTTTTCCACCATTGTTACAATGATTATTGTTCCTGTTATGTATGGTGCAATGGGAAAAACCGGAGAACGTGACAAACTGAAAAAAATCAGATTGAAATTCAGGGATTTGGAATAATGATATTATGAGGTCCCGACAATAAAAAAAATCAATTTTTGAGTTTAAATGTTAAAATGCACAGAAACCTAAAATAATGGATAATACAGTTAATAAAAATTTAAAAGCAGTATTTATAGCCTTTAATCAGGCACATACTGAACGAGTGGAATACATAATGGACAACCTGCAGGTAAGAGGTTATACCTGGTGGGCTGAAGTACAGGGGCGTGGCACAGTTGACGGTGAACCGCGCCATGGTACACATACCTGGCCTGAAATGAATTCTGCAGTAATTGCAATTGTGCCTGATGATAAGGTAAAACCATTGCTCGAAAAGGTTAAAAAAATCGATGAAATAAACAAAGAGGTTGGAATCAGGGCATTTGTCTGGAACGTATCCGATTCATACTAATGCTGATTCGTATTCGGATTGCTTTTTGAATTCACTCAGGATTTTCTGACTTTTACCCTTTTGTTGAATAAGACATTAAGTTTTTTTCCACGAAAGGGTTTTTTGTTTTCATTTCAGGTTTTTATCCAGCCTGTCTGTAATGGATAATAATGAGAATAAGTTTTTGAGACACATCCAAAGCAATCAGCTTATTGCACAACAAAAATTTTTGCCGGTAGTTCCTGATAAATTGTGTGTTTTCCCATTTAAAAAAATGTGATTACTTTTGATACCTTAATTAAATGTGCTGAAAGGTTAATTTCGTTTTATCATGAACCTTCATGTCAAAGAAAAACTTATGCCTCAGGAGGAAACCCTTGAGGTGACCAAATCGGCCAAGAAGCTTGTTATAGGGCTACCTTTGGAATCTTTGTTCCAGGAAAACCGTATTTCACTGATACCTGATGCAGTGAAAACATTGGTCAAAGCCGGGCATGAAGTAATCCTGCAGCACAATGCCGGTCTTGCTGCACGTTTCCCTGATCGCGAATATGCTGAATCAGGTGCCATTATCACGGAGAACGCAAGAGAGGTTTTTCAGGCAGATGTTGTTTTGAAAGTTGCTCCTTTGTCAGATGTTGAAATTGAATACCTCAGGGGAAGACAATTTCTGCTGAGTGCGTTGCATCTTAATGCGCAGACGAAAGATTACTTTCAGAAATTGACCCAGAAAAAAATGTCTGCTATTGCTTTTGAATATATCAAAGATAAAACAAATGCCTTTCCGGTGGTCAGGTCAATCAGTGAAATAGCCGGAACCGCTTCAATTCAGATAGCAGCAGAGTATCTTGCACATCCGGAGTTTGGTAATGGACAGATGCTCGGTGGTTTCACAGGTATCGCTCCCTCAGAAGTGGTGATTATAGGTGCCGGAACAGTTGGTGAATATGCAGCACGCATGGCCTATGGGATGGGAGCGAGTGTTAAGGTTTTCGATAACAACGTCTATAAACTCCGTAAATTAAAGTCTGAGGTAAATCAGGGGATGTTTACTTCGACAATTCAAACTGCTGAATTGCAAAAAGCTCTTGCAAATGCTGATGTATTGATTTGTGCCGTTCATTCCACACATCATCGCTCTCCGGTATTGGTTACTGAGGAAATGGTAATGACAATGAAAGAAGGATCGGTAATAGTTGATGTTAGTATTGACCAGGGTGGGTGCGTGGAAACTTCAAAAATTACCAATCACCAAAACCCGGTTTTCAGGTTACATGGAGTAACTCACTATTGCGTGCCAAATATTGCTTCAAGGGTGCCAACAACTGCTTCAATGGCTCTGAGCAATTTTTTTGCTCCCATGCTTATTCGTGCCGGTCATTTGGGCGGTATTGACAAGTTGCTGTCAATGGATTATTATTTCCGACAGGGAGTTTATGTTTATAATGGAATATTGTCGAATAAAATTATTGGAGAATATTTTGGTCTCCCATTCCAGGATATTGATCTCTTAATGGCAGCACTGCATTGATAAACTGGGGTCAGTTATTCAAAAATCCGAAAGTTATTCCCATTCAATTGTGGCAGGAGGTTTTGAGCTTATGTCATATACCACGCGGTTTACTCCTTTTACTTTATTGATGATATCGTTGGATACTTTTGCAAGAAATTCGTAAGGCAGATGAGACCAGTCGGCTGTCATCCCGTCGGTTGAACCAACGGCCCGGAGTGCCACAACATTCTCATAAGTTCTTTCATCACCCATAACACCAACTGATTGAACCGGAAGAAGCACAGTAAGTGCCTGCCAAACCTGATCGTAAAGTCCGTTTTCTTTTAATCCCTGAACAAAAATATAATCAACTTCCTGGAGAATAGCTATTCGTTCAGGTGTAATTTCGCCAAGTACACGGATGCCTAAGCCCGGGCCAGGAAATGGATGCCGGTTCAGAATGTCAGGTTTTAGCCCTAATTCTCGTCCGACCCGCCTTACTTCATCTTTAAACAGCGTTTTAAGAGGTTCAATAATCTTAAGTTTCATCATTTCGGGTAAACCACCTACGTTATGATGCGACTTTATTGTGGCAGAAGGTCCTTTTACTGATACTGATTCAATCACATCAGGATAGATCGTACCCTGGGCGAGCCATTTTACATTTTCAATGCTGTGAGCTTCGTCATCAAAAACTTCGATAAATGTTCGTCCGATGGCTTTTCTTTTTTTCTCAGGATCTTTTAATCCTTTTAAAGCGGAATAAAAACGGGCGGCAGCACGCACACCTGTTACGTTTAATCCCATGTCGCGATATGCTTCCAGAACAGTATCAAACTCAAATTTGCGAAGCAATCCGTTATCCACAAAAATGCAATGAAGCTGGCTGCCAATAGCTTTGTGCAATAAGAGTGCAGCTACCGATGAATCTACACCTCCGGAAAGTCCAAGGACAACTTTGTCGGTTTTCAATTCGTCATGCAGCCAGTTAACCGTGCTTTCTACAAATCCCGCCGGTGTCCAGCTTTGTTTACAATGGCAAATTCCTACAACAAAATTATACAACAGCGTCATGCCTTCTGTAGTGTGATAAACTTCCGGATGAAACTGAATGCCATAAATATCAGTGTTCGAAATTTTGTAACCAGCTATTCTGACATCGTTTGTTCCTGCAATGATTTCAAAATTTTTGGGGATTGAAAGTATTGTATCTCCATGCGACATCCATACCTGGCATCCGGGATTCATCCCGTGCATCAGTGCATTGGATGTTTCGATGTGATGAAGGTTTGCCCGGCCGTATTCGCGTATTTTTGAAGGTTCCACTTCACCGCCGTTAATTTTGGCAAGGTATTGAGCACCGTAACAAAGGCCAAGTACAGGAATGTTTTGCTCTGCAATAGATGCCAGGTCAGGTTTTGGGGAATCAGTATCGGATACTGAAAACGGGCTCCCTGAAAGGATCACCCCCTTAACGTGTTTGAGATCAGGAACTTTATTGAATGGATGAATTTCGCAATAAACATTTAATTCACGTACACGACGGGCAATCAGTTGTGTGTATTGCGATCCAAAATCGAGGATCAGAATCATTTCTTGCATGACCCAAAAGGATTAATTATTTCTTTTTTGATCCGGAAACTTGTCGTTGACGATCCCGTGCCAGTTCCTCCAGTCGTGTCTGGAATTTCGATTTTTTCACTGGTTTTGCTTTATTCAGCTGTATTTGCTGATGAATTTTTTCTTCATCAATGGTTCTGCGAATCAGAAACATCTGTGCAAAAGTGAAAATATTGGCCAGAAAATAGTAATAACTCAGGCCGGAAGCAAAGTTATTGAAAATGCCTAAAAACATTACAGGCATAATGTACATCATGGTTTTCATCCCGGGCATCTGGTTGGTTGATCCCATCATATCGTTATTCACCTTGGTATAAATGATTGTAGAAATAGTCATCAACAGGGTGAACAAGCTGACATGCGAACCATAGAAAGGAATGTTGAAAGGAAGGTTGAGTATAGAATCGTAACTCGAAAGGTCATGTGCCCAGAGGAACGATTGTTGTCTTAATTCAATCGAAGACGGAAAAAACCGAAACAT
>RZYY01000404.1 GCA_009930115.1 Sphingobacteriia bacterium | reverse complement strand
GCGACGAACCACAAACCGATTATCCGCGGAACCGATGATGGCATCTGGCGCCGGATGAAGATGATTCCGTTTAAATATCAGATACCTGATCACCGCGTGGATAAAAACCTGAAGTACAAACTTCGGAAAGAACTTCCGGCCATCCTGAATTGGGCAGTCGAAGGCGCGCTGAAATGGCAAAAAGACGGCCTGAAAAATCCAAGAGTAGTAGAGGAAGCGAACAAGGAATACCGCACCGAAATGGATGTCATTGAGTTATTCATGCAAGAGTGCTGCGCGATCGATGAATCGTACAGCATCCAGGCGAAAGTTTTATACCAGACTTATAAAGATTGGGCAAAAGAAAACAACCAGTACGAAATGAATAATACACGTTTCGGAAAAGAGATGGGTCAGAAGTTTGGAAAGCACAAAACGCATGGTCAGATTAAATATTTCGGGCTGATGATTAATGATGAATATGATCAGAAAACATTTTCGATAAATTACTGAAATTAAAAACACTAACATATGTTCCCCTATTGTTTAACGATAAAACGCGAACGTATGTTAGTGTTTTGACCAATACTGACCTATTTTGATGTTTTCGGGTGGATGGTAGGCGTTTTTGGGGATAGTTTGGGGATACCGAATTTAAAAACTATCCCCGCGTCAAAACGCTGTTATATCAACTCTTTTTATACTATTTATTTATTAATGGGGATAGTAGGGATAGTAGTATATAACTTTGATTTATAAAAAAAAAAATAAATATTATAGAAAGGTTTTTTATAATCGGGGTAAACTGTCCCCGACTGTCCCCCGATTTAAAAAAACACTTGCCTAAAAGTCAATGGTACCAACGGTTAGAGGTGCGGGGATAGTTTTACTTTAACCGAATCACTATCCCCGAAAAACAAAGGAGTGATCGAGTGGCTAAAAACACACGTGAAGCAGATATTCAGAACGCCATCCGGCTGGCGTTGAATCCATATGCCGTTATCTTCCGGGTGAATTCCGGAAAGGTGAGGATGCAGGATGGACGCTATTTCGATACTGGCGTGCCAAACGGGTTTCCAGATCTGACCGGATTTCGGAAATCAGACGGAAAAATGATTTTTCTTGAAATTAAAAACGAAAGCGGAAGACTGCGGGAAGAACAGAAAAAATTTATTGAGATTGTTAATCAATACGATGTGATTGCAGGCGTTGCGAGAAATGTGGACGAAGCAATCGCCATTGTGACAGGAAGTTTATAAAACGGAGGTATGAAAAATGAACACACAAGAAAAGATGAACAAAGTTATTGAGATAGCTGACAAAGAATTCGATGGACACTTCACGCTGATGAAGTTCACATC
>RZYY01000403.1 GCA_009930115.1 Sphingobacteriia bacterium | reverse complement strand
CCCTTGATTTTATTGTCCATGACCTGCCGATGCGTGAATGAAAGTCGAAATGTGCCTGATCGAAATAATCAATCCGGCTGATCATATAATTACGCAGTCCTTCCAGTGATAAAATTCCATTGGTGTTTAAATCATTATTCATCGAACCGGTTTCGCGGATGTCTTGTTTAAATCCGAATGATATTTTTGTGTCTTTTGCTTTTTTCAGATTAATGTCGATACGGCTTGCAAATTTGTGTTCTTTGTCGCGGAGGCCATATCCATAATATCCATACAGACACCATGTTTTTGAAACTCGGTAATTTGTTTTTAACCCCAATCCCGGACGACTTCCTTCTGCAACATTATTCCGATACAGGGCATTGATGTCAATGGCCAGTGGTCCAACAGGAATAAAGCCACTCAGTAGTGTGGTTGTAATATCGAGCAATCGGTCGAAATGGGCTTTGCGACCAATGCTGTCAATCAGACGATAGGTGTTTATTTCTTTTTGAGAAAGCGGTTGCGGTCTGTTCAGTGACCAGAAAAGACTGTCTTTGAGTTTTGCATCGGGTTCAATAATGACTTTTGCTGCAGCAAAATCGGATTTTTTCAGCGCCGGATTGATTTGAATGTTTTTCAGTTCGGTTACGCCATGTCCATATACAGGATATTCATATACTTTCAGAGAACTGAACAATATATCGGTATGCAGCTGCGATGGGAACCAGTGAATGGAGTCGGGTCTTGAATAATTTTGTTTTATGCGCACCGACATACCGGGTTCTTCGGTGTTGGGTTCGGCAATAACGCACTGCAAAGCCCATCCTGCCGTATGAATATAAAGAAGCCCTTTGAGTGCGTCGAAATGCGCATTGCGCCGCGGCCGGTATGAAATAACAAAAACAGTATCTGAATGATCATAGATGGTGTCTTCGAGCAGGAAGAAATATTTATCAGTGCTGCCGGAGCTGATTGGATTTACGTAGTTTTTATCGGAAATGGTAATGAGTGTTTTGTAAAAAGAAAAAGACTGAATCTGGCTCATAAGCAGTGTCAGCAAAGGATCGCCAAAACCTGAAACCCTTGATGCAGTGAGTATTTCATTATCATTGCCCGGCTTGAGAAATTTGCGTTCGGCCATATTTTCCATCAGAAAAACATGCTGTTTGGAAAAAAAATGTTTTAGTTCAAGATGAGCTGAGTCTAGCAGTTCATCAGGAATTGACATTAGTGAATCCATTTCGGCTGTTACCAGAAATTTGCTGTAGGATTGGTATGCAAATGCTTCAAGTTGAAAAGGATCGTTTTCTTTTCGGTGCGCAATGGCACTGTCTATGATGCGGTGTGCAGGGTTTTCCCC
>RZYY01000402.1 GCA_009930115.1 Sphingobacteriia bacterium | reverse complement strand
CTCCTAAGGGTGTGGCTTCGCCAAAGGGAACCAGGCGAGTTTTACGGTATATTTTTTTTATCTTTCCGTTTTCCAGGAGTGCCACGCTGTTGTACATGGCACTGAGTTCCCGAATGGGAAAATCTGAAAGTTTTTTAGATCCGTCAGGGTTTATTAATGATTCCTGTTTTTTCAGGCGGTAAGTGTATTCTGTGCAGGCAAAAAGAACTGGGCTCCTGGTTAGGCTTTCCGTTTGCTCCAGTGCCTTCAGGTCCAGGTTGTTACAGGAAGGAGTACTTGGTGCTTCCGGCCAGAGAATAAGATTCGGCGGGGCCAGATGGCGGGAGGATTCTTCTGTGAGTTGTCTCATGGTAATATGGTTGCTTTTCAGCTGGTTTTTGTTCAAAGGGTCTGTCTTGAATGAGATGTTGGGTTGTATGGTGCGGACGCTTATACGGGATTCTGGGTGCACTGACTCCATGGTTTTCAGCTCGTTGAGGCGAATGCTGCCGTAGCCCAGTACAAGGCAGAGAAGGAAAATATAAATGGCACAAAACCGGATTTTTTTGGGGGATGGGGAGCTTAAAATTTCTGCAAGAAGTGCATTGGAAAGTAACATGAAAAAAAGCACGAAATGCATTCCTCCGATGTCTGCAATTTGCATGGCCTTTGTCCATTTATAAAGGCTTATAGCAGGGCTGCCGGGGCAGAGAGCTGGCCAGACGGCAATGAAAAGTGTGAAAATCCCTGCGGTGAAAAAAGGCCCTGCAGTTATTCCATATTTTTTGGCAATGCCGCAGACAAGCCCTGCCAGCCCATAGGGAAGCCCCTGGTAAAGAATAAAAATCAGGGTGGCAAAGAAAGCGACTGGCACAGGCCAGCCCATGAGTTCACGGCAGCCGTTAAAAATCCAGAAGGTGGAAACCAGCCAGAAGAGACTGCCGCCAGCCCATCCCAGAGCATATCCTTTGGCAGGCTGACATCCCCGCAGGATCATGAAAAAGGGGACAAGTGCTGCAAGGGGAAGCCAGAACAAAGGCCCGGAAGGAAGGGTTAAGCCCAAAAGTCCTGTTGTCATGAGTAGTGCAAATAAGTACCGGGCACCATGTTTATAGTAAAGATATTTTGTTGAGAATTTTGGGGATAAAATCTTTTTTTTATAATTACCTGAATATGGTGCCGGCATTTACTGTTCCCCTGTATTTTTTAGAGTGCGTTCCAGAAAGTACTAAAATGTTATTTTGATAAAGTCATCGCAGTTTTGAATATATATTTTTTTGCATTCATTTTTCCAGTCTTCTATCTGTTTTGGCTAAGCATTATATATGCCATTTTTATTTTTTTCTCTTCTATAAAAGCAGCAGCC
>RZYY01000001.1 GCA_009930115.1 Sphingobacteriia bacterium | reverse complement strand
TGTCTGGGAAATTGTTGATGTGACTGTGTTTGAACCGATTCCAACTTTCAACGTAACCTTCAACGTCGAAGATGAAGGTGGAAATGCTCTAACTGATGCCATCGTAACTTTAAACGGAGTTTCAAACCCTGCCGGAGATTATCTTTTTGAGGACATTGAACCAGGTTTTTACAATTACAATGTGGAATTAGAGGGGTACATGCCGGGAGCAGGAGAAGTTGAAGTAATTGATCAAAATATAACCGTAACAGTATATCTTGAAAAGATCGGACAACTGGTTAATCTCATTGAGGGCTGGTCGCTGATCTCGTCCTACCAAAATCCGGAGACAAATACACTCGAAGAGATTTTTGCCAACCAATTAGCAAATGAAAACTTGATTATCATGCTCAACCAGTCAGGTTTCTTTTGGCCGGTTAATAATATCAATACACTTGGCAACTGGAATCCTTACATGGGATACAAAGTGAAAATGAATGCCGCTGATATCGTTAATGTGAAAGGTAACATGGTTGAAAACCTGAACGTTGAGTTGAATCAGGGAATTAATTACCTGCCTGTTCTGTCAAAATTCCCGGTTGAGGCTTCTGAAGTTTTTAATCAGATCGCTGATAAGATTCTTTATGTTTTTGATCTGGTAAATGGTTTTATTTATTGGCCTGCAGGCGGTTTAAACAACCTTGAAGTTCTTGAGCCGGGAATGGCATATCTGGTTGGGATGTCCAACCCCGGAACCATCATTTTCCCCGCATCAAACGTAAAGGCTATTGCAACACAAAATCCGGTCACTATTATTAACAGCCCATGGATGGTTGAAAAAACCGGTAACGTTCATATTATTTCTATTGCTGATAACAGCGTTGATGAAGGTGACATTATAGCTGCGTTTAACAGCACTGGTCGCTGTGTGGGAATTGTTCAAAAAAGCGGAGTGTCCGGAAATCTTGGCCTGATAGTTTATGGTGATGATCCGACTACACAAATCATCGATGGAATGACCGAATTTGAAACGATGTCATTCAGGATATTCAAGTTCAATACTTCTGAAATCATTGACGTAACCCCGGTCTGGAATACGAACATGCCAAATGCAGGTTTCTTCACCGAAAACGGACTTTCATCAATTTCAGCCTTTACCTCTGAAGCCAACGGAGTTAGCTATAACGGGCAGGTTCCTGTGATGATCTATCCAAACCCTGCCAGCAGTTTCATCAGCATCGAAACTCCGGACAGGAAAATTTCATCTTTAGAAATATATGACCAGCTTGGCCAGCTGATTATTTCCACTCCGCTCACTCATGAGATGAACAGAATTAACATTACAGACCTTCGTCCGGGAATTTATATGGTTAAAGTTTTGGATGGCAATCAAATCTTGTCAGTTTCTAAACTGATTGTTAAATAAATTCAGGTTTTTTTATAAAAACATCTGCCCGCACAAATGTTTTGGCGGGCAGATGTTTTTAATTCACCTTAAGTATTGGTACTGATCTGAAAATAATCCCCAAATACCATATTTCACCGATCTCTTAAACATTGAGAGAGGATAACTTTGCAAAAACTAATATTCAATTAATAAGACAAAAATTACCAATTTCATCATGAAACTTTTTTTACAAACACTCAGAATGGTAACACTTACTGTTATCATCATCGCTAATTCCATTTATGCTCAAAATGCTTTGATTTCAGACAATAACTCTCCGACAAATACTGAAACTAATGAACGGGGATTAAAAAAGACCGAAAGCCAGGACAATTTCCAATGCGGAGATCCATTCATTGATCCCCGCGACGGACAATCCTATCCCACGGTGCTGATCGGCGAGCAATGCTGGATGGCCAAAAATCTTAATTATGGTACAATCATTCCTCTGAATTCTACCATGACAAACAATGGCATCGCCGAGAAGCATTGCTATGATGACGATCCGGCAAACTGCGATGTATTCGGAGGTTTGTATCAATGGGATGAAATGATGCAATACACCCTCACTTCCGGTATCAAAGGCTTATGCCCGGAAGGTTGGCATGTCCCTACCGATAATGATTGGTGTATCTTGGAACTATCAGTCGATCCGACTATTAACTGTAACAATATTTTCTGGCGTGGAACTGACGGTGGAACAAAACTGAAAGCCGGAGGAAGCAGTGGATTTGAAGGACTTCTTGGGGGTTACATATTCAGTAATATGAGTTCTATGCACTTAAATGAGTTTGGTTATTTCTGGAGCTCGGATTTTTACAATGACGCCTGGTCTTATTATCGTGGGTTAGGCGCTACTCAAACCGGAGTGAGAAGGCATTATAACCCAAAAAACCACAGTCATTCAGTTAGATGCGTTAAAGGAGAAGGAGCTGTCAACCTTCCGCCAGAACAGCCTTCCAACCCAACACCACAAAATGGTGCCATCAATCAAAGTGTCGGATCACAGCTAATGTGGGAGTGCTCTGATCCGGAAGGTGATCCTATTAAATACGACGTTTATCTTGGAACCTCTGCAACACCAACGATGGCAGTTGAAAATATTACCGGTAATACCTTTAACCCCGGGGCACTTCAGTATTCAACTACCTACTATTGGAAAATTGTTGCTAAAGACAGCCAGGGCAATACTACTGAAGGTCCTGTCTGGAGTTTTACTACCCAATCACAAAGCGGTCTGTTCACCTGTGGCCAGGTGTTTACCGACCCCCGAGACGGACAGCAATACAATACAAAAAAGATTGGTGAGCAATGCTGGATGACCGAAAATATGAATATCGGCCAGATGATCGATGCATCCGTTCCCATGAGCAATAACGAAGTGATCGAAAAATTTTGTTACAACAATAATCCGGAAAACTGCGAAACTTACGGTGGATTGTACACATGGGATGAAATGATGCAATATTCCAACTCGCAGGGCGCACAGGGAATATGCCCAACGGGTTGGCGCCTGGCTACCGATAATGAATGGAAAGAACTGGAAGGCAATTCCGACAGTCAGTATCCGGTTGGGGACCCAATTTGGGATGAAACAGGTTGGAGAGGAAGCGATGTGGGTGGTCAGCTCAAAGAAATGGGAACAACGCACTGGGCTTCTCCGAATACCGGTGGTAACAATAATAGCGGTTTTTCTGCTCTGCCAAATGGTTATGCTTCTGGCAGTTCGTTCAACTACATCGGGCAAATGGGATGGTTTTGGACATCAACACAAACAGGTTCAGATGCATTTGTAAGAATGTTGCACTATGCACTAACCACCAGTAACAGGGATGATTATTCGAAATCCCTTGCTATAGGTGTTCGGTGCATTCAAAGTACACAGGCCCAGAATGAACCACCGGCCACACCATCAAACCCAAATCCAACAAACAGCTCAACAGGTATCCCCATCAACCAGACTATGAGTTGGACCTGCACCGACCCGGATGGTGATCCTCTGACATACGATGTCTATTTTGGAACAACTGCCAACCCTGAATTAGTGGCAGAAGGAATTTCGGAAAACACCTTTAATCCCGGAACATTGGATTACTACACCCAGTATTTCTGGAAAATTGTCGCTCACGACGATCATAACAACTCTAAAGAAGGTCCTGTGTGGAATTTTACCACCACCCAGTTGTTTTTCAGTGTCACGTTCAATGTTCAGGATGAAGACGGAAATCCTTTGCAGAATGCAGAGATAACTCTCAACGGAGTAACTAATCCTGCCGGAAATTATTTATTCACCCAGGTTCCGGCCGGCACGTTCGATTACACAGTGGCACTTCAGAATTATGTTACAACTCCTGGCGAAGTAACCGTGATTGATCAAAATGTGAGTGTTAGTGTAACAATGCCATTACTTGTGATTGTTAACGAATTTCCATTTGTTGAAGATTTTGCCGGTGGTGAGTTACCGAACGGCTGGCGAAACGAAAAAGTTTCGGGAGATTACCATTGGGAGTTTTCACTCGCACCTCTTCCGCACACTTTTATCCATAACATCGAACGCCCGCAGGTAAATGCCCGGCTTATTACACCGCTGTTCGATGCAACGGATCTGGGACAGGTTACTTTAGGAATAAATCATCGCTTTTCTCTTGATGGCGTTGGTGGTTCAATTTCGATTTTGGTCAGTGAGGATAATCTGAGTTGGATGATGGTGGAACAGTATACTTCCTCAATAGGCTCAGGTGATGATTTTGAATATATCGAATATCACCTCGATGAATTCGCAGGAAAAGAATTTTTCATCGCACTCTATGCCGATTTCCCTGATAATGAGGCCAGCTACGAAGCAGTGTGGGAAGTCGAAAGCGTTACTGTCTATCAACCTGATTATTCGGTGACTTTTACCATCGAAGATCAAAGTGGTAATGCCATTAACAATGCCTCAATCACACTGAACGGATTAACAAATCCCGAAGGAGATTATGTTTTTGAAAATATCCTCGCCGGCAACTATTCTTACATAGTAAGGGCAAACGATTTCATGGATTCTTATGGATTTGTAACTGTAACAAATGAGAATGTTATAGTGATTGTTACAATGTCTGATGCATTGATTATAAACGAGTTCCCATATTCTGAAGATTTTGAAGAGAATGTTTTACCAGAAGGTTGGAATAATATCATTCTTGGCGATACCGCAGGATACTGGAAATTTTTATCCGGACAGGCACAGATACAAAGCGGCTGGGGTAACAGAACCCATACAAGACTGGTAACCCCTGCTTTCGACTGTAGTGAACTGGAAGCCGTAGCTTTGGGATTAAACCACTATTACATGGATATTTACGGAGTTGGATTTGCTGAAATACAAATCAGCACTGACGGTGATACGTGGGTTACAGTGGCACATTTTCAGGAAGAACAGATCGGGAACTCTGATTTTCCCTATTTCGAATATTACATCACTGAACTGGCTGCCGGACAGGAGAAAGTTTTCATCGGATTTTTGTACGACGATCTTGCCAATACCGAATTTTGGTGGTTGATTGACGCTTTCAGAATCTTTGAACCGCAACCCTATGAGTTTTCACTGGCAAACCTCTCTGGAAACAAATATGTAAATGAGGGGGATTCTTTTACCTATGAGTTTCAGATAGTGAATATGGGAAGCGAAAACGATATCTATAACCTGGAAATACTTAATGCTACCTGGAATTATGAGTTGTTGAATACGAGCATCGCGGTAAATTCCACGGAGTTTGCAGTAGTAACTGTTACCATTTTTGTTCCGGATAATATTGAAATGGGTGAAAAAGAGGAACTTATTTTAAAAGTAAGTTCACAGGGTGATGAAACGCTCAACCGGGAATTATCTTTTACCACAGTGGGTGTTTCAACTATTAAGTCCTATTATTTTGAGGATTTCGATCTTGCTGAAGTGCCTGCATTGCCTGGCGGTTGGAGTAAAATTCAGCAAAGCTCAGCCTCCTGGGCAAGGGTGGAAACTCAGAAAAACATGTCCATTGAACCGCCTTCTTTACCAAATAATGTTGAATTTTCTAACTCCACCGACCTGAATGCAAACCTTGTCCTCATCTCTCCAAAAATTGATGAAAGTGTTGATTTAAATGATTTTCGGGTGTTGTTTAAACTGCGTACCGGAGCTAATTCCGGCATCAAACTGGGAACAATGAATTCTCCTGCAGGTACATTTACCGAACTGGCAACTTTTAGTACACCAGAGCATTTCACCTGGGAATACTTCATGTATTCTTTTGAAGATTATCAGGGAATAGACCGCTACATTGCCTTTAAAATGAATATTTTTGAATCCCATTCAGGCGCTTATCTCGACGATGTTACTATAGAAATCATTCCACCACCAATCCTAAAGGCATCACCCGAAAGTCATGATTTCGGTGAATACTGGATGAATTATCCATCTGAAGTGCCCCTTGCATTGGATTTGAGAAATGTCGGACACGATTTTCTGACTATCAATAGTATCTTATTGGACAATCGGGATGACTTTATCATCGAAATTCAGAACGGACTACCTGCAAATCTTTATTGGAATCAGACAGTTCCTGTGGATGTATATTTTAATGCTTCAACAGCAGGTTCTATAAACGGAAATATTGTAGTGGAATACAATGATGGAGTCGCAAAAACTATGACTATTCCGCTCAGCGGCATTGGCATTCCACGTCCGCCGGGATCATACTGCGACAATCCGATTCCGCTTGAATTGCCCGTTGTTGATTATGAAAATACAACCGAGTTTGCCGGAAATGACTACAGCAACTATTCCGTATATCCCTGGGCAGGACTTCTAGGAGGATATGATATGGATTTCAGCTTTACACTTGAGGAAGAGTCATACTTAAATGCCACAATATCCGGCCCCTATTATGGTCCTTCACTTTATATAGTCGACCGTTGTCCGGATGAGAATAATCCAGCACTGCTTTATGCCTGGATTGAAAAGGTTAACGGCGGTTCCTTCGAAAATGTGATCCTTCCTGCAGGAGATTATCTTGCTATTGTCTCAAGCCCTGCGGCTGCAAATCCGTATACTTATTTCACCACTTTCGTATTGAATATGTCGGCAACACCTACACCCGAAAAACATCATGTAGTTTTCAATTTATATGAAGATTCACCCGAACAGGCTCCGGTGGCAGACGCAAGCATTTCTATAACTGGATTTCAAACCGATCTCAGTCTGACAACAAATGTAATCGGGCAGGTGGAACAAGAGCTTTATGAGTATGAATACCATGTTACTATTTATAAACAGGACTATGAGATGCATGACTTCATTTTCATCCCAACTTCTGATACTATTGTGGACATTCCGATGAACGATCTGATTTGGACACCTTACGGACTTGACGTTCAAACAACAGGATTATATCCGGGTCAGGCACACTTTACATGGATTCCCAAACCACAGGGGGATCAGTGGAATGAAAGCTTTGAAGGCGATTATCCGCCTGCCGGTTGGGACACAATTGTTTCAAATAATGGACAGGTTTTAGAACCAGGAATTGACTGGAAATTTACCTGGCAGAAATATGGACCAGTCTATTTTTCTGATATTACGGCAACGCCCATAGATGGTAGTTATCAGGCATTTGTGATGTGGGGTACCGACCATCAGGACGAATGGCTGATCACTCACGAATTTGAAGCGCCGGCTGGTGAACTTGAATTCTGGTATTTCGGAAGAAATGGGGACTCCTTCAGCGACTATTTTGTTAAGGTATCAACAGATAACGGCCAGACTTGGACAGTTTTATGGAATGCCAGCGATCTTCCTTCTGGTAGAAATAACTATGATTATCCGGCACTCATTGATTTACAGCCATGGGCTGGTCAAAATATCAGGATTGCATGGCATGCATACGGAGAATATGGCCTCGTTGCGGCCTGGTGCATTGATAAAATTTCGGTTGGTGATTTGAGGATCAAGACTGAAGATTTGATCTACAAATCAAATTCAGTCGAACCAGAGGATATCAGGCCAATTGGAACAACACCCTCAGCCCGTGATGAAAAACTTGTTCCAAAAGTCAAACTTGAAGATATGGGGTATGGTCACTCCGATACAAGAGTTAACAAAGGATTCAGCATTTACCTTGATGATTTGCAGAATCCGGTTGCACAGGGAGTTCAGGAACCGGAGTTTATGTTCATTGGCCTTGATGCAGGAAATTATGTTGCTGGTGTACAAGCGGTAACAACAACCGGCCAGTCAGAAATTGTCACGATTCCATTCACAAATCCGGTTGGCGGTGTGTTGCAAAATATTAATTACTCTGTGCTTGACAATCTTGGTGTAGCGGTTACAGGAGCAGAAATTAATATTTACTATGCAGATGAATTGCTTCAAACACTTCAAACCACAGCCGGTTCGGCCAGCACACAATTGTATGCAGGCGAATATGATTTTACCGTATTCAAAAATGGTTTCAAAACGCATTATGGTTCGCTATCAGTCGCTAATTCAAGTGTGAGTGTAAATATTTTTCTTGAACCGGGGTTTCAGGTTCTGTTCTCGGTGATGAACCTTGATGGTGCCCCTGTTGAAAATGCAAGTGTCTATTGCGACGGCGCTGTACAAATAACAAATTCAAGTGGTCAAACCACTTTTGAACTGGATGCCGGATATTATCCTTATGCAATCACACACCCGCTGTATACCCGTGTTTTATCTTCTGTTGACGTTCAGGCAAGCACAACAGAAAATGTCGAGATGTTCCCGTTGTCCTGCGAAGCACCATTGAATCTCACAGGTCAGTTGATTGACAATACAGCTGTTCTGCAATGGGATGAACCTGTTATTGGGTCTGGCGGGCAATGGATCCATTGGGACAGAGATCATGGTAATAATAGTATAGGAACTAATGGTGCTTTTGATTTCCAGGTTGCACAACGATTTGCAACTGACGATTTGCAAGGACTTGAAGGAAAGTTCCTGACAAGGATTTGGTTTGTTCCGCATGAAAGTAATTGTAACTATTCCATAAGGGTTTGGGCCGGAGGAAGTATTGCAGGCCCTGCTGAACTTCTTGTTGATCAGGCTGTTGTAAATCCTGTAATTAGCGAATGGAACGAGATTTTCCTGATCACTCCTGTTCCTATTGATGTTGGCAAAGAGCTTTGGTTTGGATACAGAGCCAATGCTTCAACTGGATATCCAGCGGGTGTTGATGTCGGACCAGCAGAAAATGGTAAAGGTAACATGATCCTGGTTCCCGGCGGTAACTGGAAGACTTTGCTGCAAGTGAACCCAAGTCTCGATTACAACTGGAGTGTAAGAGGGCTGATCGAGAATATGGATATCCGAATTCCAAAACCCGGGCCGATAATGGAAAAGGCCGTTAAGCCGATGGTCGGAAAGCTAATGATAACAAATAATCAACCTGACAAAAGTCTGTATTCTCCAAGAGTATTATTAGGCTACAATGTTTACAGAGATGATGTTCAGATAAATACTTTGACAGTCCCCGTTACTTCGTACATTGACCAGCAAATTCCCTTTGGAACAAGCAATTACAAGGTAACTTCAGTCTGGAGTAATGGTTGTGAATCGAAAAAATCAAATGTTGCCACCATAAACAATCATTGCCAACATTACCTCCTATCACAGGGATGGAATAGTCTTTCAAGTTTTATACTACCTCAGACACTGCCTGTTGAAGAACTTTTTCAACCCATTGTTCAAAACCTTACCATTATGCAAAATCTCAATGAAGTTTTCTGGCCTTCACAGGGAATAAATACAATTGATGATTTTGATAATACTTCAGGATATGTTTTGAAAATGATACTGCCAGTCGAATTTGAAATCTGTGGTAACGAAATGGCAAATCGAACCCTTTCAATTAGTTCAGGTTGGTATTATCTGCCCGTTCTCAGTGAATGCGAGGTTGATATTGCCGGATTACTTGGCAATAGTCTTGAGGACGTTTTAATTATACAGGAATTGATCGGAACCAGGGTTTTCTGGCCTGCTATGGGAATATACAGTCTGCAAACCCTACAACCTGGGAAAGCTTATCTAATAAATGCACTTAATCCACTTCAGATCGTATTCCCTGCATGTATCCGGAAAAACTATACCTTTACTCTTCCACAGGATAATTATCTGTCAACGGTATGGGGGCAAATAAACATGACTCCTCTTTCCCAACAGGTTGTTTTCTTGGCTTCTGCAATCAGTGAGTTTCAGACAGGCGATATCATTGGTGCTTTCGGCCCGGACAACCGCCCGTTTGGAATTGTCGAAATAACAACAAAGGAATCAAATCTGGCAATTACTTTATTCGGAAATGACCGAACATCCGCCGATCAGAATGGCTTTACTGAAGGTCAGACAGTCCATTACAAACTCTATCGTCCATCAACTAAACAAGAATTTGATCTAAAAGCAGAGTACGATTACTCATTCGATAATACAACTGGCAATTATTACTCAGGGAGTTTTTCCGGTATAAGTAAGACATCACTCAATCCATCTGAGGTGAATGATTTGGTTTCTTCGTCAGTAATTATGTTTCCCAATCCGGCAAAAGAATCTGTCACTTTTAAATTTGAGAATAATAAGCAGGAAAAAGTTGAAATTGAAGTTTTTAATTCCAAAGGGCAGATCGTGGGTGAACTGATACTTAACGATCAAATTCAATACAACACCAAATCCTTGACAGCTGGAGTTTATTTCGTCAGGATAAACTCACAAGATTTCAGCGAGGTAAGGAAACTCATTATAAAGTAACTTTTTTCATAAACACATTTCATAAAGGCTGCTTCAGGGTACTTTCTCAAAGACTTAACAATCTTTGCAGAATCAGGACTTCTGAAGCAGTCCTGTTTATTAGCAAATTGATTTTTTCAATGTACTGTCCTTATTGAATAAAAAAACTACACTAAAAAACATTAGCTTCTAGAAATTAAATAATCGGAAAAAATTCATCCTATTCGCCGTTTAGTAAAAGAAACCTGTTAAACTAAGTATCAACCGGATCAATGCAGACTTCAAAAAAATTAAGCCTGATTCATTTTGGTTTGTTGATAGACAACCCTTTTCATTCTTCAAATTTTTAATAAGCAGGTCTAAACACATTGGTTTTATTATCAACAATTCTTTAGATTTGTTGTTTCTGGATCAGATATTCCTGATTAATCATCCGCTGTGAAAACATACAAAAATAATTTCTCTGCCCGATCGTTTGGACGTTTACAAATATGGTTCTTAATAAAAATTCCGGCAAGATGAAAAAGTCAATAAATACATTTTCTGGACTTCCTGGACGTTTTAGCGTGGCTTTAATAATTTCTCTTTTGCTCTCAGCAAATGTTTTTGCACAAGTTGATAATGCACGGGAAACAATTCAAAAGTTTAGTACAGCACTCCAGCTCATTGAGTTTGCCTACGTTGACAGCACCGATCCACCGAAGCTTGTTGAGAAAGCTATCATTGCCATGCTTAAAAATTTAGACCCGCACTCAGCTTATATTTCACGTGATGATGTACAAAAGGTAAATGAACCCTTGGAAGCTGAATTTGAAGGCATTGGTGTAACCTTTCAGTTGTTCAATGACACAATTCTTGTCATTTCGCCTGTTCCTGGCGGGCCGTCAGATAAACTTGGCATTCTTGCCGGGGACAAAATTCTGAAAATCAATGGTGAAGATGCCTTTGGTTCAAAGGTTAACAACGAATACGTAATGGATCGCCTGAGAGGGAAGAAAGGCACTTCGGTCGATGTCAGCATTCTTCGTTCCGGCCGCGATAACCTGCTTGAATTTACCATCATAAGAGATAAAATCCCGTTAAACAGCATTGATGCTACTTACATGGTAGCTCCGCAAATCGGATACATCAAACTCACACGTTTTGCAAAATCGTCCATGTCCGAATTCCATGAATCCATAGCCCAACTTCGTGAACAGGGTATGAAAGATCTGATTCTTGATCTGAGAAGTAATTCCGGAGGCTTTCTCAATGTTGCTGTTGAGTTGAGCGATCAGTTTTTGCCCGACAAAAAACTGATCGTTTACACCAAAGGGTTACGATCACCCCGTCAGGAATTTTTATCTACCATGAATGGCGATTTGACACAGGGAAAATTGATTGTGCTGATTAACGAAGGTTCTGCATCGGCAAGTGAAATTGTTTCAGGCGCTGTGCAGGACTGGGACAGAGGACTTATTGTAGGACGGCGGTCGTTTGGAAAAGGATTGGTACAACGCCCCTTTAACCTTCCTGACGGTTCATTGATACGATTGACCACAGCAAGATATTTTACCCCTACAGGCCGCTGCATTCAGAAACCTTATGATGAGGGAGCCGAAGAATATTATAAGGATTTGAAAAACAGGCTTGACAACGGCGAACTGGTCGATGCCAAAACCATAAGTTTTCCTGATTCACTAAAATATTTTACACCTAAAGGAAGGATTGTTTATGGTGGTGGCGGAATAATGCCAGATGTATTTGTTCCACTTGACTCTACCCGATTTTCTGACTATTATTCCGATCTCGTCCGTACAGGAATTTTCAATACCTTTACCCTAAATTATCTTGAAAAAAACAGAAACAAACTTGTAGAAAAATATCCTGATTTCGAGGCTTTTGACAAGAACTTTAAAGTAACAACTGAAATGTTTGATGATTTTTTAGCTCTGGCTCTGGAAAAAAAGGTCGAGCGCAAAGCCGATGATAAGTATTTTTATCCGGTTGCTGACCTCAAAACCCAGGTAAAAGCCATGATAGCCCGGAACCTATGGGATACAAATGCTTATTTCAGGATCATCAATCCATTGGATAAAGAATTAAAAGTTGCTGTTGATCTGATTCAGGATGGTTCGATGTTTACTGATTTAAAACTTCATTAAATGAATTTACATTTTGTTGAATTATAAATTACTGAAAAATGAAATTGCTTGAAAACAAAAAAGCGCTTATCACCGGTGCCTCCAGGGGTATTGGAAGAGCCATTGCCATTGCCTTTGCACAACACGGAGCCGATGTGGCCATTTCAGACCTGAAAGTGGATGATGATGCACTGAATACAGTAAAAGAAATTGAACATTACGGAGTTAAAGCTAAAGCTTATGCTTCCGATGCCAGCATGTTTGAAGCCGGTGAAATACTTATAAATGATGTAATGAACGACTTTGGCCGGATTGACGTTCTGGTGAATAATGCAGGTATCACACGTGACAACCTTTTGTTACGCATGAGCGAACAGGACTGGGACCTTGTGATCAAAGTCAATCTCAAATCTATCTTCAATCTCACAAAAGCTGTGCAACGTGTTATGCTAAAACAACACAGCGGCTCCATTATTAACATGAGCTCGGTGGTCGGTCTGACCGGAAATGTTGGTCAATCCAACTACAGCGCTTCCAAAGCAGGTCTCATTGGTTTCACCAAATCCATTGCCCAGGAATTTGGACTCAGAGGCGTCAGATGTAATGCTATCGCTCCGGGTTTCATCGAAACAGCAATGACCAATAAATTGTCGGAAGAAATCCGGGATAACTGGATCAAAAGTATCCCTTTGCGCCGTCCGGGAAAACCTGATGATGTCGCAAACATAGCACTGTTTCTCGCTTCCGACCTCTCCTCATACGTTACCGGTCAGGTAATCAGCGTTGACGGCGGAATGCACATGTAATTAACCATCCAATTATTGTCAGGAGGACAGCCTTTGACTATTGTTACCGAATATCCGGTTTGGTTTATCATTTTCTGCATTTCAGCAGGAGTACTTGTATCGGGAATCCTTTATTACAAAAACAGAAAAGAGGATTTCTCACCAGCATTAAGAAAAATACTGGCATTGATGCGTTTTTTGTCGGTTACCTCCATTGCTTTCCTGCTGCTTACTCCGATGCTTAAAAACCTCCAGCGTAATTATGAAAAACCATTACTTATACTTGCTCAGGATAATTCCGAATCAATAGTTAATGGCAAAGACTCTTCTTATTACACCGGTGAATTTGCAACACGACTCAATACCCTTGCCGAAAAACTTTCTGCCGAATACGATGTGCGCACCTATCATTTCAGTGATAAAACAGGAGAGAATTTCGATTTTTCATATTCCGGAAAGCAAACCGATATTTCCGGATTTTTTACCGAAATAATCACCCGTTATTCCAACAGAAATGTCGGATCAATGCTCCTGGTTACCGACGGCCTTTTCAATAAGGGTATCAACCCTGTTTACAGCTCCGAAAAGATCAGGTTCCCCGTTTACACTCTGGCACTTGGTGACACATCTATGCATAAAGATCTTTACCTTCGTCATGTAAATTTCAACAGGATTGCCTTTAAAGGCAATAAGTTTCCTGTTGAAGTGGTGATTGGAGCCAATATGGCTTCTGGTCAAAGCAGCACGTTGACAGTGAGTTCAGGAGGAATTACTCTTTTCTCACAATCTGTTGCATTCAGTTCAGATCAGTTTACCGAAACTGTTCAGGTGCTGCTTAATGCTGAAAAAGACGGGTTGCAACGTTATCATATCAATGTCAAACCCCTATCCGAAGAAATCAGCCTGGAAAACAACAGTCAGGATATTTTCATTGACGTACTCGATACCAAACAGAAAATCCTTATTTTATCTCAATCTCCACATCCCGACATCGCTGCACTGAAATCAGCCATAGAAAGCAATTTCACCAATGAGGTAACTGAAATGATAATTTCCCGTTTCACTGGTAATATTTCAGCATATAATCTGATTGTCCTTCACCAGCTACCAGGAGGCAGCAGCAACATTTCGAATATTGTCAATGAAGCAGCAGAACAGGAAATTCCTATTCTTTACATTCTCGGAACACAATCCGGAATCACGCAGTTCAACGCTTTAAATACAGGCCTTCAAATTCTGACTGACAAACAAATTTACAACGAAGCGCTGCCTGCAATCAATCCCGAATTTTCACTCTTTACCATCAGCGACGATACCCGCAAAGCCATTGAGAGCTTCCCTCCACTGGCAGCTCCATTTGGAGAATTCAAAACATTGATGTCAACTACTGCCCTGTTCAATCAACAAATCGGCTCTTTGGTTACGGCATATCGGCTTGTAGTTTTCAATCAAACCCTTAACGGTAAAACCGGTATTATTGCCGGAGAGGGTATCTGGCGCTGGCGCATGGTTAATTATCAAAAAAATGGTAATCACAACGCTTTTGATGAGTTGTTCTCCAAAATGACACAATATCTCTCGGTAAAAGCAGACAGAAGTCGATTCAGGGTTACTGGCAAGAACAATTTTCAGGAAAATGAAATGGTGACATTTGATGCTGAAGTTTACAATGAAAGTTATGAACTCATCACAGAACAGGAGGTGGAAATAACTATCACCAACAGCACCGGCGATAGTTATCCCTTTGTATTCAGTAAAACAAACACATCCTACCATCTCAATGCCGGCATTCTTCCTGTTGACAATTACAGCTATAAGGCTAATGTACGTGTTGGCGAGAAATTATTGAATTATCAGGGGGAATTCACTGTATCGCCGCTCAATATTGAATCACTTAATACCATTGCTGACCACCATCTCTTGTTCAGGCTTGCAGCCCGTCACGACGGGCAAATGCTTTATCCCGCTGACATGGAGCGCTTTGCTGAAATTCTGAAAGCACGCGATGATATCAAAACCGTGGTCTTTACCGAAAAACGTTTTAGTGAACTGGTTAATCTTTTCTGGGTTTTTGTCATCATACTTGCCCTGCTCACCATCGAATGGTTTATCAGAAAAATAAATGGTTCATACTGATTTACAATGTTTTAAACAAGTTTTGCGGGATTTTTTCATAATAAGTATTAATCATCAAAGGTAATGAGTATTCAACTGGTGTTCAATCTGATACTTGCTTTCATTGTTCTTGACTTTGTGGTGGAGCAGCTGCTCCGCTATCTAAATTCAACCCGCTTCAGCGAAAAGCTTCCCGAAGAACTGAAAGACATTTACGACGAAAAAGAATACTGCCGTTCTCAGCAATACCTGAAAGCCAATCATACTTTTAGCATGATAACCGGAACTTTTTCTTTTCTGGCTATTCTGCTAATGATTCTTTTAGGCGGTTTTTCCTGGTTAGATCAAATAGTTGTCAAGATAACCTCAAATGATATTTTGCAGGCCATTCTCTTTTTTGGAATCATTGGCTTTGCCTCCGATATTCTCTCAACACCTTTCGATGTGTACGATACATTTATAATCGAAGAAAAATTCGGATTTAATAAAACCACTGTTAAAACTTATATTCTTGACAAAATCAAAGCATGGCTTCTTGGTGTAATTATCGGTGGAGGTTTGCTTGCACTAATCCTATGGGTTTTTCATTCAACCGGAGAATGGTTCTGGTTAATTGCATGGATTATTATCACGGTTTTCAGCATTTTTATGACCATGTTATACTCTTCTCTGATCGTTCCCCTGTTTAACAAGCAGCGTCCGCTTGAAGAAGGTGAGCTGCGCAGCGCTATTGAAAGCTTCACACAAAAGGTTGGATTCAAACTGAAAAATATTTACGTGATTGACGGTTCAAAGCGTTCGACAAAAGCTAATGCTTATTTTGCCGGTATAGGCCCCAAAAAACGGATTGTGCTGTATGATACACTTATCGGGAATCATACCACTGACGAGCTTGTTGCTGTTCTTGCCCACGAAATCGGTCATTACAAAAAGAAACATACGCTGACAGGGTTGTTTACCAGCATTCTCAACACCGGAATTTTACTGTTTATATTATCTGTTTCTATCAATAATCCAGTTCTTTCCCTGGCTTTGGGAGCAGAAAAAAGCAGTTTCCACATGGGCTTGGTTGCGTTTGGTCTTCTTTACAGCCCGGTTTCGATGCTACTGGGAATTTTGATGAATTACATTTCCCGAAGAAATGAATATGCTGCCGATCGGTATGCTGCTCTTCAATATAATGCAAACAGCCTGAAGAATGCCCTTAAAAAACTCTCGGTTAAAAACCTGAGTAATCTCCGGCCTCATCCGGCTGTTGTTTTTATGAGCTATTCACATCCCACACTTTTACAACGACTTACCGCTATTGACCGGTTAAAGTAGCTTTATCATTTCTATGTTTCAGCCGTCTTGATGCCTCTTTTTCAAGTTTGTGGTACCAGAGTTTTCCATACTTACGAATAAGTGCCTCCTTTAAAAAGACATAGAGCGGCACACCAATTCTTCGACCGTTGACCAAAGCAGACCGGCAAATGTCCCAGGCGTGGTAATTCACAGCATCGTAGCTTGCATAGGAAGTAATGCGAACCGGATAAAGATGGCACGAAACAGGCTTTCTGAATTTAATCACTCCTTCTTCCCAGGCTTTTTCGATAGCACACCATGCAATGCCATTAGTAAAGTTAGCATAGGCACATTCACGACCATTTACCAAAGGGGTTACAAAATCGCCGGCTATATCATAATCGAAGACACCATTAGCATCAACAACTTTTTTTCCTGCTTCAGTCATGAAAAGTTTGATCTTATCAATATGATCTTCAAGCAAACTGATTTCTTCCTCACTCAGCGGTGCTCCTGCATCTCCGGCCACACAACAAGCTCCTTTGCATTTTTTTACATTACAGGCAAATTGCACCAGAATAAGATCGTCTGAAATATTCGTGTTATCTATAATAATCATGCGACAAAAGTAAAAGATTTGACCATCGACCGGCATACAACCCTTTAGAAAAATTATTTGCATTTTCCATTAAAATGTTGTATATTGTGGCGAATTTTATTTATCAACATTTAAATTCAATGCGTCATGAAAATACAGACAAAAAGCAGGAAAACCAAAATTATGGCCGCTCTATTTTGTCTGGGAGTGACCACTTTATCGGTGTTTGGACAGCAGCCGGTTAAGCAACCGGTTCAAAAAAATGAAGATCGTCCGGAAGGTGTTAAACCTGCAGCACCAATGTTCCAAATGGAAAATTCCGGAGGGCAGGCAGTTAAAACTTATCCTGCCGGAACACCGGGAGATGCCTTCCTCCAATCGGACTGGCAACCAGGCACGGCTATTTTGAAAGATGGAAATGTAATTGACATTCCCAGTATCCGGTACAATTTGCTGACACAACAAATGCAGTTTATCAAAGGAAAAGAAGTATTGGCACTTGCCAATCCGGAAGAAATCAAGCTGCTTCGAATTGCTGATAAAGTATTTGTGTATGATGTTTTTGTTTGCGGTGGATTACAAAAGAAAGGTTACCTGGAAGTAATCGAAACCGGCAGTTGCAGTCTGCTACGAAGATGGACTGCTTCATACAAACAGGTTGATGCCTTAACAGGCGACGAAATTATTTACCGCAACCAGATTTTTTTACTGCAGTTTGATGATGGCCCTGCAACTGAAGTAAACCACAATCTGAGACTATTCTGCGATACTTTTGGAAGATTTAGCTCTGAAATAAAACAACAAATCCGGTCAAAAGGGCTTAAAATCAGAAATCCCGAAGATCTTCAAAAAATTGTTGCTTACTATAATCAGCTCATAGAATCAAAATAGTTAAGAAAGGAGAAAGGATAGCAGACAAAAATAATTTTTCAGCACTTTTTTCTTGGTTAAAAATATATTGCAGGATTTAGGTGTCAACCCCCGGAGAATAACCACCGAAGTTGGAAGTCTGGTAATGGAACACAAAAATCGTCAAACCCGGAAGGCCGAAAGGTAGAAATACTTGTTTGGTAATCAACAACCGGCCAAAAGTAACCGAAGATTTGATTACAGCTGGTTGTATTTTGTTGCAAGATTCCTGGCTTTTTCAACCGGGTATTTTAAAGCATTTTTCTTCATTTTCTGATGAATGATTTCTTTAATGTCGAAATTGAATTTTTTGGCAAGATAAAAAGCATAAACCAACACATCAGCCAATTCATCAGCAATATCTTCCCTGTTTGATTCCATTGCCTGGTCAGGTGTCTTCCATAAAAAAATTTCGTTTAGTTCTGCTGCCTCTATTGACAGAGCAATTGCCAGATCCTTAGCGTTGTGAAATTGTTCCCAATTTCGCTCATCTCTAAAAGCAGTGATCAGATCAATAATTTCCTGAATTTCGTTCATAAAAGAATTTTTTTGTAAAAGTATAGATTTCAAAAAAAGCGTGCTTCAGCTTAAAATGGCAATATGTTATCTTTGCATGAAAATCAACAACTGTTCATGATTTCAGAAGTTCCTGACAGTATCCGGATCTGCGAATAATATTTGTTGAAGGGATTGGTTCCAAGACCAGGATAACCAGCAGGCAGGATGAAAATGACACTCAGAATGTTGATCTGAATTCTGAAACCAGTTGATGAAAATTTTTGATTTGAAAAATATTGAGTATGGAAAAACAGATTAAAATTCTGTCTGTAAATGTTGCCAAAGAACGCGGGCGGAAATTTCCGGCAGGGAAAATCATCATCAACCAACAGGGTATCGAAGGGGATGTTCACGCCGATTCAGTCAGGCCGGTAAGTATGATGGATATAGCTGTAGCAGATCAGTTTTACAAAATTACCGGAGCAAAACCTTTAGAGTACGGGAGTTTTGCCGAAAATATTACCTTTCAATCTGAAACAGAAACAGATATACGGATGTTCGATCGTTTTTTTTCAGATGAGGTTCAGCTGGAAGTCATTATCAAAGGCAAACCCTGGCATGATCAGTTTCGTGATCCCGGACACTATCTGATGCCTCGTGAAGGCATCTTTTGCAGAGTCCTCCGTGGCGGTATTCTTCAATCCGGCGACTTAATGACCTTTCTGCCTAAAATATTCAGGATCAAAGTCATTACCCTGAGCGATAGGGCGGCAAAAGGGATTTATAAAGACCGCAGCGGACCTGAAATCGTAAAAATGACAGAAGAGATTTTCTCCAGACTTAACTGGCGGTTCAGTATTGAAAGGCAAATTATTCCGGACGACAAACTCCTGCTTGAACAATTATTGGAAACAGAGCTGAAAAATTCAGTTGATCTGATTATTACAACGGGTGGTACGGGAATTGGCCCACGGGATATTACTCCTGAAGTAATGATTAAATTTATCCAGAAAGAAATCCCCGGAATTATGGAAATGATTCGATGGAAATATGGAGTTGAAAAACCCGTTGTTCTTGTAAGTCGCACGCTGGCAGGAGTTTCAGGTACTACCCTGATGTTTGCTCTCCCCGGTTCCGTTAATGCAGTCACCGAATACATGAGTGAAATCTCCAAACATATTGAACATCTTTTTTACATGATTCATGCTGTAGAACATCATTAATCAATCATCACATGTCTCTGAAACTGTTTTTCAAATTACTGTTTGTTTTACTGATTCTTTTCCCTGTTACCGGCAGCGCCCAGCAATATCTTGTGCTTCAAAAAAAGAACAAACTGAAAAACTTTAAATATACCGAAGGCACCAGCATCCATTTGCAAACTCTGCGAGGGAATTTTTTAGTAAGCGGAGAAATTACACAGATAGGCGATACAAGTATTACTATTGACCAGAAGTTTGAAATCGGACTAACCAATATCGGGAAAATATACAAACGAAGAGGCTTTTTCGATCGTTTGTCGTTGTTGCTTTTTATCAGAGGCGGGATATCCTATTTTCTGATTGATGGTACCAACCGATTGATTAATAATGATTATCCGATTGTTGATGAAAACACCCTGCTTATAAGTGGAACTATGATAGCAGTTGGTTTTGCCCTCCGTCCGCTGGTTGTTCGCGAACTGGACATCATAAATAACTGGCAGTTGAAAATTCTTAATTTTGATGAATTCAAATCCGACTGACCATGGCCAAAATTTTTATAGTTTCTGATGGTACAGGCCGTACTGCAACACAAGCCCTGAATGCTGCCATAACACAGTTCCCAAATCACAAACTCGAAACAGTGATACGCAATGAAGTGCGAAGACACGAGCAAATCGAGAATGCCGTAAAAGAAGCAGCTGAAGCAGGTGCCTTCATTGTTCACACCCTGGTTTCGAACGATCTGCGCGATTTCATGATTACCACCGGCCGTTACCACAATGTGGAAACAATTGATTTGATGGGACCTTTGCTGGCCCGACTATCCGAAAAACTAATGCACTCCCCTGCTGAAAAACCGGGTCTTTTCAGTGAAATCAATAAAGAATATTTTAAACGAATTGATGCCATGCAGTTTGCTTTCCAGCATGATGACGGTCTGCGGCCGGAAGAACTGGATAAAGCTGAAATTGTACTGCTTGGCGTTTCACGTACTTTTAAAACCCCGCTGAGTATATATTTTGCTTTTAAAGGATGGATGGTTGCCAATGTGCCTATTATTCTCAATCATCAGCCACCTGAAGAAATATTCACTGTTCCGTCCGAACGGGTTTTTTGCCTTACTGCCTATGCACATAACCTTTCTACACTTCGTCACGTAAGGCTCGAAAACCTTGGTCTTAATGCAGCAGATTATGCCAGCCTGAACCATGTTGAACGGGAATTGAGCTGGGCAAAATTCATTTTCAGCAAACAACCCAAATGGCCGGTAATCACTGTTACCAATAAACCCATCGAAGAGATTGCGAACGAAATTATGGCCATCAAAAATGTAAATCTGGAAAATACTGAAGAAACCAACTGATTATCCCCTTATTTTTGAATGAAAAACAAAATTAAACCTATCTATTCCCTTTCGTTTTTAATTGTTTTCATTATTGGATGCTGCAATGGTCAGAACAAAGTTTTTTTGGAGCTTAACCAATCCCCTGAATTACTCAATCCTTTTATCAAATCCGAACCATTAAAGCACGCTTCTATTGCCATAAAAGCTGTTGATATCATCTCCGGAAAAACCCTGATTGAATACAACCCCGACCTGACACTGATTCCCGCTTCAACACTGAAGTTGCTCACTACTGCTACCGCTCTCGAAGTTCTGTCACCCGGGCATACTTTTACAACCGAACTTTGCTACACCGGCTATCTTGATGAGCAGGGAACCCTGCACGGGAATCTGATCGTTTCCGGAGGTGGAGACCCGACATTAGGTAGCCAGTATTTTACCGAACATCATGGGGATGTTTTCGGAAAAATGGCTGAAACTGTCAAAAAAGCAGGAATTAAAAGGATTGAAGGAAAAATTACAGGTGATGCTTCCATTTTCGGAGAAGCTAATATTCCCGATTCATGGATGTGGGAAGATATTGGCAACTACTACGGAGCGTGTGCGAATGGATTATCCGTAAATGACAACAGTTACCTTATATCATTTTCTACTTTGGACGGAATTAATCAACCGGCTGTGATTACCGGTATTTCTCCTGAAATTCCCGGGATAACTTTTGATAATCAGGTTTCAGCTTCAGGAGATAACCGCGACAATGCTTACATTTACGGGTCTTATCTGTCCGACAGGCGGATTATCCGGGGTACTGTTCCGGCAGGACGTTCAAACTTTACCATAAAAGGCTCAGTACCCGATCCGGCTTTGCTTGCTGCAGCTCTGCTCCGCCAAAAGCTTATTGACTTAAACATCGTTGTCTCGGGTGACCCCGTTTCGATTTATTCTTCTTCACCGGATAAAAAAGTGATCCTGAGCAAATTTCAATCCCCAACTCTTGGAGAAATAGTGCGTATTACCAATTCCAAAAGCATAAACCTTTATGCTGAAACGCTCCTGCTTCATCTTTCATTACTCAATGGTAATCCTTCAGTTGAAAATGGATGTAACTACATTTTGGATTTTTGGGCTAAAAAAGGAATGCCCACAGGAGGAATTTTCCTTAAAGATGGCAGCGGACTTTCTCCTGTCAACGGAATTACTGCTGAACAGCTAATTTACGTGTTGCGCTATATGAAAAAAGAAAGTGTAAATTCTGTTTCTTTCAGCTATTCATTACCAGTTGCAGGTGTTTCAGGAAATATGGCAATTTTTGGCAGGGAAACGGTGCTTACTGATAACCTGAAAGCAAAATCCGGATCTATGGACAGGATGTTAAACTATGGAGGCTATTTTACAACCACATCAGGACGAGAAGCAGCATTTGTAGTTATGGTCAACAATTATGAGGGTGAGCAGGATTATGTGCGTTCTCTTATCGTAGAACTTCTCATCAGCATAGTTGAATCTTTTTAGACAAAAAACTATTTCTCTGCTGCCAAAACCACTAAAAACCTAAACTAATCATGGTTTTTCGTAATCAGCTTCACAATCGGAACCATCACCGGCAATTTCGATGTAATAGCTCCAGGAAATGGAGCCATCATCCTGCAATGTCCCACTGCCGCTTACTTTCCAGTTATCACCAATAATTTGCTCCGGAACGTTTATTTTATTCAGAAGTACATTTCCATAGGCAGGATCGTATCCTGGCCCGGTCAGAGCGAAATTATACAATAACACTCTTAGTTCGTTGTCGGGATCAGCAACAATTTCCACTTCATAATTGAGTCGCACGCATGATTCGCTGACGACCCATGTGCCCAGAAAATCACTTCGGGGATCGAGCATTTCAAGAACTTCGTCTTCAAGGCAGGATGTAAAACCAAACAGTAATAAAAACATAAAAACCGGAAAGATTTTCTTATTCATGGTATTCATTTTTTTCTGTACAAAATTAGTAAATTGTCTGATTCCGGCTATCAAATCTAACGAAAAACTGCCCGCTCTTTTGATTACTTGTCTTCAGTTTAATATCAAAAATACTGCCCGATAAAACTTTTTACTTAATCAAAATTCATCATTTTTAACCATCGAATAAATAATTGAATTTCATTTATCTGCCGTGAAATACTTTTTACGGCATTTTGCTGTAGGATTTCAAACAGAGCTGGACCAAGTGTAAGCAGCAATCAATTTCCCTACCTTTGCAGGCTGTTATTACCAAAACAGCTGATCCGAAATGAATACAACAGTGTTTAACCCTACTGAGCAGAATGAGCGGACCTATCTTGAGGTTATCAAACAACGCATCACCGCCGAAATTGATGATACGAGCCAAAGTGTAAGCGAACATGAAAAAGATGTTGCCGAATTCAAGGAATATTTCTGGGAAAACAGGGACAGCATGGATCGTATGGAAAAACTTGCTGTCCGAAAGTCGATTACCCAAACCATCCTGATTGGTGAAAAAGTGGATGCCAAAAGAAAACGATTGTTCCGGCTTCTGAAAACACCTTGGTTTGGTCGTATTGATTTTAAGCCTGATGACGACGAATTACCTGTTCCAATTTATATCGGAATTCATTCTTTTTACGACAATGAGCATAATATCAACCTGATATATGACTGGCGTGCACCGGTATCTGCGATGTATTACGATTACGAAACTGGTCCGGCAATCTTTGCTGCTCCATCTGGCAATACCAGCGGAGAGATTACCCTGAAGAGGCAATATCGTATCCGGGAAGGGAAAATGGAGTTTATGATTGAGAATGCGCTCAACATTCAGGATGAAATTTTGCAAAAAGAACTGGCACAAGCCTCCGATAACCGGATGAAAAACATTGTAGCTACAATACAACGTGATCAGAACCTTATTATACGTAATGAGGAAGCTCCTGTACTTATTATTCAGGGAGTGGCAGGATCAGGTAAAACATCCATTGCTCTTCACCGAATCGCATTTTTACTTTACCGAAACCCCAAAACCATCAATTCAAACGATATCCTGATTATTTCACCAAATAAGGTTTTTGCCGATTATATTTCGAATGTACTGCCCGAACTCGGCGAAGAGAAAATAAGAGAAACCGGCATGGAAGACCTCGCCGTTGAAATCCTTCAGCACAAAGTAAAATTTCAGTTGTTTTCAGAACAAATAACCCGTTTGCTCGAAAAACCAGATGAAGACTTTATTTCGCGGATTCGATTCAAGGCTTCTCATGAAATTGTGACCAAAATGAATGAATTTGTGCTTCATATCGAAAACAACTGCTTTACACCTCGCGACATTGTTGTGAAAAAACATCCTGTTCCCGCCTGGTTTTTCGAAGAACGCTTTAAAGCTTATCACAGGCTGCCACTGATGAAGAGATTGCCGGCCATTGTGAAAGATACAGCGGACAATATCAGAATTTTCTATAATTATGACGTAACTGCCAAAGAACGAAACGAGATCAAAAAAGCTATTGACAACATGTTTGTTAATACCAACCTGAGAAAACTTTACAAAGAGTTTTACGACTGGCTGGGCAAACCTGAACTTCTCCAAATGTTAAAAGGAACAACCTATGAATTCGCCGACGTTTTTCCAATGATCTACCTGAACATTCTTCTTGAGGGAATTAAACCCTACACAAATGTAAAGCACCTGCTTGTTGACGAAATGCAGGATTATACTCCTGTACAATATGGCGTGATTGCCAAATTGTTCTCCTGCAATAAAACCCTGCTTGGTGACAGATTCCAGTCAGTTAATCCATACAGCAGTTCGTGTGCGGAAGATATTGGTAAAGTTTTTCCCGAAGCAACCATCATGGAATTGTTCACAAGTTACCGCTCTACATTTGAAATTACCGCTTTTGTGCAAAAAATCCAGTTTAACGAAAAAATAATTGCTGTACACCGGCATGGACAGGCACCCAAAGTGTTTACCTCCAACGACCAAAAAGAAGAAATTCAGATTATAATTCAGGAAATTAACCAATTCAGTCAAAGCAGTTTCAATACGATGGGAATCATTTGCAAATTCCAAAAACAAGCTGATTTACTTCACGAAATACTTGAAATTGAAGGATTAAAAACCAGTTTGTTAACTGATGAAAGTATTTCGTTTTTTAACGGGGTTCACATCACCACACCCTGGCTGGCTAAAGGACTTGAGTTCGACCAGGTTACCGTTCCTTTTTGTACACCCGAAAATTATTCCACCGAAATGGACAGACATTTGCTTTATGTAGCCTGTACGAGGGCAATGCATAGACTTACCGTAACCGGCACGGGTAAACTTACATCATTGGTAAACAGAAAGTAATAACCTGCGAAAATTATCGAATGTACTGTCAGAAAAACTGGTCAGTAAAGTAATCCTGAATTTTGTTTGTCGTCCATTTAACGGGGTATTAATAAAGAAGGAATGTTTCATAAAAAAAAGCGGCAGCCCTGTAAGCGGGATTCTGTCATCCTGCCGGAGCAGGAGTTTCTGTCATTTGTCTGGGCCAAGCTTCACAGCATGGCTCTAACGGCCTACCCCTCACGGCATGCCGGTTAAGCGGCATTTGGGCGAGCAACCTTCATTCTGCTGATGCAGAACCGTGATATACATGGCCTTTCAACCCATAAGGTTTACCCCGCTGCAATGTCACCACCGCAGTGCGTGAGCTCTTACCTCACGTTTTCACCCTTATCCCGCACAGGCGGGACGGTTGTTTTCTGTGGCACTTGCTGTTCCCGTTTTCACGAGACCTTCCCGTTAGGAAGTATGGCGCTCTGCGTTGTCCCGACTTTCCTCCCCTTTTGCATGAAAGCAAAAGCAGTGACAGAACAGGCTGCTGCTTTTGCCGGCAAAATTACCACTATTTTTTCAGATGATTTTCCTGTTTGAGAGGAAATGCAATCAGTTTGTTTCTTGTGAAACTTATCTGTGCAAGGATCATACCCGTAAGCATCAAAATGCACCCTAATACTGCTCCGGATGTCATTTTCTCTCCCAGAATCAGCCAGCCACCTATGGCTGCAAACAGCGATTCAAGGCTTAGAATGATGGAAGCAGATGAAGGATGGGCGTGTTTCTGTCCGCTAACCTGCAATGTGTAAGCAATCCCAACAGAAAATATTCCTCCGTAAATGATGGGAAGTGCGGCTTCCAAAACCGCTTTTATTTGAAAACTTTCAGTAATCACAGCAACTAATAAACTCAAGAAAGAACATACAGTAAACTGAAGTAATGAAAGCCTTATAACATCAACTCTTTTTGAAAAATAACCAATAATCAGAATATGAACAGCAAAAAACAGAGCACTAATCAGAACCAACATGTCTCCAAGAGCAATTTTTAAACTGCCGCTTATGCTCAAAAAGTAAAGTCCGACGACAGCAATAACAGCTCCAATCCAGATATTGATTTTTGTCTTTTGTCCAAAGAGCATCCCGATAAAAGGAACAAAAATCACGTATAGTCCAGTGATAAAACCAGCTTTTCCGGCAGTGGTAAAAACTATTCCTACCTGCTGAAAAGATGCTGCAAAGAACATAACTACTCCTGCCAAAAATCCGCCATTGAGGGTATATCTTTTACAAATGACCGGTCCGGCTGCTGATTGCTTTTCATGTTTTTTTGTGAAATAATACAATGGCAACAACGACAAACTTCCCAATAAAAATCTGATTCCATTGTATGTAAAAGGCCCGACATGCTCCATACCCGCACGCTGCGCCACAAAGGCAAATCCCCAGATTATTGCTGTCAATACAAGAAGAAGATTCGACCGGGCTGACTGATTTTGTGAACCTTTGTTGTACATAAAATTGCTGAAAGAGGATTGTTTGCACGCAAATGTATAAAAAACCTTTCTCCAGACATTTCCCCGGCCCAATTTATTCAGCATTTCGTGAGTAAGCTTATTAACCTGTGTTCATCTGATTGATTTTTTCCCGATAAAACAAATGAATATTCTGCTTAACCCCTTCATAATAAATAAAACAGATGTGATTCATGTTTTGTTGATTCATCAATGGAACAGAATTTCCCCAGTCATTTGTTCCTGTAATAACTTGGGATAAATCTTGATAGTTCCTTCGGTGTTTCTTCGGTGTTAATACATTGTTAGTACGTTTAAAAACGAATAAATATAGTTTTATATATGTTTTTAATATGTATCAAAGTATTCCGTTTTTCGATTTAAATTACTTCTTTTACTAAATGTTTTCCCTTCATTAATTCTGTTAAAACCTGGTATTTCCATTTCAGGACTTTGTTTTTTTAACTTATTGGAATTCAAACAATTTATCTCCATTGTTCTTTTATTTACTTTTGCAGCTTCGCAACCAATAATATTTTAGCGGGCTGTCTCCGATGAAAGACCTTACTGTTGGACATGAAGGAAAGTTAATCAGGCAATTTGCCATGCCCATGGTGTATGGCAATGTGTTTCAGCAGCTCTACAATGTTGTGGACAGCATTGTAATAGGGCACTATATTGGCAAGGAAGCACTGGCAGCCGTAGGAGCATCTTTTCCTATAATTTTCCTGATTGTATCTCTCGTCATTGGGTTAAGCATGGGTTTTACCATCATCATTTCACAATATTATGGTGCCCGTGATCTTGAGAAAGTAAAGCAAGCCATTGACACTACCTACATCATTCTCTTTTTTGCCTCGATTTTTGCAACTATTGTTGGCACAGGTTTCAGCACTCCCATTTTCAGGCTTACTGGTCTTCCTGATGAGGTAGTCCCTCAGGCCGGACTATATCTTAAAATCTACTTTTTAGGTTCTGTTTTTTTCTTTGGTTTCAACGGGATCAGTGCTATTCTTAGAGGGCTGGGTGATTCGAAAACACCATTGATTTTTCTGATAGTTTCCACCATTACCAATGTATTGCTCGATTTGCTGTTTGTAGTTGTTTTCAGGCTTGGTATTGCCGGAGCTGCCTACGCCACCATTATTTCACAGGCAGGAGCATTTTTTACTGCCATTATTTACCTCAACAAGCGGCTGCCAATTATGAATGTTAGATTTCGAAAATACATATTCAACATTGCATTGTTTCGCACCAGTTTGCGCATCGGGCTGCCAACAGGTCTTCAACAAATGTTTGTTGCCGCTGGTATGATTGCACTCTTTGGGATAGTTAATCAGTTTGGTACATCAACAATTGCTGCCTACAGTGTAGCCAACCGTATTGATTCTTTTGCTTCGATGCTGGCCATGAATTTTGCCGCTGCACTCTCTTCGTTTGTCGGTCAAAACATAGGTGCCAACAAACCCGAACGTGTAAAAGCAGGATTGAAAGCGACCTGGCTTATAACATCAGGTACCTCTTTATTATTTAGTTTGCTGGCTATCCTTTTCGGCAAGACTATGATGGGATTTTTTACACCTGATCAAGAGGTAATCAATATCGGTAATGATTATCTGGTGATTGTCGGATCGTTTTATATTCTGTTCTCTTCCATGTTTGTTGTAAATGCAGTAATGAGGGGTGCAGGTGATACCTTAATCCCCATGTTCATTACGCTGATTTCGCTGTGGATTATACGCATCCCGGCATCTTACCTTTTGGCCGGACATATTGGCGTTATAGGGATCTGGTGGGCTATTCCCATTGGATGGGGCATTGGTTTATCGCTCACATTTATTTATTATCTTTCAGGTAAATGGAGAACGAAAAGCCTTATAAAACACACAAAACTTGCTGTCTGATATTACTGATGAACTATTCGGCATTTCGGATTATTTTCTGACTTCCGTTTCGAAAAATATGGTCGGTTTTATGACTGCTTTTTCAAAGCTTCCAGCTTTTTAAGCACCTGTTCCTGAATAGATTGACTCAAAGGTAAATATTTAAAAAACTCCATGGAATAATTGGCGCGGCCACTGGTGATGTTTCTCAGGGTTGTTGCATAACCAAACATTTCCATTAAAGGCACAAAGCCGTTGAGTTTCTGGGCCCCTTTACGAAATCTTCTCATAGCCTCAATTTTCCCTCTGCGTTTGTTCAAATCCCCGACGACATTGCCAATGAATTCATCAGGTGTATTGATTTCTATTTTCATAATAGGTTCAAGCAAGATGGGATTTGCTTTCATAAAACCATTTTTAAAACAAATGGAAGCACAGGTTTGAAAAGCCATATCAGATGAATCTACCGGATGGAAGGTGCCGTCCAGCAATACTACCTTTACATCCACGACAGGGAATCCGGCCAGTACTCCTTCGGCGAGGGTTTTCAGCACACCTTTGTTCACCGAACTGACATACTCGGCAGGGATGGCACCACCCTTGATTTTGTCAATAAACTCGTATCCATTCCCCTCATTGGGTTCCAGCCGCATGATTGTATGGGCATATTGTCCACGTCCGCCGGTTTGTTTAGAATGTTTATAATTGTTTTCAACCTCAGCGGTGATGGTTTCACGGTAAGCTACTGAAGGTTCACCAACTTCCACGGCAATGCCAAATTCTTCCTTCAGGCGGTCAATAATTATTTCAAGGTGCAACTCTCCCATTCCTGAAATGATGGTTTCTTCCGTTTCGTTGTTAAACCGGACATTGAACGACGGGTCTTCATTTGAAAGTTTTGCCAGGGCTTCTCCAAGTTTACTCTGATCTTTACGATTTGACGGGTTAATTTTTAACTCAATAACTGTCGGCGGGATGTGAATGGATTCGAGTAAGAGCGGATGATCATTGTCACAGAGCGTATCACCGGTTTTGGTAAATTTCATTCCAACCAGAGCAACAATATCACCCGGTCCTGCTTCCGAAATTTCGACACGTTCTTTGGCTTTGATTCTGAAAATTCGCCCAACCCGTTCATGTTTTAATTTAGTGGAATTGTAAATCTGAACACCACTTTTTATAAAACCTGAGAAAATACGAATAAAGGTCTGCTGACCGACATAAGGATCGTGTATTAGTTTAAATGCAAGAGCGGCAAATGGTTCCTTCACAGAAGGACAACGAGTATGGGTTTTTTCCGGTTCATCAATATCATGACCGACCACCGCACCAATATCAAGGGGTGAAGGAAGGTAATGAATTACTGCATCGAGAAGTTTCTGAACACCCTTATTTTTATAGGCAGCTCCGCAAAATACAGGAGTAATCATCAGCTTCAGGGTAGCAGCACGTGCTGCTTTTTTCAATAATTCCTCCGAAACGGGTTCTTCATCAAGATAGAGTCCGAGCAATTCTTCATCGAACTCGGCAAGTTTTTCGATCAGTTGCTGACGGGCTTTTTCCACTATAGGTCTGATATCATGCGGAATTGGTATTTCCACCGGATCTCCATTTTCGAAATGATAAGCCTTGTTTTCGATCAAATCCACCATTCCGGAAAAATCATCTTCGGCACCAATCGGATATTGAAATGGAATTGCATTAGCATCCAGGTATTCATTCATTTGCTCTACAACATCCTGAAAATCAGCTCCGGTACGATCCATTTTGTTGATGAAAGCAATACGTGGTACCCTGTAACGGTCTGCCTGATTCCAGACAGTTTCACTCTGGGGTTCCACACCGCCTACCGCACAAAAAACGGCAATCATTCCATCGAGTACACGTAACGAACGTTCCACTTCAAGTGTGAAATCGACATGGCCGGGTGTATCAATCAGATTAATCTGATGTCCTTTCCAGTTGCAGGTAATAGCAGCCGAAGCTATGGTTATACCCCGCTCCTGTTCCTGCTTCATAAAGTCCATTGTAGCCTGTCCGTCATGCACTTCACCAAGTTTTCGGGTTGTGCCGGTATAAAAAAGAATCCTTTCTGATAAAGTAGTTTTCCCGGCATCAATATGAGCTGCAATTCCTATATTTCTAAGTTTTGATAATGTCATTCCAGTTTTGCTATTAATATTTCATAGATTAAAAATGGCGGCAAAAGTAAGCTTTATTCATTGCTTAAAGATTAAATTACCTTTAACAACGATGGGAGAAAAATTATTAATTTATTGTAAATGTTGTGATTATAACTATCCCAGCTTGTTTCTGAGGTCATAGCGTAAACTGATTATACCTGATTTCCCATTAAAGAAAACAGCAATCTGATACCGGGTAGGACGATTCTGATTTTTTAATCCGCTTTCAGCTCATCCTGAAATATATAACTCTTTGATAATCATAATACGACCAATTCCAAGGCAGATTTGCTACCAGATAAACGCATCATCATTAAGCCAATTTCCCTGAAGTTTCATCACCTGTTCGACTATGTCGCGGACACAGCCTTCACCTCCGCCAAGGTGTGAAATATAATGAGCCAGTGCTTTCACTTCCTCGGCTGCATCAGCAGGACAGGCCACCAGACCGACCTCCTTCATAATCTGCAGGTCAGGAATATCATCGCCCATAAAGAGCACTTCTTCCGGTTGAATATTGTGCCTGGAAAGATAATCGTGAAAGACCTGGATTTTATGGTCAACTTTAATAAAAACATCAAAAATTTTCAGTCCGTTCATCCGATGACGGATAGCTTCGGAGGTCCCTCCCGAAATCACAGCAATACGATATCCCTTTTTGACGGCCAGCTGAAGTGCATAGCCGTCTTTTACGTTGGCAGTACGCAATTGCTCCCCGTTTTCGGTCAGAATTACTTTACCATCGGTGAAAACCCCGTCATAGTCAAAAATCAATGTGGTTACGTTTTTGAGAAATTCTTTATAGTTTTTTACCTGCATAAGTGCTGTTTTGTTACTGATTGTCTTTAAAAAATTCTTTGATCTGACCGCTTAACAAATCATAAACCATTTGCCTGGCGGGATCATTACCGAGCATGTTTAAGTGCTTTTTAAGTATACTGACATCGTTTCTCAATGCCGGACCGGTCTGTGCGTTACGTGGAGAGATTTTCTTCAGTTTCGAAATGGTTTCTTCGACAAGGGGCATCAGAATATCAAATGATACTCCTGCCTTATTAAGAATTTCAGCGGCATTGACCATCATAAAATTTGTAAAATTGCTCGCAAAAACTGCTGCCAGATGAATATTTGACCGTTGCTCCGAATTAATTATCCTGACGTCGTCCGAAATAAGTTGCCCAAGCGCTGCAAGTTCACTTTCAGTTTGTTTGTCAACAGCCTCAACACAAATCGGGGTTTTTTTTAAATCTGTTTCCCGGTTTTTGGAAAAAGTATTGAGTGGATAAAAAACCCCGGTTTTTCCCGATGTTATTTTCAACACATCTAAATCCACAGACCCGGATGTGTGCACCACTATACTGTCAGAAAAGTTCAGTTTTTTGGCAACTTCAGGAATCGCATCATCGGAAACAGAAATAATGTAAAGATCAGCACCCGGGTAAATCTTTTCAGAACCGCTCACAGCCTGGCACCCGAGTTTTTTGGCTAATTCCGAAGCTGAAGCCTGTGTCCGGCTATAAACCTGCAATATGATTATACCATTTAGCTTTAATACCCTGCCAAGCTGGGTAGCCACCCTGCCGGCACCAATCAATACAACAGAATTGATTGCCATAATTATCTGGATGGTTTGAGAAATTTAAGCAAGGCGATGGTTTGTTCCGGATCATCCGAAGAAAAAACAGCATTTCCGGCAACAAGTACATCGGCGCCGCTGTCGATCAACTGCTGAGCATTATCAGTGTTAACTCCGCCATCTATCTCAATCAATGCGTCTGATCCTTTTTGAAGAATCATTTCCCTGAGCTGCGATATACGTAAAAAAGTATTAAGGATAAATTTCTGCCCGCCAAAACCCGGATTTACACTCATCAACAGTACCAAATCCACTTCGTTGATGATGTCTTCGAGCAATAATACGGAAGTGTGGGGATTGAGCACCACCCCGGCTTTCATACCGAGGGTTTTGATTTCCGTAATGGTCCGGTGCAGGTGAACGGAAGCTTCATAATGCACACTGAGAATATCTGCTCCACAATCCCTGAATGATTTCAGATAGCGTTCTGGTTCAACAATCATCAGATGGACATCCAGCGGTTTGGTGGTTAGTTTTCTGATTTGTTTAATTACAGGCTGCCCGAACGAAATATTAGGTACAAATTTTCCATCCATGACGTCAGCGTGAATCCAGTCGGCCTGGCTTCGATTCAGCATTTCAAGGTCTTTGCCAAGATTTCCGAAGTTGGCTGAGAGCAGCGATGGTGCAATTAAATGACCCATGATTTTTTTTGACAAAAGTAAGCAAAGTAGTCAAATCAGCAATCAGTTTAAAGATCGGACTTTATCAGCCAATCAATTTCGCCGGTTAATTTTTAACCTGCTCATTTTGCCCGACAGAAGTAATAATACCCCTGCAACAGTCAGCAAGCCTCCGGCAAGTTGGTATCCGGCCGGAAATTTCCCAAAAAAGAGATAGGCTCCGCCAAGCACAAACAATGCTGTTGAACTTTGAATGATGGAAGATCTGGAAGCTTCAATGTATTTGAGAGCACTATACTGGCTGAAAGATGTTAAAAAAGGACCCAGAAAAGAGCCAAAAGCAATATTTATCAAAGCTGAATACGGAATCAAAAGGCTGTGACCAAGAATTTTAAGCAGAACAAAAGCGAAGATCAGCAAAAAGATAGCACGATTCACTGCAAGCATGGTAGGAGTAATCGTTTCGATGTTCTTTTTTGCAAGTATGGTTCGTATTCCGTAAAAAGAGGTTGAAATCAGCATCAGGCCAGACGTTCCCGAAATATAATCCAGAAGGTCAGCTCCTTTTTGAAAGCTGATGACAAAAGCACCGGTAAAAGTGAGTAAGATTCCTGATATTTCTGTTCTGGTGAAATGTTCCTTTAAAAAAAACACCCCAAACAAAGTAACAAAAATGTATTCCATATTTCGCAAAAACGATGGTATGGCAGGATTTGGAGTAATAGCAATTGCACTGTAAAGTGAAGTTGTGGCAACAATTTCTACCAAGCCAAGAAAGAAAAGGGTTTTGAAAGCCCGCCCTGAGATGTGATGAAAATGACGATGTTCTTCCGAACGAAGCGCAAAAAGACCATTCCAGAATAATGCCATAGCAAACCAGTAAACTCCGAATTGCGGCAGACTGACTTCATTTAATGCCGCCTTACTAAAAATATAAACTGTTGAAACCGCTATGGTAGCCAAAAAAGCTAAAGCATATCCCTTAACGACCGGTTGCATTTTCCCTTTTTAAAATTTGATGCAAAAGTAACTGCTTTGATTATGGTAATGCACTGAAAATTGAAATTACTATTCTTTCTGACAGACTCTGTCCGCTTGCAATCATAGTCCATTTCTGCGAAATATCAGAGAGCAACATGAAAAAACAGCTGTTATTCTTAAAATAATTATTACTTTTGCAGGAAATCAGCAGGTTTGATGCCTGTTGTAAATAATAAAACCGACAAACAATTTACCAGTTATAACTTAATTAAATTAACATTATGGGAAAAGAAGCAGTAAAAGTTTCATCTGTAAATGTGAAGAAACTTATTGAAATGTTGAATGCAGCGCTTGCCGAAGAATGGCTTGCCTATTATCAGTATTGGATTGGTGCCCGGTTGATGGAAGGCCCAATGAGAAGTGAAGTAGAGCCTGAACTTCTCGTTCATGCCAACGAAGAACTCACTCATGCAGAGTTGGTTGCAGAACGGATCATTCAATTGGGCGGAACACCAGTAACCAATCCAACCCAATGGGTAAAACTGGCCCGCTGCGAGTATGAAGACCCAACCGATCCATACATCGAAGTCATTCTGGAACAAAACCTCAAGGGCGAAAGATGTGCCATTCAACGGTATCAGGAAATTGCTGATTATACCGCAGGAAAAGACCACTCCACCCATCAGATGGCTGTGCAGATTCTCAATGATGAGCTCGAACACGAAGACGACATTGAGGCCTGGCTTACAGACCTGAACAGAATGAAAGAAGAATGGAAAAAGATGAGATTGTAAACCGGCTCATCAGCACTTCACAATGTTCATTATTGTTTTATTGACTTTTTAAGACTATATTGCAAAAAGCCCTCTCCGCAAAATTATCAGATCTTCGGTGAGGGATTTTTGTTTTGCTTCAGTTCATCTTTTAGCAAGTACATTTTATAATTTGAGTTACCTGATTCATTTCTCATCATGCAACAACAGTTTTGAATAGAAATAATCCCAAAATCCTGATTTCCACCATGCATAATTATCTAAAAATTTCATTACTCACCGTTCTGGTTGCTATATTGCTTTCCTGCACCAATGACCCGCCTGATATCATTCCATTCCCTGCCAGTATCAAAATGAAATCCTGTCATTTTCTACTCAACGGAAAAACAACGATTTCCGTTCAGCAACAGGAACTGAAGCTGCCTGCCCGTGATGCTGCCCTTCAATGGAAAAAGAAAACGGGTTACGAATTGGAAATTCAGCAAACTCAGACTGGTCCGGGGAAAAACAATATCTTCCTTCTGCTCAACCAAAATTATGACTCTGTTTTGGGATATGAAGGCTATCGGTTGTCAATCAGCAGAAAAAGTATTTTAGTAAAAGCAAATAGCTCAGCAGGGGTCCGTTATGGTTTAGAAACCATCGGACAAATGATGACTGATGGTGAAAAGACTTTTGTGCCTTGTGCTGAAATTGTCGATTATCCGCGATTTTCGTACAGAGGTATGCATCTCGACGTGTCACGTCATTTCATGCCAATTGAAACTATCTACAAGATGATTGACCTGCTGGTAATGCACAAGATGAACGTTTTTCACTGGCATTTGGTAGATGATCAGGGCTGGCGGCTGGAAATAAAAAAATATCCCCGGCTGACTGAAGTCGGTGGCTGGCGTGATCTAATGCCTGACATCCACTGGAACGACAGACCTTTCACCACCGACAGATCAAAAGCCAATTACGGTGGTTTTTACACTCGTGAAGAAGTAAAAAGAATTGTTGCTTATGCAGCAGAACGAAATGTAACCATAATTCCCGAAATAGAAATGCCGGCTCATGTGATGTCAGCACTTGCTGCTTATCCCGAACTTTCGTGCACAGGTCAAAACCTTGGAATCCCTTCAGGTGGAGTTTGGCCAATCACTCATATTTATTGTGCCGGAAAAGAAGAAACCTTTCATTTTTTAGAGGATGTTCTTACAGAAGTCATGGAAATGTTTCCTTCAACCTACATTCATATTGGCGGTGACGAAGCTGACAAGACCAACTGGAAAACATGCCCTCACTGCCGGAAACGCATTGAAACCGAAGGTCTGAAGAATGAAGAAGAGCTGCAGAGTTATTTCATCAGTCGGATTGAGCGGTTTCTTAACGCGCACGGACGAAAAATTATAGGATGGGATGAAATCCTTGAAGGTGGACTCGCTCCCAATGCCACAGTCATGTCATGGCGTGGGGAAAAGGGCGGCATTGAGGCAGTCAAAATGGGACATCATGTGGTGATGACCCCTGGAAGTCATTGCTATTTCAACCATTATCAGGGGAATCCGGCCACTGAACCTGAAGCAAATGGCGGATATACCACACTGAAAATGGTATATGGCTATGAGCCTGTTCCTGTGGAACTGACCGTTGATGAAGGACAACTTGTGTTGGGAGCTCAGGCTAATTTGTGGACTGAATTTATATCTGATTCCAATCATCTGGAATACATGATTTTGCCTCGATTATCGGCTTTGGCAGAAGTACTCTGGTCTCCCATAGAAATCCGCGATTGGGGATTTTTTTCAAGAAGAATGATCCGACAATATCAGCGTTATGAAGAACAGGATTTAAATTATGCACTGAGTGCTTATCAGGTTAATTCGCACCCTTCTGTAGATTTTAGCACCAAATCCATGAAAGTTGAACTGTCCAGTGAAGCATTCGAACCAATGATCAGGTACACACTCGACGGAAGCATTCCAACATCAGGATCACCAGTTTACACAGGACCTATAACCATCAAGGAACCCTCCATCCTGAAAGCAGTTGTTTTCAGAGACGGAATATCCACAGAACAGGTTTATTCCGAATTGTTTGACATTCATCAGGCTTTTGCTTCGCCTGTACAACTCAAATATCCTGCAAGTCAGCGTTATGACGGAGGAGGCAATTATGGTCTGGTTGACGGCATCAAAGGAACTGTAAGTTTTACCGACGGCCGATGGAAAGGCTGGTCAGGAAGCGATCTAATTGCAGTGATTGATCTCTCAAAGCCAACCGAAATTAAAACAATAGAACTGCATTCGATGCAGGCTGAATCTTCATGGATTTTTCTGCCAAAATGGGTTCGCTTCGAACTTTCTGACGACAATATTACATTTCAGGAAATTACCACTGTCATTGATCCTGCTGACACTGACAACAACACGCTGAAAGTTTACTCCTGTGGCGAAGTTAACAACAGAGCAAGTTATCTGCGCGTTACGGCAAAAAACTACGGGATTTGTCCTGCCGGACACCCGGGAGAAGGCCAGCCAGCCTGGTTGTTTGTTAGCGAAATCATGGTTAAATAACAGTTGGATTTCCGATTGGAAACAAATCCTTTCCGGTCAATTTGTCTTAAGAAGGCTATAAATGTGATCCTTTTGCTTTTTTCCTCACTTATCTCCTGCATTGCATTTAATGTTAACCTATCAAAACAGAAACAGTAAAACATCTGATTTTGGAAAGTAAATTGTATAGGAGATTAAGGCCAACTTCTCTTTGATTGAATAAAATTCAATAATTTTGCCTGCATAAGATTAACCAAAATGGAGCAAAAAATTTCTATTTACAATACACTGAGCCGTCGCAAGGAAATTTTCGAACCCTTAAATCCGCCCTATGTCGGCATGTATGTCTGCGGCCCGACAGTTTACGGCGATGCTCATCTCGGGCATGCCCGTCCGGCCATCATTTTTGATCTGGTGTTTCGTTACCTTCAGCATCTTGGCTATAAAGTGAGGTATGTCCGCAACATAACTGATGTAGGCCATCTGGAAAACGATGCTGATCAGGGAGAGGATAAAATAGCAAAGAAAGCCAGACTCGAACAACTTGAACCCATGGAAATCGTGCAATATTACACTGTGCGTTATCACAAAAACATGGAGCAGCTCAATACATTGTCGCCCAGTATTGAACCGCATGCATCCGGTCATATCATCGAGCAGATCGAAATGGTAAAAAAAATCCTTGAATCCGGCTTTGCTTACGAAAAAAATGGTTCAGTTTATTTTGATGTGGTAAAATACAATAAAGTGCATAACTACGGTAAACTGTCAGGGAGATCTATAGAAGAAACCCTCGAAAACACACGAGTGCTCGCCGGACAAGATGAAAAACAAAGCCCTGTGGATTTTGCCATCTGGAAAAAAGCTTCACCAGAACACATTATGCGCTGGCCATCACCATGGAGTGTAGGTTTCCCCGGCTGGCATCTTGAATGCTCGGTCATGGGATGCAAATATTTAGGTGAAACCTTCGACATACACGGAGGAGGCATGGACCTCATCTTTCCTCACCACGAATCTGAAATAGCCCAGTCAGTGGCTGCCAACGGCCATGATCATGTTCGCTATTGGATGCACAATAACATGATTACAATAGATGGACAAAAAATGGGAAAATCTCTCAATAATTTTATTACTCTTGAGCAGGTTTTCACCGGTAATCACGAGTTACTTGAGCAACCTTACAACCCGATGACCATCCGGTTTTTTATTCTGCAGGCACATTACCGCAGCACTCTGGATTTTTCGAACGAGGCACTGAAAGCCGCTGATAAAGGACTAAAACGTATGTTGTCGGCTGCAGAAATTCTGGATAAGCTGAAATCATCAGAAAAATCCACTGTTGATATCGAATCCTGGAAAAACAAATGCTACGAAGCCATGAATGACGATTTCAACAGTCCTGTTACTATTGCTCATCTCTTTGATGCAGTCAGAATGATAAATTCGATTAATGACGGAAAAGACAGCATTACTTCAGACGACCTCAACCTTTTAAAGAAGACCTTCCTGACTTTTATATTTGATATTCTCGGTCTTAAAAATGAAAATGTATCTTCTTCAGAAAACGAAGCACTTGTTGAAGGACTGATGCAAACCATTTTTGAAGTACGCCAGGACGCCAAACAAAAAAAAGACTGGCCTACAGCCGATAAAATTCGTAACCATCTTAATTTGCTGAACATCGAAGTGAAAGACACTAAAGAAGGTGCTACCTGGTCATTGAAAAAAGAATAAGCAACAGTCAGGCCGGTTTCTTCTATTTCACTGCTTCGACTGGCACCCTGAAAAATGATTACCGTAAAATGATGAAAAATAGCGCCCTGGGTTTGCAAAAACTGATTTTACTTATCTGTTTTCTTTCATTGATGCTCAATTGCGTTAAAGGGCAGGACAAAAAAACAATAGTTCCTGCTGCTGAACGAACTCATCTTTATTTTCCCCTTCTCGAAGGAAAAAATATTGCGCTAGTTGCCAATCATACTTCACTGATCGGTGAACAGCACCTGGTTGACAGCCTGTTAAATGCTGATTTCAACATTATGAAAGTGTTCAGCCCGGAGCATGGCTTCAGAGGGAATGCCGATGCCGGTCAAAACATTAATAATGCCATTGATCTGGTAACTGGTTTACCAATAATTTCACTTTATGGCAAAAATAAAAAACCCGACCAGCAGGCACTTGAAGACATTGATCTTGTTATTTTTGATATTCAGGATGTTGGTGCACGTTTCTATACCTACATTTCAACCATGACTTATGTGATGGAAGCATGCGCTGAATCCGGTGTTCCGATCCTTTTGCTCGATCGGCCGAATCCAAATGGTTTCTATGTTGATGGGCCGGTATTAGAGAATAAATTTTCATCTTTCGTAGGAATGCATCCTGTACCTGTTGTTCACGGAATGACAACAGGTGAATATGCACTGATGGTGAAAGGTGAAGGATGGCTCAAAACCAGCAATGATTGCCAGTTGACAGTAATTCCAGTGGGTAATTACTCGCACAGCGATTTTTATGAACTACCCGTGGGGCCATCACCCAATCTTCGCAATAAATATGCAATTTATCTTTATCCTTCCATTTGTCTTTTTGAAGGAACGGTGGTTAGCGTTGGCAGAGGGACGAGCCAACCATTTCAAATCATAGGCCATCCTGATTACAACAAGGGGAGCTTCGTTTTCACCCCAAATCCGGGACCGGGAGCTACAAATCCACCTTATTCCGGTATTCCTTGCTATGGCATCAATCTTACCGGTTATGCCCGGGCGATAAGCAGCAATCCCCCACAATTGCATATCGAATGGCTGCTCGACTTTTATCATCAATTATCGGGAAAAACAGACTTTTTTAATGACTACTTCGAAAAACTGGCAGGAACCGACAAACTCAGACTGCAAATCATTCAGGGAATGACTGCAGATGAAATCAGGGCAAACTGGCAGTCAGAATTGAAAGCTTTTAAGAAAATCAGAAAGAAATATTTGCTTTACGACGACTTTGAATAAAATTGACTTTAAATCTTCTCCAAAAAAACCTTTGGACATATTTGTAAAATATGCCCCTGAAATTATTCTCTTGATCTATGTCCTGCTGTTTTTTATGGTAAAACAACCCAATCATCCCCACGATCGGGTTATCATCAGCGACGGAAAATCATATTACGGCTATCTTACTGCTATTTTCATTTACAACGACCTGAGCTACAGCTTTATCGAAGATTACGAATCAAAATACTATCCCGATCATCCTTCCATTTTCAAGGAATTCAGGTACAAGTACAAAGGCGAAACCTTGAACAAAGGATTTCCCGGATTGGCGTTTTTGTTGCTGCCATTTTTTTTGATCGCCCATCTGATTGCCCTTTTGTGCGGATTACCTGCTGATGGATATTCCTTGATTTATCAGTATTTCATGGGGTTTTCCGCACTCTTCTATTTCTGGGTCGGATTACGTTTTACCCGAAAAATGCTCGCTGTTTTTTCATTTAATCCAAAAACCATTGCTTTCATTCTTTTTCTGATTGCATTTGCCACCAACATCATTTACTACACCCTTAAAGAAGGAATGATGACCCACGTTTACAACTTCGGGATGCTGGCAGCTTTTCTGTTTTATATCAAAAGTTATTTTACCATTGGCCGGCAACACTACATTGTTATGGCTGCTCTTCTTTTCGGGTTAATTGTAGCGACCAGGCCAACCAACGGTCTGTTCATTCTGCTGGTTCCTTTTGTGGCAGGTTCATGGAATAATTTAAAGCTACCATTGAAAAACATCTTTTCTGATAAAAAACTCTTTGCCAAAGTACTTACAGCCGGCCTGATATTTCCGTTTGCAACTGCATTGATCTGGTATGTACAAACTGGATTTTGGATCGTATGGTCTTACGGGGAAGAAGGTTTTAATTTTTTAAATCCCCAATTCTTCAAAATTCTTTTTAGTTTCAATCGTGGCTGGTTTATTTACACACCGCTGGCATTGGTTTCGCTTACAGGTTTTATTTGGTTATACAAGCACGATCGTTTCCGCTTTGTTTGGGGCTTGTTTTTTATGGTGATCTTTGTTTATGTTGCTTCAAGTTGGTGGGTGTGGACATATACTTCCAATTTCGGTCAGCGGACTTTTATTGATTTGTATGCCTTCATTGCACTGCTTCTCGTATTTTCATCCAAATTATTCATCACTAAGCCAGCCTGGAAGATTCCTTTGATTGTATTTTTTTTTCTGATTGTTGCACTCAACAGCCTTCAGTTTTATCAGCATTATACTTTTGTCTTCCCGCCCGGGCAAACCAGTTTTGATATTTACAGGGATTCATTCTTTCGCCTCAAACCACTTCCCAAAGTATATTACCCTGAAGGTTATATTTTCTCACGTCAGAAATTTTTCAACGATTTCGAACAAGATTACAACTGGTTAAATTTTGAATCGGTTACTGACGAGCGGGCTTATGAAGGCCGATATTCTTCAAAAACAGGATTGTCCGGGATATATAGCATTGGCCTTTATGCTGAAATAGACACCTGTTTCAAAACTGATTACAACCGGATCAGGGTGAGCTCCAGAATTTTTTCAGATAAAAAATTTTCCTCGGGTGTTTTAGTAATTCAACTTGATAAAGAAAACAAAGCAGTTTTTTACCAGCCGTTTTTCATGAAAGATTTTAGTAAAAAAAATCGCTGGTCTTATGTCGAAGTGGGTGTACCTGTTCCCGACACGCTGAAAAACGCTGACCATCTCCGGGTTTACTTTCATAATGAAGATAAAGAAGAAGAATTTTTTATAGATAACCTTCAAATTGAATTACTTTCGCTAAGCATTGATTATTAATTTTTGATGCACTGAAAGAATTAATACTTTTCAACAAAGAGGAATAAAAGGGAAAGTACAATTGCTTAATTTTACAGAAATGAAATCTTTTTCTGAAAAATGAACATTCAAAACAAAGACCAAGAAAGGTAATTATCAATGCAGTCAGACGTTTATCTGAAAATTTTTCTGACATGAGCACCTACATCCGAAATTTGATTGCGCAGGGTGAACATCAGCAGCTTGACTTCAAATTTGAAATTTCCGATTCAAAGAAGATTGCCCGTACACTGGCAGCCTTTTCGAATACGGACGGAGGAAAACTGCTTGTTGGCGTGAAAGACAACGGAGCAATTGCTGGTGTTCGTTCAGAAGAAGAGTTTTACATGGTAGAAGCTGCAGCTCAGATGTATTGCCGTCCGCCGGTCGAGTTTGCTACCCGGGAGTGGAATATCGAAGGCAAAACTGTGCTGGAAATTGACATTCCCAAAAGCGATAACGGACCATACTCTGCACCCGACAAAGATGGCAAATGGATGGTTTATATTCGGGTGCACGATCAAAACCTGCTGGCCAATACTGTTTTACTTAAAGTCTGGCAGTTGCAGAACAGAAAAAAAGGAATAACCATTCGCTACACAGACAAAGAGAAAATCTTACTCGATTATCTTGATAAAAACAAAGAGATTACCCTTTCAAAATTTCGTAAAATTGCCGGTATCAGCCGAAAAGTTGCCGAAAAAGTTCTTGTTGATCTCATCACACTTCAGATTATTCAAATGAATATTACCGAAAAATCTATGTTTTATCTTATTCATCCTGCTTTAACCCTTGAAACTCTTAACCAGCAAATTAAAAAACAACAGTAAAAGAATATTACAATTTCAAGCCTGAGCAAAATAACAATTAAAACAATCTTTTACCGATTAAAAAACATTGAAACACACGAACTGAATGTAATGTACAAAAAATTGATTTTCTTTCTCTTTTCAATTTTGTTTGGTAATCAGATGCTGATGAGCCAGACGATAAAGTCGTTCAGTCGTGAACCTGTCACATTCATCACCGAAATGGAAAATATGTTCAATTCCATTCTGATCAAAGAAAACCGGCAAACAGCCCTGACAACCCTCGAAAAGTTTTCACCACTCTGGCTTGAAGGAGTTTTTACACCCGAACAACAGCAGATAATCATCGAAACCTCAGATTTAATGGTGCTTCGCAACCTTCGGCCTTTCCCTGACTTCGAACAATTCCTGCAAGCACTGATATTTTTAGGCAATAAAACTTCCAATGCTTCAAATCTGAATGTTTGGCTGTCTGCACTGACCAAAATGCTTGAGAACAATCGTAATACCGGATTATTTAAAGACTTTATCGGTTTTACAAACCCCTTCCTTGAGTCGGGGATTCTTTATCAGTCAAGAATCCTGACTTGGACGATAGGGAACGCAGACTTTCGTTTTATTGATGATTCGACTTTTTGTGTGCAATTCGAAAAGGCTGAACTTTCCTGTTTTACCCGAAACGACACTTCTATCATTTACCGGACAAGCGGTTACTATTTCCCCGAAAGATTGTACTGGGAAGGTTACGGAGGCAAAATTACCTGGACACGTGCCGGTTTTCACGAAAATGAAGTTTACGCCACGCTTAAGGAATACAACATCCATTTGAGGTCTTCGACATTTGACGCTTTTCCTGTTCAATTTTTTTATAAAAAATACTTTCCTGGGACCCTTTCTGGAAAGCTCACCGAGCGCATCTCTACAAATCCTGTCAGTCCCGAAACCGCTCTTTATCCTCAATTTGAATCCGATACCAAAGATTTACACATTTCTGATATTTTCAAAGAAGTGGATTACACCGGCGGTTTTAATCTGAAAGGAGCAAAAATTATCGGCAGTGGTAATGCCACTTATCCTGCAATCCTGACTTTCAGAAGACCATACCGGGATAAAACAGGCAATTACGATCTTCTTACTGTTCGTTCGGACGAATTTATCATTTACCCCGACAGAATCAGTTCAGATCTCGCTGCTGTTTCCATTGCCCATCAGGACGATTCCATAGTACATAGCGGACTTCAGTTTCGTTATCTTGACCAGAACAGGGAGATTTCGCTTTTGAGAATAAATAAGGGCATAGAACAAAGCCCCTATGCCAACAGTTTTCATAAACTTGAAATGGACAGTGAATCTCTTCGCTGGCGCATGGGGGAAGATGTTATTGCCATGGGAGCGATACAGGGGCTGCAAACCAACAGTACTGCAACTTTCGTGTCGGATAAGTTTTATTCTGAGGCTGAATTCGACCGGCTGCAGGGGCTCGACCGGATTCACCCTCTCTTTACCCTGTTCAACTTCAGCAAAGAGTTCGAAACCAATACTTTTTTAATCGGCCAAATGGCAGATTATCTGCGTATGCCTGAACATCAGGTGGAATTACAAATTATCCGTCTGGCAACCATGGGTTTTTTGAAATATGATATTGGGCAAAAACAAGCAACAATTGCAGATAAGGTAAAACATTTTCTCCTGGCAAAAAACCAGAAAACAGATTACGATGTAATTAGTTTTTATTCTGAAGTAAACGATCGCATCAACGCTGAACTGAAACTTGAAAATTTTGATTTAATCGTACACGGTGTTCCTGAGGTTTCTATCAGCACCGCAAAGAAAGTATTTATTCGGCCTGCAAATCAGGAAGTTACTTTGCGCAAAAACCGTGATTTTCTCTTTTCAGGACTGGTGCAGGCCGGACTTTTTGAATTTAAAACAACTGACAGCTATTTCAGCTATGACAGCTTCAGGCTGAATATGCCCACTGTTGACACCATGCGTTTCAGGGTTCGTTCATTTGATTTGGATCAGTTTGGACAGCGTCGCCTGGTTGATGTTAAAACCGTTATTTCCGGCATCAGCGGTGAAATGCTCATAGATCAGCCCACAAATAAAAGCGGCCTGTCAGAATCACCAGAATTCCCAATTTTCAGGAGTAATACAGAATCCTATATTTATTTTGACAATACACCCGAACTCAAAGATGCATACCATCGTGACCGATTTTATTATTATATAAAACCATTTACTTTAAAAAGTCTTGAAAACTTCGAAACAGAATCACTCAAACTGGAAGGCTATTTGAACTCCGGCGGCATTTTCCCGGATGAGCTAAACGAACCCCTGAGGGTAATGGCCGATTATTCACTGGGATTCAAGACAAGAGCACCAGATAATGGTTATCCGGTTTATGGCGGAAAAGGTACTTTTTATGAAGATATTTCCTTGAGCATGAATGGTTTGAAAGGAAATGGCCGGCTTGATTTTCTTCATGCTGTTTCAAAAAGCCCGGAGTTCAACTTTTTCCTCGATTCTTTGAATGCCCGGCAGGCAGAATTCTATTTACCGGAAAAAGTTACAGAAAATATTCAATTCCCGCAGGTCAAAGGATTTAATCTGAAACAACACTGGGAACCTTATGATGATATTATGACCGTTGAAACCACTGATTCACCGCTTGCACTGTTCAACGGGCAGGCTTTGCTTGAGGGTTCTTTGACTTTGACGCCCACAGAGCTCACAGGCGGCGGAAGGATTGATTTCCTCAATGCTTCTGCTTTTTCAGGCCGATTCAAATTTTTTTCAGACGCTTTTCAATCTGATACCACCAAACTGGTCTTGAAGGATGCTGATGGGTTAAAAGTTATTTTCAACACTGAGAATTATCAATCATTCATTGACCTGAAAACAAAAATTGGTAATTTTAAAGCCAACGACCATTATTCAAAAATAGATTTCCCGCTTATCCGGTATGTTTCCTATCTGAATGAATTTGACTGGTATTTCGACAAAAATGAAGTGGAACTTTACAGTCATGCCAATGAGCAAATTTCTGGTTCCGATACCCTGGAATTGGCTGATCTTATAAACAGTATTTTACCCGGCGCAAAATACATCTCTACTCATCCTAAACAGGACTCATTGTACTTTTACTCTCCGCAGGCCAAATACAACATCAGCGAAAACATGCTCACCGCTTCGGGTGTTAAACTGATCAAAGTAGCTGATGCGGCTATTTTTCCGGGCGACGGAATGGTTGAAATCACTGGTAATGCAGCAATAAAACCCCTGACCGGTGCAACTATCATTGCTGATACATCCAACCGTAATCACGTCATTACCGAAGCCGAAATAAATATTGAATCCGGTTATGCTTACAAGGCTAAAGGCAATTATGCCTTTGTCAATTCTACAGGCGAAATACAAACAGTACATTTCGGGCATATTACCGTTGATACTTCTTACCAGACCATTGCCTCCGGCGAAGTAACGGTAGAAGATCATTTTGAGCTGAGTCCGCGTTTTGCCTTTTCAGGTTCAGTTGAGCTTAATGCACGTGATCCGCTGCTGAATTTTGATGGTTCATTTAAGATTATTCAGGATTGTGATTCTTCGCTTTCGAGATGGGTTAATTTCCGGCAAAGGATTGATCCCGATAACCTAATTCTGCCTGTTGCGGATACGATCAGCGAAAAAGGATACAAACAACTGTATGCCGGATTTTTCCATTCCAACGAAGAGAACAGGGTTTATCCTGCTTTTCTTTCAAGACGCTCCTATTACAGCGATTCGTTGCTTTTTTCAGTAAGCGGAGTGTTGAAAACCCTGAAAAACGGGAGTGTTTTGATTATTGAAAATAATAATCAATCTCAGCAAGACGAAAGTCAAAAAACAAATCCGTCGTATCTCAAATGGGACGTTGACCAGTGCATGATCAGCGGGAAAGGAAGATTCACCTTTGGGCAGGATTTGGGTCAGGTAAAACTTACCCTTTTTGGACAGGTGGATCATTTTATCATTCCCGATTCAACTACTTTCGATGTAATGATGACTGTTGATTTTTTCTTTTCTGATGATGCCCTTAACCTGATGTATGAAGACTTTTCTCAGGCGGATAAAACTCCTGTTGATATCAACGATCCGCTGATTCAGGAATCGTATAATGATTTGCTGGGAAAGTCAGAAGCAGAGCGTGTTTTTACCAATCAGCTTTTGTTTGGTTCCATTCGTCAGTTGCCGCACACCATGACCAAAAATTTTATTTTCAACAATGTAAAAATGACCTACCACCCCGATTCACGATCTTTCATCTCTCACGGGCCTGTGGGGGTTGGAATGATTAATGGCAATCCGGTTTACAAATATTTTGACGGGCACATACAGTTAGTGAGACGCAGAAGCGGTGACGAACTCAATATTTACCTGGAAGTTGACCGGGGGCATTGGTATTTTTTCAACTATAAAGGAAATTTGATGCAGGCATCATCGTCAAGAAGTGATTTTAATGCCACCCTGCGTGAGATAAAACCTGATAAACAAAAAATTGAACAGGGAAAAGACAACCCTGCATATCGTTTTGTTCCTGCAGAATCAGGAGCAAAAAACCGTTTTTTACGAAATATTCAACAAATCAAATCCGAAAATTCAACTTATGACGAATGACATCTGGTACATTACGGCCGCTGTTCTTGTGGCATATCTTCTCGGTTCCATTCCATCGGCAGTGTGGATAGGTAAAGTTTTCTGGGGAATTGATGTCAGAAATGAAGGCAGTGGGAATGCCGGTGCTACTAATACGCTCAGGGTATTAGGGCTTAAAGCAGGAATACCGGTACTGCTGTTCGACGTATTTAAAGGCTGGCTTGCTGTTTACCTGTTACAATTTTTGCCGATTGCACATTATTCAGGGTTTCAGACCGACCTGATTCGAATTGTTTTGGCAGTTGCTGTGGTAATCGGCCATGTTTTTCCGCTGTTTGCTGGTTTCAGAGGAGGAAAAGGAATTGCAACATTGCTTGGGGTGGGTATTGCTCTGTATCCTGTTGCTGTGATTGTAACTGTCGGTATTTTTATTTTTTTCCTGGTCATCACCAGATACGTTTCTTTATCCTCCATCATTTCTTCTGTTTTGTTCCCCATAATGGTCATTTTGTTTTTTAATCCTCATTCCACACCCTTGATTTTGCTGGCCATTTTTGTTGGAATTTTCGTACCCCTCACACACCGGAAAAACATCTATCGTCTTTTGCACAATCAGGAATCAAAATTTAGCATTAAAAAGAAATCAAAATAGTATTTATTTCTATATCAGTTATTTAAATAAATAATATTTATTTTTTTTATCCTTTAAATCACAGTGTTTATCTTTGCACACTTTTGCCTGAGAGAGGAAAAATATGACTGTTGGTTATTAACAAAAGGTTGAAAAAAAGGGGTAAATACCTCTGCAACGATCTTAAATTTTTATGTAATATTGTGGCAATCAAATTTTAAGCAAACAGGTCTATCAATTAATAGATAATAATTAATCAATAAATCAGATAAAAAATGAAGTTCATTGTATCCAGTACTTTTCTTTTGAAGAATTTGCAGGCAATCAGCGGCGTGTTGGTATCAAACAACTCACTGCCCATCCTCGACGATTTTCTTTTTAACCTTAACGATGATGACCTCAAAATCACCACCTCTGACATTGAGTCAACGATGACTGTTCAGATTAAAGTGACTATGGCTGATGAGCCCGGTATAGTGGCTATTCCTGCAAAAATTTTGCTCGAAACCCTGAAAACACTGCCTGATGTGCCTGTCACCTTCGATGTAAATCAAACAACTTTTGCTGTAAAAATGCTGGCTGGTGAAGGAGAATATAACCTGAACGGACACAATGGGGAAGATTTCCCTGAAACTCCAGTCATTGATGACGGCAATGAATTTACAATCAATTCCATCGTGCTTTCAGAGGCTATTTCCAAAACAGTTTTTGCGGCCAGTAACGACGAAATGCGCCCTGTAATGACCGGTGTTTTTCTCGAAATGACTCCCGAAAACACGTCATTTGTGGCCACAGATGCACACAAACTCGTGCGTTACACGCGGAAAGATATCACTGTTGAAACGGAAGATTCTTTCATTATCCCCACCAAACCGCTCAATCAGATCAAAAACCTTCTGGGTGTTGAAGATCAGCCGGTAAAAATTGTTTACAACCGAAAAAACACGTTTTTCTCATTTGGTCGCATCAATCTGATATCCAAACTTATCGAAGGCAAATACCCGAATTATACTGCGGTTATTCCGACCGACAATCCAAACAAATTGCAAATTGAGCGGACACCATTGCTCAATGCCATCAAAAGGGTATCAATCTATGCCAATCAATCTACCCACCAGCTGCGTTTTTCCATTACCGGACGCCAGCTCGTCATTTCGGGAGAGGATGCCGATTATAACAACAAAGCACGTGAAATTCTTACCTGTAATTATGATGGCGAAGACATGGACATTGGTTTCAATTCCAAATTTTTATCCGAAATGCTCAGCAACCTTGATTCCGGTGAAGTGATGTTCGAAATGTCACAGCCCAATCGTGCCGGCCTGATTAAGCCAATTTATGATGAGGATCGTCCCAACGAAGACATCCTCATGCTCATCATGCCACTGATGCTAAACGATTAATAAACAATGCCGACCATGTTTTTAAGGACATGCCGGCATCTTTTATTCCAGCTCACAAATTTCACTCCCTTTTTATGTCTGTTGTTGTTGATAAAATCTCGAAATTATTCGGTGAACAAAAAGCACTGGATGAAGTAAGTTTTAGCATAAAACCTGGTCAGATCGTGGGTTTTCTTGGTCCAAACGGAGCCGGAAAATCAACCATGATGAAAATACTGACCTGTTTCATTCCGCCGTCCTCAGGCAAAGCTACAGTTAACGGTTTTGATGTGCTCGAAAATGCACTTGAAGTACGCCGGCTTGTTGGCTATTTGCCCGAGCATAACCCGCTTTACACCGAAATGTATGTCAAAGAATACCTTGAGTTTGTTGCCGGTATTTTTAAACTTCCCGAGAAAACAAAAAGGGTGGAAGAGATGATAGCACTAACCGGTCTGAAAGTGGAACTAAGGAAAAAAATCGGAATGTTATCAAAAGGTTACCGGCAACGTGTCGGGTTGGCTCAGGCACTGATCCACTATCCTCAGGTGCTCATTCTTGATGAACCTACTACCGGTCTTGATCCAAACCAAATTGTTGAAATCAGAAATCTGATACGCGAGATAGGCCAGAATAAAACCATCATGCTTTCGACCCATATCATGCAGGAAGTAGAAGCCATTTGCGACAGAGTGATTATTATCAACAACGGTAGGATTGTCGCAGACGAAGGAACCAATAAACTACAGCATTTTGGCATCGGAAAAGAGATACTTATTGTTGAGTTCAGCAAACCTGTTGACTCAAAAAAAATAAAGTCCCTGAATCACGTGGAACATGCTGTTGAAACAGGTCTGAATACATGGCAAATCACCTGTCCTGCAAATGTTGACATACGTCCTGTGATATTTAATCTGGCTGTGGATGAGGAAGTAACCGTTCTCACCATGCAAAAACAGACAAATTCTTTAGAGCAGGTGTTCAGGGAGCTGACTAAATAGTTCTTCGTGATTGCTTTTTTTTTAAACAGTTTAAAATAAATCTAAATACTGTTTTCGATCGAAAAATTTAATACTTTTGCCGTCGCTTGTATGAACAGCCTTGTTCAGCAGGATAATGGAGAGATTTGATTGATTGCAACCATTAAAAAAAATGCTAAAACAAACGTTTTAACATCCTGCCAATCGTCATTGTCCCCCCAGTTTACAAACTTTCATATTATTAAAAAGTAAAATCAAATGAGTTATTTATTTACATCAGAGTCAGTGTCGGAAGGTCATCCCGATAAAGTTGCCGATCAGATATCGGACGCATTGCTTGACGAGTTTTTACGCCACGATCCCGATTCAAAAGTTGCCTGCGAAACACTGGTAACAACCGGATTGGTTGTAGTAAGCGGCGAAGTCAGAACCACAGGTTATGTTGATGTTCAGGACATTGTGCGTCATCAAATCAACACCATTGGTTACACCAAATCCTCCTACCGGTTTGAGGGGAATTCCTGCGGAGTTATTTCCACCATACACGAACAATCGGATGATATCAATCAGGGAGTATCAAGACAGCGTGTAGAAGACCAGGGAGCAGGAGATCAGGGAATGATGTTTGGTTATGCCGTGCGGGAAATGGACAACCTGATGCCTTTGCCGATTGAACTTGCCCATATTCTTCTTCAACAACTGGCAGCCATTCGCAAAGAAGGTAAAGTGATGACTTATCTCGGTCCCGATTCCAAATCACAGGTTACCATCGAATATGATGATAATAATGAGCCCGTTCGCATTGACACCATTGTCGTTTCAACACTTCATGACGATTTCGGCTCAGATAAAGCCATGCAGGAAAAAATCACTGCTGACATAAAGATGTACCTTATCCCCAGAGCAATTGAGGAAAGCCCTGCCAAATACAGGCATTTATTCAAAGATGATTTCACTCTACTGGTAAATCCAACCGGAAAGTTTGTTACCGGAGGCCCTCACGGGGATACAGGTCTTACCGGTCGCAAGATCATTGTAGACACTTATGGAGGCAAGGTAGCACATGGCGGAGGAGCTTTTTCCGGAAAAGATGCTTCGAAGGTAGACCGTTCGGCAACCTATGCCGCACGCCACTTAGCTAAAAATCTTGTAGCTGCAGGTGTTGCTGATGAAGTTCTGGTTCAGGTCGCTTACGCTATCGGTGTATCCAAACCGGTCGGTTTGTATATCAATACGTTTGGCACTGCCAAAGTGAATGATGACAAAGGTATCCGCATGAAAGACAGCCAGATTTCAAAAATTGTCGGACAAATCTACGACCTGACACCCTATGCTATCATCCGTCGTTTTGGACTGAAAAATCCAATCTTTCTCAGAACAACCACCTATGGCCATTTCGGAAGAGATCATTACACCGAAGAAGTAGAAGTTTACTATGAAGATGAAACAACGTACAGAAAAAAAATAAACGGCCTTGAAAAAATATTCAAGACCGTTGAATTTTTTGCCTGGGAAAAGTCCGATTATGTCGAAAAATTCAAATCAGCTTTTCATCTTTAACCCTTTTTCTATTCCAGCGGATTAGCAGTCATTTTGACTTTAAATTTGAATTTTACCGTAAAATCCAGTGGTACCTCATTTGTAGTGGTATTAAAGATCAGTTGTAACTTGTGCGGGGGCGTTTCCATCAGGCTGGATAATCTGTCAATTCCTTCATCGTTTACAGTAAGTTCTGTTTCATTGTTCATCAATGGCTGTAGCAACACATCGTTGATCGTAACAATGTTTTTTGGGTCAGCTCCGTTTTCATCTGCAACAACAAGCGACGATTCAATGATTTTTTGTTCTTCACTCCCGTTAAATGCAGTAAGCCAATAAGTTACTTCTTCAATCTCAATGTCTTTTATTTTCTCACCATATTTTTCAATGAGATCCTCACTGGCAGTCATGTCAATGTCTTCTGTTTTGGAAAAAGTAAGATCATCTGACAGAATAACCATTTCGGTTTCATAGGTAAAGGATTCGGTGATGTCCAGGAGGTCTTCATCACAACTGTTAAATAAGAACACTCCGGAAAAAGCTGCAAACAATAGCAAAATTTTTGTTTTCATAAATAAAAATTTAAAAGTAAATAATTCTCATTTGCAAAATTAAACAATTTGGATTTGCAGAATCCATTTCAATGAAGAATTGTTCAGCCCCGGCCGGATAAATGACCCTGCCAATTCACAACAAAGAACCACAAAAGCAGTTACTTTTGTAAAAAACTGAATGATGATCCCATACGAAGAAGCTTATCAGATTGTTATCGATTCCGCTAAAGTTCTGGGTACAGAAACGAAATCTTTGATTGACGCTGTCGGGTGCATTCTGGCTCAGGACGTCACTGCAGACATGAACATGCCACCGTTCAACAAAAGTGCTGTTGACGGATATGCCTGCCGAAAAGCTGACCTTGGCAGTGAAATGAAATTGGTGGAAACAATCGCTGCCGGTCAAATTCCATCCTTATCAACAGGGAAGGGCCAATGCGCCAAAATCATGACCGGAGCTATGGTTCCTGAGGGAGCAGATACAGTGATTATGGTAGAACAAACAGAAAAAATCACAGAAAACCTAATTCGTTTTACAGGTGAAAAAACATCACCAAATATCTGCTTTCTGGCTGAAGACATTTCTGCCGGCCAGGTTGTTCTGAAAAAAGGAACCCTGCTCAGGGCTCAGGAATTAGCTGTTTTGGCTTCATTTGGATATACAAATCCGCTGGTTTACCGAAAACCTCTGGTGTCTGTTATTTCCACCGGTAATGAACTGGTTGAACCGGAAATTACACCAGATATATCTCAAATCAGAAACAGCAATGCTACACAGACCATTGCCCAAATTCGTACCATTGGAGCTGAATTTGAGTATTTTGGCATTGCTAAAGATACCGAAGCTGACACACGACAAAAACTGGAAGAGGCATTTGCTCACACTGATATTGTCCTTCTTTCAGGAGGTGTATCAATGGGAGAATTCGATTATGTACCAAAAGTATTACAGGAACTAGGTGTAAGTATCCTGTTTAAAAGCATTGCTGTTCAACCCGGTCGGCCAACAGTTTTTGGTATTCGTAATCATCAGTACATTTTTGGATTACCGGGGAATCCCGTTTCTTCCTTTGTTCAGTTCGAGTTGCTGGTTAAACCATTAATTTACAATTTAATGGGTCATAGTTTCAAGCCCAGCATTCTAAGTCTTCCGATGGGACAATCTTACAATAGACGAAAATCCAACCGTAAAACACTGCTTCCTGTCGAAATCAGAGAAGGAAAAGTTTTTCCGGTCGACTATCATGGGTCTGCCCATATTCATTCTTACGTAGCTGCGAATGGAATCGTCGCTTTGGAAATTGGAAAAACCACACTTAAAACAGGAGAAAAGATTGATGTTCGACAGCTTTAACAGAAAAATAAACTACCTGCGTATTTCGGTTACTGACAGATGTAACCTGAGATGTGTTTACTGTATGCCACCGGAAGGGGTCAAATTGTTGCGCCATGAGGATATTCTCAGTTTCGATGAAATTGTTGAAATAACTAAAACTGCTGTCGCTATGGGAATTGACAAAGTTCGGCTGACAGGTGGCGAACCATTGGTTCGTAAAGGCATTATCGACCTTGTAACAATGATCGGAGAAATAAATGGAATTAAAGATTTTTCGATGACGACCAACGGAACCCTACTGGACAAATATGCTTCTCAGCTTGTCAAAGCCGGACTGCAGCGGGTTAACATCAGTCTTGACACAACAGATCCTGAAAAATACCGACAGATTACCCGTCTTGGTAATATTGAAGATGTTTTCAGGGGTATTGACGCAGCCCGGAAATCGGGTCTTTCTCCTATCAAAATCAATTGCGTAGTTAAAAAATCATCCACCGAACCGGATGCACTGGCTGTAAAGAAATTTTGCAAAGAAAATAATCTGCAGGTTAGATTTATCAGGGAAATGAATCTTGAAACAGGTAGTTTCAGCGTAGTGGAAGGTGGAAATGGAGGAGACTGCAAGCACTGCAACAGAATCAGACTGACTTCTGACGGAAAAATTCTCCCCTGCTTATTCAGCGATCTTTCTTTCGATGTCCGAAGTCTGGGTGCTGAAAAAGCCATTCGACTGGCCGTCGAAAATAAGCCGGTTTCTGGTACTGCAAATCATTTGAAACAATTTAGCAACATTGGCGGCTAAACATGATTTAAATCTAACAGCTTTTATGGAAAAAAAATTATCGCATACCAACGACTACGGAAAAGCCAATATGGTTGATGTGGCTCACAAACCAGATCAAGTGCGCACTGCTGTTGCCAAAGGTTTTATTTATCTGGCATCCGATACTGTTCAACTGATCAGACAAAATCAGCTCAAAAAAGGGGATGTGCTCACCATTGCCGAAATTGCAGGAATACAGGGAGGAAAACGAACAAGCGATCTCATTCCGCTGTGTCACCCGTTGCCAATCACAAAACTGGATGTATCAGCAGTTTTGGAAGAAAAAGGCGTTGCGGTTACCACTTTGGCCAGGTGCGTTGGGAAAACAGGTATTGAAATGGAGGCAATCACTGCAGCAAGTATTGCCCTGCTGACCATTTACGATATGTGCAAAGCTGTTGACAAACAAATGGTTATTTCGGACATCCGGCTTGTTGAAAAAACCAAAGAATAAAAACACCCCTGACCGGATTTCAATCATCCGAGCAAAATGAAAAATGACCAAATAACTTTCTAAAGTACAATCAGCAGGTAAATATTTTTCTTGAAAAACCGAATAATCATATTGTCGTTCATGTTGGTGTTTTTACCAGTAATACTGCCGGCCCAGCTAAACGTGGAATATTTTATGAAAAAGGGAATTGGCGAGCTGGCCAGTGAAAAGTACACCGAAGCTATTCATACTTTCAATGTTCTGATTCGTGCACGTCCTGATCTTGCAGAACCACATCTTTACAGAGGGCGTGCTAAATTTTCGCTTGGCGACCTAAAAGGCGCAGAATATGATTTTACACGTGCTATCATGCTCGACAGTTATAATCCTGAAGCTTATTATTACCGCGGGGTTGTTAAATCCGGCATGTACGATTATTCGAGTGCACTGACTGATTTTCAAAAATCTCTTGATCGCCGGCCTAATGACCCTAATGTACTTTTTAGTCGGGGTGTTACAAGAATCAGAATGAAGAATTATGCAGGTGCCATCGGCGATTTTGATACCTTGATTTTATTGCGGCCAGATATCGGACATGCATACCTCAATCGGGCAACCGCCAAGGGCCTTATGGGCGATCTGGACGCTGCTGTTAATGACTGCAATCAGGCCATTCGATTGAATATATATTTTACTGAGGCCTTTATCAGACGCGGTCTTTTACATAAAGAAGCCGGCCGGTTTGATAAGGCAATCATGGATTTCGATCATGCCATTAAGCTGGAAGAAAATAACCCCCTTACCTATTTTTATCGCGCAGCAGCCTTGCTTAATAACGGGGATACAACAGGAGCGATCGCTGATTTCGACAAAGTAATCCAACTCGATCCATTTAACGATCTGACCTTGTACAATCGCGGCCTTATCAAAGCCAGCCGAAAAGATTTCTCAGGAGCTCTTGATGATTTCGATAAAGTACTGAAAATTAATCCCAATAATGTTTTTACCTGGTATAATCGTGCTATTGTTCAGGCAAACATGAATAACTTTCAGGATGCAGTTAATGATTTTTCAGGAGCTATCAGGCTTTTCCCTGATTTTGCCGCTGCCTTCATGGGACGAGCTTCAGCAAGACAGCAACTGAAAGATTTTGAAGAAGCGGGCAAAGACTACGATACAGCAATGGCTATCATTGAAGCAGTGAATGATGGAGCTGATTTCGGCTTCATCAATGAACAATATTCTGCTGACTCATCTTATCTGAAAAAAATCATTGAATTTGAAGCTGACTTTAATGCTTATAATCCTGCAGACGGAAGAATTCAGCATCAACGTGTACTCATCGGATTACAACCCAACATAACCATCCGGTATTATGATTCAGACATAATTCTGACAGATCAACAGCGTACCGGATATATTCACCCACCTCTAAACAATTTTGTTTACAACAACGACTCCTTTTCGCTCGGGTTGACAATAGAAAACATAAGCATCCCTGAAGAAAAAAAACTGTTGATCGCCAATAAAGTTGACAGTATCATGTATTTCAATCCATTTGATGCCGACAACTATTTCCTCAAAGGAACCATCAACTGGATGTCGATGAACTACAGCGAAGCTCTGGTTGCCTACGACAGGGTGCTTGATTTAAAACCTGATTATGCCGAAGCATATTTCAACAGAGCAAATGTTTTGTTTGAACTGATCGAGCATCAGTACTCACTCGAACAAACCAACACAGAAATGATTCTTACCTCAGACGGTTCAACACCCGTGAAAAATAACCAGGAGATTTATCTCCCCGATTTTACGCCGGTTATCCGTGATTATGACCAGGTCATAAAACTCAACCCAAAAATGAGTTACGCATACTACAACCGTGGGAACATTAAAAACCGCATGCGTGATTTTGCAGGTGCTATTCAGGATTATTCCATTGCCACCGCCCTCAATCCAGATTTTGCCGAAGCTTTTTACAACCGCGCTTTAACCCTTATTTACCTGAAACAAAATCAAGAAGCCTGTTTCGATCTCAGTAAAGCTGGTGAACTGGGTATTACTGATGCCTATAACGTGATAAAAAGATATTGCGAAAAATAGCCGATTTGTTTCTGAAATTTGTTCAACCGGTTTTCAGGCTATTCCCCAATGATCTCTGTCAGGATAAACAGAAAAAAAGCATTCAAATGATGAAGAAAATAACATGCCTGCCGGTAGATGGATAAAAATATGATTTTACTAACACTTCCTGCCAGCATTCTTTAATATGAATAGTATTTAGGTCTTTGCAGAAATGGCGGTTTGATTAGTCCTTATTTTTCCTGAAACCAGATAAACACCTAAAAAGATCAGCGCAGCAGCCATACCATGTGGCCACGACAATAATTGCTGCCCCAGCCAAAACGAAATAAGTGTTGCTATAACAGGCTGAAGATAAATATAATAGCTCACCACACTTGCTTCAATGTACTTCAGAGCATAAATAGTAAAAAGATACGCCATAAATGTTGTTACAACGATTACAAAAAACAACGAGAACCAAATGTAGGGCGTAAATATATCAAAAGTCAAACTGAAAGCCGGCTTGATCGTAAATGGCAATGATGTCACCAACCCTGTCAGAAAAACCCATTTCATCACTGTAACCGGCCTATATCTGGCCATTATGGGTTTTATCATTACCAAATAAACAGAATATGCCAGCGTATTGAGTAATGCTGACAGATTGCCTGTAAAGGTAGCTGATGAAAAAGAGATATTCCCGCGATAGGTAATAAGCACAACAGCTCCGGCAGCTCCGATAAAAATACCTGCAACTTTAAAACATGTAATCTTTTCCCTGATCATCAGCGCAGCAAAAATCAACACAAAGATTGGATTCGAAACGTGAATGATAGCTACATCAACCGGTGTAGAAAGATTTAACCCGATGAAGAACAACAATTGATTTACGGTAACACCAAAAAAGGCGGCAATGGCAATAATCCAAAAGTCTTTCTTCAGCACTTTTTCACCTCTGGTCATAAGAGAAAGTCCCCAAAACAGCATACAGGCTCCAACCACCCGCAACAAAACCAACTGTGGCGGATTCAGATAATCCGGCATTAATCCTTTTGATATCCAGTAATTTATACCAAAAATAATAGTGGTTATCGCCAGAGCCAAATGTGCTTTAAATTTTTCCCGCTTATTCATGATGCCAAAAGTAAATTATTGTCTTAATGCCTGTATTCGGTTTGATTCAAAGAGATTAATGAAACATACTACAAAATCCATTCTATACCAAACGTTTACTTTGATTTACAAAAATTTATTCGGTGTGAAACCTCTTGTTTACTTTTGCAAAAAAAATCCATGATTAATTTTCATAACACCGAAATTGTATTCAGAAATAAAAGCAACAGTGATCTTCGAAAATCTTACCTTCTATTTAGCGCATTGGCTCATAACTGGCTCGTGAAAGCAGGGGGGAAACTTACCCAGTCGCTTTTCAAAATAGGCTTTCCGGTCAATTGGTTTGTAAAACCAACCATTTATAAACAATTTGTGGGTGGCGAAACGATTTCAGAATGTATCCCCACAGTGGAAACACTAAACAGATCCAACGTAAAAGCTATTCTCGACTACTCGGTCGAAGGCACTGATTCGGAGGAAGGTATTCAGCTTGCCCTTGAAGAAACATTACGCACTATCGAAAATGCTGAAGGAAACCCTGACATTCCGTTTGCTGTTTTCAAACCAACAGCTTTCACTACCATCTCTTTACTTACCAAAGTAAGTGCCGGTGAACAGTTGACACCTGCCGAAGCTGCCGGAGCTGACAAATTCAGGGAACGCGTTGAGTTACTTTGCAAAACTGCTTATGAAAAAAACGTTTCTATTCTGATTGACGCTGAGGACTCCTGGTATCAAAATTTTATTGACGAAGTGGTAAATGCCATGATGGCCAAATACAACCGTAATCGTGCCATTGTATTCAATACTTTTCAAATGTATCGCCACGACCGGCTGGAATTTCTGAAAAAATCCTATCAGATGGCTGTTGAAGGGAATTACTTCCTGGGAGCAAAATTTGTACGCGGCGCATATATGGAAAAAGAGCGTGCAAGAGCAGCACACATGGGTTATCCTTCCCCTATTCAGCCGGACAAAGAACATACCGATCACGATTACAATGCAGCCCTCAAATTTTGTATTGAGCACATCGACCGAATCACTATTTTCAACGGAACGCATAACGAATACAGCTCGTCTTATCTTTGTGAACTTATGGCCGGGCATAATCTTGCCAAAGATGATCCTCGTATCTGGTTTTCGCAGCTCTATGGCATGAGCGACCACATCAGCTTCAACCTTGCACATGCCGGATACAATGTCGCCAAATATGTTCCTTACGGACCTGTAAAACATGTGATTCCCTATCTCGTTCGTCGGGCTGAGGAAAATACTTCAGTGAAAGGACAAACCGGACGTGAGCTGTCGCTTATTAAAAAGGAAATCGCGCGTCGAAAGGGATAATGCAGAATATTGATGTATTTCCCGGATTTCAGGAAAAAATGTTAATCGAAGCCAATAATACCTGTTTTGGATGTTGGTTTAAAACCTGTATCCAACAGTAAAATAACTACCTGAATTGAAGATATTTACTCCGGTATTACGGGAAATATTGGTGATCCCTCTTCGCCAGGTCCAGGCAAGGTGTAATCCCATTACATTCATTCCAAACCCTAAATTTAAACCCCATTCCTGTGTTTCGAAAACATCTGCATAATTCAATCCGTCAAAATCGTTTTCACCAAGAAAAGTATAACGATAGTAAACACCGGCAAACGGATAAATCCGGTACTGACCTTTTGTAGCTTTTGCCAGATTATACTGAATGTTCAGCGGGATTGTAAGGGTATGTCTTCTGAAAGTTCCGTTTTCAGATTTACTGCCGTTATAGTCGTATAAAAGTTCTGGCTGAAGGTAAAATGGACCGGGTGTTTGCAATTGCATAAAGAATCCTGCACTGCCTGCAAAAACGTTTTTTGCTCTGAAAAATTCGTCGGGAAATGTATTGTGAGAGCTGCCAGCATGTGCAATTACTCCCCAATTAAATTTTACTGGTTGTTTTTTCTTCTCATTTTTAACCGGAAAAGCAGGTTGGATTTCAGGGAGCAGTGACATTTGTGTAATAAGTTCCCTGAGATAAAGAGAGACTTTTGCCATGCCTTCATAATCGAGCAAATCGTAATTGTCTTCAGGTTTATGATAGGGTGATTTAAGTCCCGTAAAAGCATGAACAGCGGGAATGCCTGCATCGCCAAAAGGTTTTGTGTCGGTTCCTGAAGTAATTCTGCCAGTGGTGTTCTGAAGAAGGATATTTTGTTTTTCAGCAATTGCACTTGCCAGTTCTTCTCCGCCCCTGAAGGCTGCTATTCCATGAAGGCTCAACCCTTGATTGGCCGAGTACATACCCACCATATCAAGACTGAACATGGCTTTGAGGCTCTTCATTTCAAATTTGGTATTCTCACTGACAAAGTGTTCGGAGCCAATTAATCCGCTTTCCTCAGCATCAAAAGCAATAAACAGTAAGCTCCGACCGGTCAAATAAGGATTAGCACAGAAATACCGGACAAGTTCAAGCAAGGTAGCAACACCTGAAGCATTGTCATCCGCACCGTTGAAAACTACTTTTTCATTGTTTTCGAAATAATACCCGAGATGGTCGTAATGTGCACCAATGACAATGAATTCATTTTTCAGTTCCGGATCATTTCCCGGCAGATAACCGATGATATTGGCCCCAATAAGGTTTATCAGGTAAAAGCGCATCTCAAAATTCTGAAAATAGTCATCATCATAAGTTAAAAGACCGGCTTTTTTAAAATGATTTTCAATATACGTTCTTGCTTTAATCCTCCCGTCTGTACCCAATCCTCTTCCTTCAAGAGAGTCTGAAGCAAGTATTACCAAATGATTTTTTAATGATTGTACCAATGACGATTGTTCGTTGTTCTGTGCTGCAGTCAACAGCGGTATCAACAGAGACAGAATGAGCATCAAACGGTTGATTTTCTTCATACATTGGCAGGAATTAAATGTTGATAAGATTTTGACAAAACACAGGCAGGCTATGCTTTCTACCGGCAATATTTTTCTAAGACTCTTGCTGCTTTTTGTGATCCAAGATTTCGTGCCTTTGCCCAGTTTTGGCAGGCGTGTGCTTTATCGTTTGACCAATAATACGCCAGCCCAAGGTTGAAATAAGCTTCGGTATAGCCCGGATCAATCTGGACAGCTTTGTTGAAATCAGCAATTGCATTTCGAAAATCATTGATTTTACCATAGGCAGTTCCGCGGTTGAAATATCCCATCACATTGTTGGGGGAAAGTTCAAGCAGGCGTGTATTCGCCTCAATACAACCATTGAAATCATTAAGTTGATAATGAGCTATGGCCAGGTTAAGATAAGCTGTAGAATCGGATGGATCAATGGCAACTGCTTTTTGAAAATCAGCAAGGGCTTTCTGGTATTCCTCAAGCTGGATAAAGCCTTTGCCACGATTTACGTATGCTGAACCAAGGTTTGGCGAAATTTTGATGACGGTGTCAAATTCCTTAATCCCTTCTAAATAATTTTTTATTTCGTAAAGAACTAATCCCCTTTTGTAATGAAATTCATCAGTCCCTCTCCGGCGATTATATTCTTCGACATCTACTTCGGTCAAAAAACCAGTTGATTTTTCTTCCTGATAATCCACAGAATCAGATTGGACTTCCGAAGAAATCTCTTTCGACAAAACCAGATCACTATCAGGGGATTTTTGCTTGGTTTCAGTCTTCTTACCGGTGCAGGCCGCAAGTAATCCGGCCAGCAAGAACAAGAACAAACTTTTCTTCATGTCATATTTATTTTCTGCAAAAATAATATTTTAGACGTGAAATGTCGCTGAGAGGCGGTGCAGTAAAACAAACTGAAATTTCTTTTGGGATACTTTTCGTATTTTCGCAAGCTAAAATTTGAAAAACCTAACCAAAGATGGATTACAATTTTTCTGAAATTGAAAAAAAATGGCAACGTTACTGGGCTGAAAATCAAACTTTTAAAACCCATAATCAATCAATAAAACCCAAATATTACGTGCTTGACATGTTCCCTTATCCCTCTGGTGCAGGATTGCATGTCGGACATCCACTTGGTTACATTGCATCCGACATTTATGCCCGATACAAATTGCTTCAGGGTTATAATGTATTACATCCCATGGGATACGATGCATTTGGATTGCCTGCCGAACAATATGCCATTCAAACCGGTACCCATCCCGAAATTACTACCAATAAAAATATTGAACGTTATCGCGAACAACTTGATAAAATTGGTTTTAGTTACGACTGGGATCGTGAAATACGCACAAGCGACCCCGAATACTATAAATGGACACAATGGACATTTATCCGGCTTTTTAACCACTGGTATGATAAAAAATCAGATAAAGCCCAGCCGATTAGCACACTGATCGCTCATTTTGAAAAATACGGTAATAATGGCATTGAAGCTCATTGTAATGACCACGATCCTTTTACCCCGGAGATTTGGAATTCGATGACCGAGAAAGAGCAACAGGAAATGCTTATGAACTATCGCCTGGCTTTTCTTTCAGATACAATGGTAAACTGGTGTCCTGACCTGGGAACCGTGCTGGCCAATGATGAAGTTTGTGAAGGATTATCGGTACGCGGAGGCCACAAGGTAGAACGCAAACTCATGCGTCAATGGTCACTCAGAATCACTGCCTATGCCGAACGATTGCTCGAAGGTCTCGAACGACTGGATTGGTCCGAATCCATTAAAGACATTCAGCGAAACTGGATTGGTCGCTCAGAAGGAGCTACAGTGAAATTTAAAGTTGAGGATCACAAGGAAGAAATTGTAGTTTTTACTACCCGTCCTGACACTTTGTATGGTGCTACTTTCATGGTACTTGCCCCAGAGCATGAGCTTGCTATTCATATTACCACCCCCCAAAACCGTGGCCCTGTCAGAGAATACATCGAAAAAACCAAGATTCGGTCAGAACGTGAGCGTATTACCGAAGTGAAAAAAGTAACCGGTGTGTTTACCGGCTCATTTGCCATCAATCCGCTCAACGGGGAAAGAATGAAAATTTATATTGCTGATTATGTCCTTGCAGGTTATGGTACAGGAGCAATAATGGCTGTGCCGGCTCACGACAGCCGTGATTTTGTGTTCGCAAAGCATTTTCTGCTTCCCATAATTCAGGTAGTAAAAAAACCCGGAGAAACAATGACAAATCCTGCAGACTGGGACGAATCATATGATGCCAAGGAAGGAAAAATAATTAATTCGGGAATAATCTCAGGACTTGAAGTAAAAGAGGCTATTCATCGCATCATCGAACATATCGAAGAGCTTGGAATTGGTAAAAGAAAAGTTAATTATCGTCTGCGGGATGCTATTTTCAGCAGACAAAGATACTGGGGAGAACCTTTCCCTGTTTACTACAAAAACGACATGCCTTATATGCTCGACGAAAATGAGCTGCCACTCAATCTTCCTCCTGTTGATAAATTTTTACCAACTGATACCGGTGAACCCCCTCTGGCCAGAGCAGATAACTGGAAAACTAAAGACGGTTACCCGCTCGAAACCAATACCATGCCCGGTTTTGCCGGCTCAAGCGGGTATTATCTGCGTTATATGGACCCTCATAATAACAGGGAATACTTCTCCAAAGACGCAAACCATTACTGGCAGGATGTTGACTTGTACATCGGAGGAGCAGAGCATGGAACCGGTCATTTGATTTACTCACGCTTCTGGAACAAGTTTCTTTTCGATATCGGCCTTACCTGCAAGGATGAACCTTTCAGGAAAATGATCAACCAGGGAATGATCCAGGGCAGATCAAATTTCGTCTATCGTGCCAATCTTGAGAAAATGGCTGAATTTTTACTTTGGGAAGAACTTAAAGATGGCAAAACAGGGACGACTTTTATCCGCGATTTCAGGGATGGCCATCGCAAATTCGATTTTTACAGCAAGGATGCAGAACTAATTATTGAAATCAAGCGGCAACAATCACTCGAAAAACTTGCCGAACCTTATGAAGAATATTGTAAAAATAAAGGCCTTAAGTTATTGCTTATCCCTCTTCGCGATCTGCTTGAAATGGACCAGGTAATGGACAGAGTCCGCAGGGTTCTGAATGGTGAACAGCTTCCGGCTTTCGTCGAAAAAGAACCGCTGGGAAACATCCCTGTTTTTGTCTCAAAAAATGTTCCCGGACGCGAACTTTATTCCGATCCTATTCATGTTGATGTAAACCTTGTACATAATGACGTACTCGACATTGAAGCCTTCAAAAAATGGCAAAATCACCTGGCCGATGCACATTTTATCCTCGAAAACGGAAAATACCTATGCGGATGGGAAGTGGAAAAAATGTCCAAATCAAAGTACAACGTACAAAATCCTGATGACCTGATCGAAAAATACGGCGCTGACACCCTTCGTCTTTATGAAATGTTCCTCGGTCCATTAGAACAATCAAAGCCCTGGGACACGAATGGAATTGAAGGTGTCTTTCGTTTCATGCGGAAATTATGGCGGCTTTTCCATGACGAAAACAACCGGTTTAGAGTTACAAATGAAGCACCCACGTCTGCTGAACTTAAAATTATTCACCTGACCATAAAAAGAATCAAAGAAGACATAGAGCGTTTTTCATTTAACACCGGAGTAAGTAATTTTATGATCTGTGTAAACGAACTTCACGAGCTAAAATGCCATAAACGACAGGTGCTTGACCCGCTGGTCAGAATTATTTCACCCTATGCCCCGCATATCGCCGAAGAGCTCTGGCAGCTTCTTGGAAATGAAGGTAGTGTTGCACACACTGCATTCCCGGATTATAATGAAAAATACCTGATTGAAAACACCTTTGAGTATCCGGTTTCCTTTAACGGAAAAATGAGATATAAAATAGAATTCCCGCTCAATACCCCACCTTCAGAAATCGAAAAAGCAGTTTTGCAGCACGATCAATCCAGAAAATGGATCGAAGGAAAGCGTGTGCAAAAAGTTGTTGTAGTACCCGGCAAAATTATCAATGTGGTAGTGGCTGGTTGAAATATTTGACTTGGTCTATTCTGGACAGTCACCTGACTTTTTTCGGTTTTGGTTTAATAATTGTTCTTAGCCAGCAATTAACTGTACTTTGATTTTGACCATAATGAGCAATTTTCTCAGGCTTTACGTGTTAAATACACAACCCTGCATTTCGTTTTTTATGGATTTCCGGTTAAAATTGATTCTGTTAGTTATCTGCCTGCACTCAGCTATTTCATCCGTGTCGCAGAATAATCCTGTTTTTGAATACCGTAAACTGGAAAATAATTCCTGGGAAACTGGTGAAGTGCTTAAATACAGAGTTTATTACGAATCATTGCTCACCGGACAGGTGAATGCAGGAACAGCAGAAATTGAAGTAAAAAAAACGAACCGGAAATTTGATGGCAGGGAAGTTCATCATATTGTCGGTTCGGGCAAATCCAACAGAGCATTCGATATTTTTTTTAAAGTGCGTGACCGGTTCGAGTCTTATATGGATAAAGAATCACTGATGACTCATCACTTTGTCAGGCGTACCCGTGAAGGCGGATATGTGCGGGATGATGATATAGATTTCGACCACAAAAATTGTATTGCTGTGAGTCGGCGTGAAACAAATCCCATCTTACCTTACGTTCAGGATATCCTTTCAGCTGCATATTACGCCCGAACACTAAATGCCGATACACTGGAAACAGGAGATCATATTTCAGTCAATTATTACCTTGATGATTCGCTTTATGTTTCTGTAATTCAATTTGAAGGAAGACAAATTGTGGAAACCGACCTTGGAAAATTTCATTGCCTTGCTTTCAAACCTATGGTAGCTACCGGTGAAGTATTCAGCAATTCTTACCCGATGACTCTCTGGATAACAGATGACGAGAATAAAATCCCAATTCTTGGCGAATCTGCAGTTATCGTTGGCTCGGTAAAAATGGAACTGACTAAAGCTTCAGGATTGAAAAATCCCATAAAAGCAAGAATAGGCAGGTAATTTCTATCAACCCAAACTTGCCCGGCAAAATCTGTTTGTTTTTTCTTAAATGTAATCCAGACCAGCACTCTGGTGCTTTAATCCTGATTAATGATACCGCCTGAAGTCAAAAAGACCGTCCCGGATTCGGGACGATCTTTTGAACAGAGAAAAGGTTTGGGGGCAATCTAAGTTGTTACCTTCTGATTATTTTTTCGTTTTATTACATTTTTCAAAATCGGACAACATCCTATCTGTATTTGCAGCCAGTTTTACAGCACCAGCATCATACAGCTTTGACACATTCAGCACAGATACCTTTTTGTTTTCATGCCCGTAATTTGTTAATGGCTTCATTACTTTTCATTTGTGTAACCAGAAGCCTAATTATCGTGCCAGAAACATCAAACAACCTGCAATAGAATTGTTCTATGTGTCTATATATTTGATTAATAAAAGATTAGAAAATTTAATGATGATGCTGATGATGATAACAGCGGATTAATCGAGACCGGATTTTCACCCATATGGGTGAAAATCCGCTTATCTCACCTATGAAAAATTTGTGGATTATCTCTTTCAATCAGGATCTGGAACTCGGGCTGAAAATCAAGGATTTTGTACAGCAAACTCCTGTAAGCATTCAGGACAAAGGCAGGATGAATATTTTGTTTTAAGTAACCGCAGGTTTTCAGCAGGAATGGTAAACCCGCTGCACCAGCATTTTCCTGTTGGATTACATGTGAACGACCGTCCGCATTTTGGACAAATCGCATTGTTTGAACTGGCGTCGGTTTTTTTCATGAGATTATGTTGACAGGACAATGCTCACACAACCCACTTTTCCACCAAGTGGCGGGTTCATTTTTGAAACTTTTATTCTGGCTGAAATCACGTCTGGAAACTTTTCGGTCAGTGCATCAAGAATTCTTCTCCCGACATGCTCCAGCAATTTTGATTTTATGATCATCTGTTCTTTTACCAGAAAATAAACATCCTGATAATTGATGGTATGTGTGATTTTGTCGGTGTGTTCAGCTTCTGTAGTATCGGTTTCAATCCACAGATCAATGATAAAACGGGTTCCTATAATTTGTTCTTCGCTGAAGCAGCCGTGATAAGCAAAGAACTCCATGTTTTCCAGTGCAATCTGTGCCATTTTAGCCCAATTTTGAAATACCTGTTTCTATTCGGTTTATCACTTCACTTTTCCCAATCATCCCGGCTATAAGTGCCAGGTCCGGCCCAAAAGCACCACCAACCAAAACCAGCCGGAGGGCATTCATAACCACGCCCATTCCAATACTATTTTCTTCAACAAAATGATGGACATTTTCTTTAATATGTTCAGCAGTAAATGGTTCCAACTGTACAAGTCGTTCTTTCAGGTTGTTCATCAACTGGCCTGTATCTGCTTTCCAGCGTTTTTTCACTACCTGTTCATCATAATTTTGCGGAGCAATAAAGAAAAATGAGGATTGTTCCCAAAAGTCAGTAATAAAATTTGCACGTTCCTTAATGATACCTACAACTTTTTCTACAAAAGCGGGGTCAGGTGTAATTCCTTTTTGCGCCAGGACAGGCATAAAATGAACAGCAAGTTCGGTATCACTTTTCTCTGTCAGGTATTTGTGATTAAACCATTTGGCTTTTTCCGGATCAAATTTGGAACCTGATTTGCCTACCCTGTCAAGTGAAAACTCCCCGGCAAGTTCTTTCAGGGAGAAAATCTCCTGTTCTGTACCCGGATTCCATCCAAGCAGGGCAAGCATGTTGATAAATGCTTCAGGAAAATAGCCTGATTCACGATAGCCACTTGAAACTTCACCTGAAACAGGATCAGTCCACTGCAGCGGGAAAACAGGAAATCCCAGACGATCACCGTCGCGTTTACTCAACTTACCATTTCCATCAGGTTTAAGCAACAGGGGTAAATGAGCAAATTTTGGTGCTTCCCATCCAAAACACTTATAGAGAAACACATGCAGCGGTGCCGATGGCAACCATTCTTCACCTCTGATTACATGACTGATTTCCATCAGGTGGTCATCGACAATATTGGCCAGATGATAAGTGGGCATTCCGTCGGATTTAAAAAGCACCTTATCGTCCAGGAGTTCTGATTTCACCTCTACACTTCCCCTGATAAGGTCATTTACAACTATGGTTTCGCCTGCCGGTATTTTTATTCTGATCACGTAAGGTTCGCCTTCTTCTATTCTTCTCCGGGTTTCTTTTTCGCTCATTGTCAGCGAATTGTTCATTGTACTGCGTGTTTTTACATCATACTGCTGACTGTCAGATTTTTCGGCTTTCAGTCGTTCACGCATGGTTTCCAGTTCTTCCGGGGTGTCGAAAGCGTAATAAGCATTCCCTGAAGAAACAAGCAAATCAGCATATTGTGCATACAAAGCCTTGCGTTCTGACTGTCGGTATGGAGCAAACTTCCCTCCGGTATCAGGCCCTTCGTCGTATTCAATGCCACACCATTTCAACGATCGGATGATGTATTCCTCTGCTCCGGGAACATACCTAAGCTGATCGGTATCTTCGATCCTTAGCAAAAAAGTACCCTTGTTTCGTTTTGCAAAAAGATAATTGTAAAGTGCTGTACGCACCCCGCCAATATGGAGTGGCCCGGTTGGACTTGGTGCAAAACGTACCCTTACTGGTTTTTGCTCGGTCATAATTAGAAATTTTCTGCAAAGATAATGGTTGCAGTGGGATTATAATGAACTCTGAAAGAGCATTTCGGTAACAACATTAGTAACAGGTAAACTCTGCTTTCATTGTTATGGTTAATAACACCGCAAAGAATATATAATCATGTAACTATTAAAAAAACCACTATTGTCCGATTAAAAATGAAAGCAATTAAAAATGAGCAGGAGATTCCTCACCACCAGCCGGCGGTGAGGAATCTCCAATTATTTTTCCGGACACTAGTGAAAAAAAACATATCCCGCTTTCATTTATGATTGAAATTCATTTACTTTGTAAAGTAATTCAGTTCAAATTATTATGAAAAAACTTGCACTTGTTTTATTGCTATTATGCTGTTCTGCCGTTTCAAAACCTAATCCATTTGTGGCTGCCGATACGTTGCGAATTAACGGCCACCTGGCAATTTGGTTGGGTAGCGGTTGGAATTGGGAAGATGGTTTCAATTACGGATGGTTCCTTGGTCACCAAATCAAACCGGTTTTCGAAAATTATGTTATCCCATCTGCTTTTGGCGGGGTTGCGGGCTATAACCAGGCTCGACAAATCTTTGATGAGCATTTTGTGGTGGACGACAAATACATTGAAATTGCCCAGGGGATGATTGACGGAATGGAAATGGCCAATATTGATCTGTACTCGACTGTTCTTAACGACACGCTGACCTACAAGGATATACTGATTGCCTATTCGATCCCCGATTTTACAGCCTTTTCAGAGAAATGGTATTACAATGGCCCGGGATGCTCCAATCTCACCAGCTGGGGTGATGCTACTGCAAATGCACCTGAGCTGCTTGGTGAAACAGTGATTGATCGAAATCTTGACTGGGTTAACAATCCCCATCTTATCAACAATGCCCTGATTGTAATCTGGGTGACAGGTGACCCGCTAAAACAGTCTTTTATTACTTTCGGATATGCAGGGATGATCGGTGCGCTGTCCGGCATGAATGAATCGGGTGTAGCTACCTTCCAGAATATGGGAAATTATTTTTCCAGCCCTGCAGGAACGGGCTTTTACCCTGTTAATCTTGCTCAGCGTGATGGCCTGGAAGCCAGGGATTTTAACAACGATGGTATCTGTTCTCCACGAGATATTACTGATGCTGTTCGCTCTCATAATGTAGCAAGCACTTACATTGTCCATTCTGCAGGGCCTTCATTCCTTGAACCGGCAGCAGAAATTCTTGAAATACACAATGCTTATGGAAACGCCATCCGGACAAAAAATGAAAATCCTGCGTATTTCGGTGACAACCTGGTTGCTACAAATCATTTCAGATTATTGAAGCCACCAACCTCCTGTTCCCGATACAATCGAATTTCCGATTCGCTCCAAACATCCAATCAACTGGATGTCAACCGCAATTGGAATGTGCTTGGAACTGCCGGTGTTAACACCAACCTGCAAACAATACAATTTATTCCAACTCAGAACATCATTCGTTTTTCGTTTGCTGAAACCGGCACTCCGGCTTATATGTTACAACCTGTTGAGGTTCCTATGGATTCTTTGTTTACTTTGTTCAATGTGGGAATTGTTGAAAATCAAAATGAAGACATCAGCACCATCAACATTTTCCCAAATCCGGGGAGCAGGATTATCACCATTGAAACCTTATCGGATGAAAATCTCATATTGTCTGTTTCGCTAAGAGATGTAAATGGAAAACTAATTACAGAAATAAATGGCTGCCCAAACGGGTTTCAGCGATACGAATGGGATGCTTCCCGCGTTCCTGAAGGTGTTTACTTTGCTTTAACTGAGAGTAAAAATACCGGTACCGGACACATCAAAACTGAAACAAAAACAATTGTTGTGGCCAGATAATGATTTCATTTGCTGCTATTCCTTCATATTATGAAAGATGTTGCTTACATCTTCATCTTCTTCAAATTTAGCGAGCATTTTCTCGAAATCTGCCATTTGATCCGGTGATAATGTCTTGGTTTGTGTTGGAATCCTCTCAAACTCGGCACTGATAATCTCAAATTTGTTTTCTTCAAAATAAGTCTGCAAAGCACCAAAAGATTCAAATTCAGCATAAACGAATATGGTATCCTCTTCAGCAAAGATTTCAGTTACTCCCAGGTCTATCAATTCCAGTTCAAGGTCTTCGAGATCAATATTATCCTTTGTTTTAAGTTTAAAAACACATTTATGTTCAAACATAAAACTCAGACTACCTGAAGTCCCCAGCGAGCCGCCGTTTCGGGTAAAATAGCTGCGGACGTTGGCTACAGTTCGTGTTGGATTATCAGTAAATGTTTCAACCACCACAGCAACACCATGAGGACCATAACCTTCGTAAACCACTTCTCTATAGTCTTCTGTGTCTTTCGAAATGGCTTTTTTTATGGCTCGTTCCACGTTATCCTTAGGCATATTGGCTGCTTTTGCGTTTTGCAGCAAAAGTCTCAGCCGCGGATTTCCGGAAGGATCAGCTCCGCCAGATTTAACAGCAATCGAAATTTCTTTTCCTATCTTGGTAAAAGTTTTGGCCATATTGCCCCAGCGCTTCAGCTTACGGGCTTTCCGGAATTCAAATGCACGTCCCATAGTATGTTGAATTTTGGCCGCAAAAATAGTTGAATAAGCCGATCAGAAAATGATTTTTTCTCTTTGGGTACTGTTCTGATATTTTTTTCAAACATTAAATTTGGAATCTTTCCTTAATCGGGTTTATCTGTTTCACCTTTGTAAACAGGAAGACCGTATTAGACAATAATGGTTTTATAAAGTTATAAGTCTCCTTAAAATACAGTCATTTAAAAAATACAATGCTGATTATGCAAAATTTTGGCCTTTATTCAGATAAATATTCTTGTTCGTTTTTCTATAATCATCGACCTTTGAGAATTGTCGTTATTATTACCCACTATTTTAAATGAACAAACGTAGTTGTTTTTGACATTCCTTTGATTGTAATTTTGCAGATGAATAATCCTCCGGTCAGCTGGTTGCCGTTGATTGAAACTGTATGGGTTCCTCCCTCCTGATGGGTGTTAACCAATGTTTTTATCTTTTTTCCATACATGTCAAATATCGAAACATCCACCCGATCAGTTTGCGGAAGATAATAACTAATTGTTGCTTTGCGTGTAAACGGATTCGGGAAGCATGAAATAGCAGGTGTACTTACCGTTTGAGGTTTTTGATGAACTGTTGTGATTATTGGTGTAATTCGTCCGTAATAAACATCCTGCTCGCCGTTGAAAGTCCCGGCCCAAGCCAAATGAGCACTCTGGTTATCTGAAATCATATCAAAATAATCGCCCAGTTTTTCCTGATTTGGCCATCCAACATGCGGGTCAAAAGCTTCAGAAAGCTGCTCATTTTCCGACCATGTTTCGCCATTGTCGAACGAAAACGAGTAATAGAGTGACGACAGATAAGTTCCTGTCAGCGCGTTCCTTGTATCAAGCCAAATCACATCAATCCGTCCGCCAGGTGCAACTGACATGGTGCCAAACCACTGATAATTATTTTCTTCCGGATCATCATTGATTCTAACCGGTGAATCCCAGGTCACTCCTCCATCCGTACTTCGGGCAAACATCACGTCGGCAGGGTCATTATTCGACAGCCTTTCAACGGAAGCCAGAACATACACATATCCGTTTCCCGGCCCACCCGATTTATCAACACAAATATTTGCCTGTCCCATAAGGCCTTCAGGGTTGATATTGGTCCAACCGTTCAATGAACCATCCACATAAACTTGTTTAACAAAATCCCAATAAACGGGAAAAGCTGGATTCTGCGCCATTGTTGATTTTGATACGGTAAGACTTCCAAACTGGCCGGCACCTGCAACATACAATTCGCCATCAGGTCCAACAGCCATTGTCCCCCAATACGGATCACCGGACACTTCTACACAATCTTCGTAAGAAACGCCTGCATCAATCGAACGGGTAAATGACAACGGATAACAAATACTGAATGAAGAATTCCAGAACGAATAAATATGTCCCTCTCCCATTCCTCCGGTACGGTCAATAACCATCCATTGTTTGTCGCCTCCCTGTGCAAAAGTTCCGTCATCCCATTCAAATCCAACTCCTTCAGCCTTAAAAACATCACACCAGTAATTATTTTGATTGTCAACAGATAAACTGTTATAATAAATATTTCCTTCTGAATCTGCATCAAGGACGGGGTCAGAACGAAATACCCCTGGATTGATTGCCCCCGGAAATGTCCACGTTTCACCTCCATCAACCGAATAAGCATATCCAGCCTGACGGAAGTTACTTACCACATTATCGAACTGTCTCCAACCAATAACCATTCGTAATGGGTCGTTTGGATCGACGGTTATTGAGGGCTCGTTGGCCGCATCATCAAAAATATTTTCACCAAATTCGTTTACATTTACCTGAGTGGAAAAAAAACCACTATTTCTGACCATATAGGCCGGACCGGTTTTTTTGTTCTGATGTGCATTCGGTAACCAGGGATCATCAGGTATCTCCCTGTGCATGTAGGGTTTATCTTCAGTTTGAGCAGGCAATATTGCTGGAAGCATAACAATTATCAGAATGACAGCTTTTAATAAAATTTGATTTGTTTTCATTTTATTTTTATCATTTTTCCTGTTTTGCGTTAGTTATCTGATTGTATTCAGCAACAAATATTGATAATCGCAAAGATATTGATAATTTTACCTTTGCAGCATTATTTGAAATAATTAAATAATCGGGTTCGTTTTTAACAATTGATGAATTACCCTGTTGAAAACAGAAATTATTTTCGGAAATGATGACAGATAGCTACCAATTATTGATAAAAAAGCTGGATAGTTTTATTAAAAAATACTATAAAAACCTGATTATCAGGGGAATTATTTATTGTGTTGCTTCTCTGCTTTTTTTCTATCTTATCATTACTCTTTTAGAGTATTTTGCATGGATGAATACACTGGCAAGAACATTCCTTTTTTACATCTATCTTTTTACCAGTCTTTTTATCATTATAAAACTTATCATAATACCAATATTCAAACTTTTCAGGATTGGAAAAATAATTTCACATAAACAAGCAGCACAAATTATCGGAAAGCACTTTTCCGATATTCAGGACAGATTGCTCAACACATTACAATTAAAAGAACTAAGTGAACAATCAACAGAAAATATTGATCTTATTAACGCCAGCATCGATCAGCGTATTACAAGTTTGAAACCCGTTCCGTTCAACAGCGCCATCGATTTTAAAGGCAACCGTAAATATCTCAAATATGCGATTCCTCCAATTGCAGTTTTCATTGGATTCTTGCTTGCCGCTCCAGGAATTATTACCGAACCAACCAGTAGGATTATCAATCATAACGTTTATTATGAAAGAGAAGCTCCATTCCGGTTTATTTTGAAAAATACTGATTTGAATGCCGTTCAGCAGGAGGATTTTACAGTAGAACTGGCCATCGAAGGAGATTTCATTCCTTCAGTGGTTTTTATAAACATTGACAACCATTCGCTAAGAATGCGCAGGAAAAGCAACATTTACTTTGATTATACCATACGAAATCTTCAAAAAAATGTACGTTTCCATTTTGAAGCAGATGGTGTAGTTTCAGAAAATTACACACTCACTGTGCTTCCAAAACCAATAGTACTGAATTTTTCAACAGAAATTGATTATCCCGGCTATACCGCTAAAAATGATGAAACTCTCGAAAATACAGGAGATCTGGTAATCCCGGAGGGCACCTCCATAAAATGGAAATTATACACAAGAGACACCGATGCTCTGCATTTGTCATTTAACGACAGCATCATTTCCCTCAATCCGGAAAAAGCAAATTTATTTTCTTATACAAACCGCTTTCTCAAAAGCACTTCTTACTCTATTAACACATCAAATCAATTTCTCAATAATGCTGATTCTTTGCTTTTCACTATTACGGTAATTCCTGATATTTACCCTACAATAACAGTTGAAGAGTATATCGATTCCGTGTTTGATGATCGCATTTTTTTCAGAGGCCTGATTAAAGATGATTATGGTTTTCGCCAGTTAACGTTTAATTATGAGCACAAAAATTCTTCAGATAATGCTAAACCTTTGCTTCACTCTGAATCTTTAAATATTCTAACAAACACAAATCAGCAACAGTTTTTTCACTATTTCCATTTCGACAGCCTTCAACTTAATCCCGGTGATGAAATTTCTTATTTTTTCGAGGTTTGGGATAATGACGGAATTAATGGTAGCAAAGCTTCCCGCAGTCAGAAAATGATTTATAAAGTTCCTTCCTTAGAAGAATTGGCTGAACAAAGTGAAAATGCCAGTCAACAAATAAAAGATGATCTTGAAAGTGCGTTGAAAGATTTGAATTTATTGCAAATTGAAATTGACGAATTTAACCGTCAGATGCTTGAAAAGAATTCTTTGAACTGGCAAGACAGACAAAAGTTGGAAAACCTTCTCAATCTTCACAAATCAGTCGAAAAAAAGGTCGAGAATCTCCAAAATACGAACGAAGAGAAATTGAAAGATGAATCGCGGTTTAAGGAAACAGATGAATCGCTGCTTCAAAAACAGGAAGAACTTCAAAAGTTAATGGAAGAGCTCCTGACTGATGAAATGAAAAAAATGATGGATGAAATTCAAAAACTTCTGGATGAACTTGATAAAGAAAAAGTTAGCGAAATGCTTGAAGAAATGAAATTATCAGGGAAAGATTTGGAAGATCAGCTCGACCGCAGCCTTGAATTGTTTAAGCAACTGGAGTTTGAGCAAAAGCTTCAGGAAACGATTGACAATCTTAAAAATCTTGCTGAAAAACAGGATAAATTGTCTGAAGAAACAAATAATTCCGATAATTCTGAAAACAAGGATGATTTGCTTGAAAAACAAGAATCTCTCAATAAGGATTTTGATAAAATCAAAGATGACCTTGAGGAATTGAGACAAAAAAACCAAGAGCTTGAAAATCCCAATCAGATGAAAGATACCAGCCCAAAAGAGGAAAGTATCGAAGAGTCAATGCAGGAAAGTTTGGAACAACTCCAGCAAAATCAAAACAAAAAAGCATCCGGAAATCAAAAAGAAGCATTACAGGAAATGCAGGAACTCTCGGACGAGTTGCAACAAATGATGAATAGCATGATGCAGGAACAAATGGCTGAAGACCTCGACGCACTGCGTCAAATACTTGATAATCTTATTCACCTTTCATTTGATCAGGAAAATCTTATTCTCGGGTATGGAAACGTAAGCCTTAACGATCCAAAATATCCTGAAACAATTAAAAAGCAACATGATATCAAGGATAATATGACCATTGTTGCTGATTCATTGCGGGCTCTTAGCAAACGCCAAATGGCCATCCAGTCTGTTGTTTCTAAAGAGTTAAATTCTATTGACCGGAATTTTGAGCAATCTGTTGATGCCATGAATGACCGAATACCCCGTAAGGCAAAGGAAAGCCAGCAGCTTGCCATGACATCAATCAATAATCTTGCTTTGCTTCTTTTCGAAGCTTTCGATCAAATGCAGCAGGACATGATGAACATGCAATCATCAGGTCAATCGTCATGTCAAAATCCTGGGAAACCCGGTGGTTCACAGCAGATGAAATCAATGCAACAGTTACAGCAACAACTCAATAATCAGTTGCAGCAATTGCGTGAAGGACAGCAGCAGGGCAAGCAAAGCGGAAAGCAAGGACAGCAAATGAGTGAACAATTAGCTCGTTTGGCAGCACAGCAGGCCGCAATACGAAAAATGATGGAAGACTTCAAAGAACAGCTTAAAGAAGAAACTGGTGTTTCTGATGGTACGGTTTCCAAAATCATTGAAGATATGGAAAAGACAGAAAAGGATATTGTAAACCGCAAAATCACTCAGGAAACTCTTGAGCGGCAGAAAGAAATTCTTACAAGAATGTTAAAATCCGAAAAAGCTGAAATGCAGCGTGAAGAAGAAGAAAAAAGAGAAGCCCGTGAAGCAGTAAATTATCAGCGGAGCAATCCGGAAGAAATAATTGAGTTTTTTAAACTTAAGAATCGCGAAATTGAACTGCTTAAAACCCTTCCTCCTAATCTAACACCTTTCTATCGTAACAAAGTTTCAGAATATTTTTATAAATTCGATTAATTCCCTTTTTGCAAATGAAATACTCGGTCAATTTTTTCAATGAAGATGTAACTTATCGTATCCGTCATAAACGATTACTGAAAGATTGGATAAGAAAAAGTATTCTGAAAGAGAATAAAAACCCTGGTGACATTAATATCATTCTCTGCACAGATGAATACCTGCTAAATCTCAATCAAAAATATCTCCAGCATAATGATTTTACTGACGTCATTACTTTCGATAATTCAGAAAATGAAACTATTTCGGGAGATATTTTTATTAGTATCGAACGTGTGAGCGAAAATGCACAAAAGTTTTCAAAAAACTCCAAAGAAGAACTACACCGGGTGATAATTCATGGTGTATTGCATCTATGCGGATATAAAGATAAAATTAAAAAGGATTTTGAAGAAATGCGTGCAGCCGAAAATTTTCATCTTGCACGCAGGCCTGAAGATCTAATGTATTGACAAAGGTGTTCCACGTGAAACATTCATTATGATATTCGAAAAATACGATGTAATTGTAGTTGGAGCCGGACATGCCGGGAGCGAAGCTGCTGCTGCTGCTGCCAATATGGGCTCTAAGGTCTTGCTCATTACAATGAATATGACCAATATCGCACAAATGTCCTGTAATCCGGCTATGGGAGGCATTGCAAAAGGGCAGATAATTCGCGAAATTGATGCGCTTGGCGGCTATTCCGGTATTGTTACCGACCACACTGCAATTCAGTTTCGTATGCTCAATAAATCAAAAGGACCTGCCATGTGGAGCCCCAGAGCTCAAAATGACCGTCTTCTCTTTTCAGCAAAATGGAGGGAAATGCTTGAAGCAACGCCAAATGTTGATTTTTTGCAGGACTCGGTGGTAGAAGTCCTGGTTGACGGGAAAAAGGCAATTGGTGTAAAAACTGCATTGGGTATAGATATTTATTCCCGTGCTGTTATACTTACC